>JASLKC010000052.1 GCA_030747785.1 Candidatus Poseidoniaceae archaeon | reverse complement strand
ACTGTTCACGTCGCTATGCTTGTGATTCAAGTCTGGTTTGATTATTCAAGAACGCAATCATTAGGATCATTTGGATAAACGATGCAATCACGATCAATTGTGATTAGAACATGGAATGAGTCTTCCACTTGGCCTTCGAGTCCATACCCTCTTTCCTCAACGGTTAGAGTCCATGTTCCCAGTGATAATGGTTGAAACAAATCTTTCTCAAGTGTGCTATCTGAATCCGTTAATCGTTCTGACCACACAGTTTCTCCATCTGCACTGATTAGTGAGGCTTCGACATACCTAACCCCATCGGGAACTGGGATATTGTCGCCAAATGGAATTGATGCAGAAAGATAGGCACCAATTCTGGTGACGTGTTTGTCAACCTCGAATTGCTGTTCTGCATCATATGGAGATATTGCAAATGGTGTAACAAAATCATGGGATAGAGCGATTTTATCCTGAATCACACCCGGCAAAGGTTCATCCATCATACTTTCAACAAATTCGCGGGCGGGAACCAAGCCAATACATCCTGCACTGGACATCAACATGATGGCAAGCATGAAGAAAGTAGGCAAGACTCTCCGGGTTCGCATTGAATCTCCCCACTCAGGACCACCGTATCAAAACACCCTTCCGGGAATGACAGGATTCAAGCGGATGACACCCCTCGTGTGTTTGTCCGAATGAAGTCAAGAGGGTCAGCCGAGCCGTAAAGGCGATGACGAACCCTGTGAGTACTGACGGACATCACTCAAACTTTGCACCGCATGTAGAGCAACCTTTCGCATCTGTAGCGATATCTGCACCACATGCGCCACATTCAGCCGTCTCGACCTTAGCCTTTCTACGCCTTGGAGTTCTCCTCTTCTGAGCTTTAACAGGATTGAGTTCGTCATCATCATCGAATGAAAAGTCCATTGCTTCCTCAGGTAATTCATTACCGGGAAGAGAACGATCTTGAATGCCCATTCCGATTTTAACCTCATCACCTGGCATAACGCCCTTCTCGCCGGTAATTTCGTACAGTCTTCCGCGGATTGAAGCATCACTCGCAGTCAAATCATCTCCCTTGTCAAGGTGAGGTTTTATCTCACCCTTCGAAGCAAGGATTGCATCGATATCGTGGCCTTCAAAGGTTTCATCGATGGATTTGAGTGTTGGCTCAACTATCGCCATTGCTTCCTCATCATCCATGTCTGCATCTAACTCTGCTGCAACACGCCTATCGTAAGCGGCTTCAACTTCAGCCTCTGCCTTTGCAATGTTTTCGTCCCAATGGCCTTCAAGGTCATCTGCATCATAACCGAATTCCTTGACTGCCTCATCGAAATCTTCGTATCCTGAAGCATGAATAGTCGTAGGGTCGATTTCTTCTTCTTCTTCAGGTAATGCAACCTCTTCTTTGGTTTCGGAAACTATCCTCTCTCTGCGCTGGAAATACTTCGACACATCTTGAGGAGTTCCACAGTATGGGCAATTGGAAAGGAGGTCGGGTATCGACTCAGTACATGTTTCGCAATCGTGGAATTGTTGTCGTGCCTTTTTGAGATTGAATGTACATGAAGGACATCTATCTTCTCCGCCCTCAAGTTCACCATCACAGGCTGGGCAATAATCGAAAATATCCCTTTCGACCTCCTCATCTGGATCCCGTGTGAGATAGATTGCTGCAACCAAAACGCCAACAAGGATTGCTATAATTATTCCAATGATTGTAAGAGTGCCAATAGTCCCATCCACCTGTGAGTCAACCCCCTGCCCTGGCAGAGATGCTGTGTCCCAATTTCTGGTAAATGCTGTATTTACAACGATGTCATCGTCTGAAATAATTAGTAAATTCGTTTTAGGATGACTAGCGATGAATGTGCATGAGATTTGAACTATCTCTGAACGAGTTACAACTTCTACCTCAATATCGTCCCAAACTTCACCATTACCATTTTCGCAACTCATGTTCGCTGAACCAGTCTCAATTGATGAGAGATTGACTGTGAGAGTGTACTCTTCGCCATGTGTTAAAGGAAATTCAGCAGCAGCGCCTGATATATCGCTAACACTAACTGAATTTTGTTGCCATTCCAACCTCAATTGTGCCTCTACCTCAATGGTCCCTGTCGCAACCGAATTTACGGGATTATTGTCCCAAGAACCAATTTGAGGCATCCAATGAGCAGATAATGTAGCTTGGTGATGTCCAGAAGTAGTCAACAGTATTTCTTGCCAGATATATGTGCTCTCAGGTTGAATAATAATCACTTGAGATTGGATTCCTGTCTGACCTTCCCAGTCATATACAAGACGCCCAGAGACTGGAATTTGTCCATTATTTGTTATAGATATTATCCATTCTATCGGCTCTCCACTAGACACTTGTGGCATAGACGGCATGGCTATTGGGTCCAACGAAACGTCTGGAATTGGTAGTTTAGCAAAACTACCACTAATCTCATCATTTTCTCTACTTTCTTGGATAAATGATGCTGTATGGTAGGGGTCGATAATTGCTGTAATTGAATATACTCCTGATGCAATATTGGAAATTAAGGAATAATTCAACTGGAAAGACCAAGCTTTTTGGGCATTATCTCCGCCAGTAATTGTCACATCGAAGGTTGGAATGATTACATTCTGTCCAGTATCAACCGTGACTTCGAGTTTCATTGGAACAACTGTTGTCCCATTACCATTTGTTCGTGAAAGTATTCCCGAAATAATCCAAGGCCCCATCAATGCTTCATTCGCTACTTCTACATCTAATTCATCGCCAAGATGAGATATATCCATTCTCGGATCTACTGTTAGAGAACTTGTGAAAATATTTGTTTCGTCGGATTCAATTACTGTATCTTCTAAATCAATGGTGACTGTAATATTATGAGTCCCAGATTCAGGAGCAGTCATCGATTGATTGATCCAAATTGTAGAACCGGCATCAAGAGTTTCTACATCCACCGGAATAGACTGGTCACCTAAATCGATCTGAAGTTTACTTGCAGGGGCATTTACCGAACCGCGGTTTTCTACCAATACAGAGATTTGCACTTGGTCACCAGAATTCATTTCTGAAGGAGATACTTCGATTGTATTAACTTCAATATCTGCTAATCCTAGAACTGTAAACGATTTGTAAAATGTCTGCTCGCCAGCCCCATCATGATCAAATGCAATCCAAACTTTATGTTCACCTTCGGTCAAGCCAGACCATGTAAACTGGACATCAATGCTCGATTCAGCAGGAATATCGATTACATTTGCTTCAGCTAATTTATCTCCTGAAATACCGTCCTTGTAGAATTTGTACAAGACATCGTATGCAGTGAAATCATTTGAGTTGTATAAAGTGAGAATTACTGTCGTAGAGGCACCTTCGGTTGGGTTCGAAGGTTGTAAGCTGACTGTTGAAGCGCTTGCTTGAACTCCACCACTGTCCTCTGCTAACACTCCCAGGGGGAACGCACTAAGCAAGAGAAGAGCGAGGACAATGGAAGTCGCACTAGGCTTCGCCATATTTTGGAGAGGTCATGCAGAGCACTTGAACCAATCGAATATAATGCTGCTATCGGATATGGATACAATAGAAACCAATACACCCCGAAGGGGTGGTTGGAATGGGAGCATTGAAGGGTGACACTCATTGTCATAGAAATGATGAGGCGGTCTGTCATTGCACTTCTGGTCGTAGTCATCATGACTACATGTAGTGTCTCACCAGAGAGCCTAAGGGACCATGATGTCTCAAGTGTTGGAACAAGTCAACTCAATTTATCTTTCAGCAATGGACCCGGTGAGGGAGAAGATGTCACGGGGATCCATACTATTTCTTTCGTAATCACCGGCAACGGTACCGCATCGAGTATTGAAATTGAAATTTCATCGGATGGCGAAAACTGGACTGCTGTCACTAATTTAACCGGAACTCCTTGGCTAACACATTTTGATTCCACTGCATATACAAATGGAACTTGGATACTAAGAGCTCGTGCGTGGGATTCCAATGTTTCCGATACTAGTATCTGGTTTACAAGTGGTAATTTCAATATTGTAAACCAAGTTCCCGTCATTACCTCATTCGAACTAACAAATAGTGGCACTGGTTCTGGTACCAGTTCTACAAACCGAGCATGGTACAATATCTCAACTGATGGCACATTGTACTTCACTTGGACTGCTACTGATGATGACCTCGCGTATGCCAGTTTAGCAAATGTTCCCGGCCCTGGAACGCCTTCGGATGATGGCCCAGGCACAATTGCAAATGGATGGGACTGGGCCTCTGGCTCTTTCTCAGAAGGGACATGGAATCCGAGATTGACTGTCTGGGATGATTCTGGTCTCTATGCAACAAAGACCATGTTCATCGGCATTGACCGTAGCGCTCCCACTCTTACGTCACCAACCATTGGAGACGGAGGCTCTTGGAGTGATTCTACATCTGTTTTGATTAGTGGCTTATCCACTGCAGCAGATGATGGAAGTGGTTCTGGAATTTCTCATGTTGAAATTAACTCAGACGGAACTTGGGAGTCGGTAATTGGCGATTCTACCACTCTTACTCTCGCTGAAGGACTGCATTCCATTTCAATGCGCCCAGTAGACAACGTTGGTAACATTGGAACCGCAATCAATGTTAACATCAATGTTGATGTTACAGACCCAGAAGGTGCGGGATGGATTGTCGATGAACTCACAACGAGTAGAGTCGGTTCAGCAAATCTCTCCTTTACCGCTCTTGATGATGGTTCAGGCATCGATCTTGATGAATGTCAAATACAATTTGGATTCGACCTAAATGGAGTTGGAAATACGCCTGACCAAACCGGTATTTGGCTGGACATTCCTGAAACGGGTCTAAACGGGTCTATTGGATTGACCAATTGGGCTACAAAATCCAGACAATATCTCATGCTTAGAGCAGTGGTTACAGATGTTGCAGGAAATTCCATTACAACTGTGCCAACCGCTTTCCAAATTCTACCCGGGCTCGACTTGATGTGGAATTCATCTTCAACGACTCTAGACCGCCTTGTCGTACGACCCGGAGATACAAATGGTCTAATTCAAATCACCAGCACTTTGGAATCAAATCAAAATTGGGGTGGGTCATTTACTGTGAGTCTACTCGCAGCTCCTGCAGACCGTTCTGCTGATGTAGATTGGGTCACAATGGAAACTAGACTCATGCCTAGTGGAACTCTTTCAGATTCTACCGAAGAAATCCTTTGGAATTATACTGTACCAAATACCGGACAATATGATTTGAGGCTTTCAATTGACCCTTCAAACGCAGTTGATGAGAGAGATGAGGGGAATAACAACTTCCACCTAGTCGTGACTGGAGCAGATGTAACCAACTCAGGTACTGTGCCATCATTCGCTCCAAGTATTCTCGCAATCATTCTGACTGGATTGCTGGTATCTTGGCTTCAGAAAAAAGAGTGATCATTCCTCTTCCCAATCGACGACTTCGTCCTCGGCCAAATCCATGACCTTCGATACGGCTTCTTCGTCTTCTGGGTCTACCTGATGAGCCTTGAGACGACGGTTACGACGTTCTGCAACTGCTGCTAGACCTGGAACGAGGTCGACAAACTCGCCACTTGGAGTATCATCTGTCTTTTCTTCGATGTAATCGATAGAGCGGGATTCGAGGCGAATTCTGCGTCTCTCCTTCTCGAGGAATTTGATGACTGTTCCATGCTCGGAACCGCTTGCAAGCATCTCAATGGCTTGACGTGCAATCATCAAACCATTTTCCTCACCTACGAGAACAACCGTTGAATTGTAAATTGAAATTTCTGTATCGGTATGCTGCTCAATCAATTTGCGAATCTTTCCCTCGGTACCGATGATTCTTGCGCGGATTCGGCGTTGCTGGTTTGAGCGTTTGCCAACATGGTCTCTGAGATCAACCATTTCAAAAAACCAGTCATCTTGGAGTAATTGAATTGCTCTACGTGGAGCCATTCCTCGGCCAACTGCCTTGATTACATCAGGGAGTTTGAATGCCTTTACTGGGTCATAACTTCCAGGTTCGCCCCATTCAACATCAACATCACCAGTATCTGAATGAATCTGAATTGTCTTGCATCCTGCAGCCGCTTGCAGGTCACGACGTGTCTGACCCTTAGCGCCGATAAGAACCGCAATACGGTCCTTCGGAACTCGCGGCAGTGTCTGGCGCATGGAGCGAAGCGGGCGGCCAGTCCTTCTTCAACCCCACAGTCGCGGGTTTTCATTCCTCTTCGAGCATCTCGATGTGAGAGGTATCCATCTCCAATACATCATACATCGTTTCTGCTAATTCAACATCCAAACCATTCTTTTGGCCCCACTCGATAAGGCGAGTTACATCCCGGACGAGAAACTCTTGGGCTCTAGGATGAGAATGTATGACCGCTTGACCAACATCGATAACAATCGGTTTGTCTCCATGCCACATGATATTGTATGGTGAAAAATCAGCATGAACCATTTTTGCTTTTTGCCAAGTTATTGCAAGGAATTCGAGAAGTTCTTCGAATACGGAATGAGGGTCGGGAACTTCGACATCTCGCAGACGTGGTGAAGGCGCAGAAGGAGTTCCCAGATATTCCATGACCAATACATTACGATGAACGCCAATCGGCTTTGGTACAGCTAAACCCCACTTTGCTAATCTTGTTAGATTGCGATGTTCCTTCCGGACCCAAATGTCCACAAGGTCCCTGTGTCGACGCTTCAAACCACCAAAACGTCGATCTCCTTCGATATACTGGATTAAATTCTTGAATACCGCATTTGAGGTGTGGAATATTTTTACTGCAACTGGGCCATCGGCGCTAGTACCATGGAATACATGCGCTTCTTTGCCTCTAGCAATCGGGAAATCAAGTGTATCGAAGGCACCCAATTTCATCAGTTTATACAGGCTCATCAATGTTAGACGGTCGAATACAGAGTCGAAAACGCGTCTATCAACCCACTCAAATGAGCCATCGCCCATTACACCTGCAAGTCCACTCTCTATTTCCTTAAACATGCGTTTGAATCGAGATTCTTTCATCCAACTAACTTGCTCTTGGTCCTTATCTAGAGAGTCAACGAAGGCATCCTTCTCAGATTCATGATGAACCTCATCCTTGTTGAGGTCACGGCCTTTGCGCCGCTTTTTTCTACGGCGTCCATCAGAGAGTTCATCACTCCAGCCGTCACGACGCTTAGCCAAAGATTCAACCCCCTCGAATCATCATCGGAGGTGCCAGACATTGAAGGTTGTCGAGATTCAACCAAATAGGTCGTTGATTTCTTCGTCGTCCTCATCGTCTCCGGCTTCCTCAACCGCTTCGTCTCCGGTTTCCTCAACCGCTTCCTCTGCGGTCTCCTCTGCAGGCTCTAGTTCAGAGTCATCGCCTGTTGAAAACAAACCTTCTTCATCATCGTAATCATCTGCAGTTGTATTCATACCAAAGACATCAACATCTGTAGGAAGAACTCCCCTACGGGAGAGATAGAATGCTTGAGTTTTGGTATAACGGTGCTTTACATCCGCTTTTTTGTCTTTAGCATTTGCAGATTGGAAATCCCACGGCCATACGATGATGAGGTCACCCTCTCGTACCCACTGACGGCGACGCATCTTACCTGGGATTCTAGCCATTCTAGTCTCGCCATCTGCACAAAGTACGGTAACACGTCGTCCACCAAGGATTTGCTCGGCAATTGCGAACATCTCGTTGACCTTGGTATTGGGCATCTTCACACGTATCTTGGAAGATTCTCCGGCAGAATCCATCAGACGAGCTAATTCCTCCTCGTCGACTTTCTCTTCACGCCTGCGGCCCATAATCCGGCCGAGCGGCCCACCCTACTTGAAGGCTAATACTGTAATTAGAGGCCAAAGAGGCCCTCTGCGGCACTATAACACATTTCGATGAAGGTATCTCCTGCAACTCCAAGTAGTATTGTAGCAACAGCACATATCCAAATTGACATTCGAATGGATATACCATATGGTAATGGCTTTCGGCGACCTTCCTCAGGTGCATCGAGGAACATTACTACCCCGACTCTGAGATAATAGAATACCGAAACTGCACTGTTGAGGAACATCAATAGTCCAAGCCACCAAACCCAATGGAGGGAATCCAAACTCTCAATTCCACCACTAGCTGCAAGATCGCCAATTGACATCTTGACTATTCCGCCGATTACTAGGAATTTCGACATGAATCCTGCGAGAGGTGGTACTCCGGCAAGTGCCATCATGAAGATGAACATCGAAGTGGCGATTAGAGGATCTCTACGCCCTAGTCCAGCAAGAGAGGACAAGCGACTTGCGCCACCTTCCATCTCAAGAAGACCGAGGACAAGGAATGCACCCAACTTGATTGCAACCAATACCATGAGATGGAAGAATATCGCTGCTAAAATTGCAGTAGCGTAATGCTCTGGCATATCGACATGGCCCCAATGCCATGCTCCAACTGCTGTTAGGGCTGCGAGCAAGTATCCTGCATGAGCAACCGAAGAGTACGCAAGCATTCTCTTCGGGTTCTTTGAACCGAGTGCGGCGATATTACCCCAAGTCATTGTAACTGCAGATAATACTCCAAGCAAGCAAAGCCAAGTTGCACTAGTCTCGCCTACAGGAGAGGCAACCAGTACTAAGACACGAATTAGTCCAACCATTCCCATTGCCTTTGATGCGGTTGCTAGAACTCCTGCAATCGGGCTATTTGCACCAGCATAAGCATCTGGAGCGGCAAAGTGGAATGGAGCAGCACTAACCTTGAATCCAAATCCAACCAGTACCATTCCTAAACCGATTACCGGCAGGATTGCATCTCCACTATTTGCCCATCCCGTCGCAAGTCCATCGAGTTGAAGTGTACCAAATGCGAGGTAGAGCAATGAAAGGCCGTACAAGCCAACGCCACTCGCAACCGAACCGACGATGAAATATTTCACACCGGCTTCTGCACCAGCCTTGGATTCCTTGTGGAATGCCACCAGAATATAGGTGGAGAAACTAGCCAATTCCAATCCGACAAAGAGGATGAATAGATTCTGTGCTAGAGCAACCATGCTCATTCCCAAAGCTGTGGTCAGCATCAGGATGTAGAGGTCGGCTTGGCGACGGTTGTCATACATCTCCTCCAGTGTGTTACTGGAATGTTGCATAGTTGCCGGAACGCGGTCCATACTAGCGATCGCTGCTAACATCAATGCTCCAAAGAAAATCAATTCGAATATACGACTGAAGCCGTCAACTTGCAATAATTTGATTCCGCCAGAACTCATTATTGCGGTAGTACCGCCTTCGCCCATCATCTCAGTCATCAAAGTGATGAGGAAAGCACCAGTGAGAGTTGCTGCACCGATTAATCCCGGTATTGATGGGTCGCCAGTTATAGCAAATCTTCGCCCACCAAGGAACCAAGGTACCCTAACCTTTGTCAGTGGAATTCGGAACTTTGCGTGTCCAAGATTTGGAATCACGAATACTGCTACTAAACCAAGAAGGAGGATGGTCTCTGGTGCCATTACCTTCCAGAATTCTAGAGAGAATACAGTAACGCTATCCATTTCAGATACCCCCTCTGTTGAAAACACCCTCGAAGAATGCCACAGTCCAATCATCCATCATTCCCAAAGCAATGAATGGGAAAACTCCGAAGAGTACAGTGAAGAATGCAAGGATAATCATACCAATATTTTCGGGTAGAGTTAGATCAGGTGGGTTCTCTCCAAGTAGAGTTGCAGGTGGTTGTCCCTCATCTCCGCCTTCGAAGATAGTGCGTTGCATCGACCATAGGTAGTATGTAGCCGTGATTGCAAGGGCTAGACCTGGAAGTAAAATCCACCAGCCATAAATTGCCCAGTATGCTAGCAATACCATCAATTCAGCAACGAATCCAGCGAGAAGAGGCAGGCCGAGGCTTGCCATCCATGCAAACATCATGTAAACTGCAAGGAATGGAGAGAATTTCGCCATTCCACGCATTGCTCCAATCTCCATCGAATGGTAATGATGCTTGAAAGCACCACAAACTGCGAAGAGCATTGGTGAGATGATTCCATGTGCGAACATCATGAAGAGGGCTGCAGCATATCCAATCGGCTGCATACTTGCAATTCCAAGTAGAATTACTCCCATGTGAGATACTGAGGAATAAGCTACCATTTTCTTGAGGTTGGTCTGACCTAGACAAACAAATGCTCCCCAAACGAGAGAGATTAGACCAATTGCCATTATACAATGTTGATAGTGCATCAATGCATCTGGGAATAATGCAAGAGGTAGTCTAAACATTCCGTATGCTCCCATCTTCAACATTACACCAGCCAATAACATTGAGCCACCTGTTGGTGCTTGCACGTGCGCATCGGGAAGCCAAGTATGGAATGGTACTGCTGGTAACTTTACCAAGAAACCAATCATCAGCAAAACGAACAATACTTTCTGCATTCCCATTCCAAGGAATATTCCGTCTCCGAGATTTCCATGGTTTGCCTGATCAAGAATTGTGACAATGTCGAATGAACGACCAGTGAGGTCACCAACCCATGGGTTGGTCGACGCATCCTGGGCTGGTTGTAAGAAGTATAGAGTAATCAATCCAAGTAACATAATCACTGAAGAAGCGAATGTGTAGATGAAGAATTTCTGAGACGCATATCGACGGTCCTTTCCACCCCAACTCAAGATTAAGAAGAACATCGGAATCAATGTTAATTCCCAGAAGATATAGAACATGAAGAGGTCAAGTGAAACGAAGACACCGATTAGAGCGCCTCCCATCATCAACAGAAGTGGATGGTATACCGCACCATTCTTTTCTTCCCAAGTCATGATAATTGTGACAGGTACCAAGAATGTGGTAAGCCAAACCATTGGGAAGGATAAGCCATCCATACCAACATGCCATGAAACGCCAATGCTCTCCATCCAATGATAACGGCTCTCTAGCGCATACTCATTGTATCCAAGTGCCCAATCTACAGCGATTAACCAGTCGAAGAAGAGTGCAGTACTAATCGCTAATGGGATTAGGCTGAAACAGAGGGTAGCAAGGCGAATTGGACCAGCAAGTATCTCTTTTCTCGCACGTGATTCCTGACTTGCAAATGCCATCAAGATTCCACTCACAACGATTGGGAATCCAACCAGTGGCAAACTTATCCAATCGACCTCTCCTTGAGCATTAGAGCCCAAGGATGGGAAGAATGCAGCTAGACCTGCTACTGTAACTAATAATAAGCCAACGAGTATGAACTCCTTGTTTTTGATATCAAGTGTACTATTGGCGCTCAATCAAGCCACCCCCCATAGTAGAAGTGCAATTCCAAGAGTCCCAAGCGCGACCATCATGATGTAATCTCGAGCCGAACCTGTGGTTATCAGGCGGACCTTTTGACTGGCTGCCTGAGAAGTGGATTCAATCAACTTGATTGTACCATCTATGACTACACGATCTATCATTGCGGTAATATTGGCAAATCCTGCGACTAACTTGAGCATCGCCGCATCATATACCGCATCAAAGTGCAAGCGCTGATGCAATGAATTTGCAAGACCTGAATTTGCCCATGCTGAATTGTCAAAGTGGGAATTGCGTCGAACCTTGCTCGACAAATCAATCGCCCACTGCACCCATGGTTTTGCTTTCTCGCCATCATCAAGGCGTCCTCCATAGAGTGCCATTGCAAATGATGGTCCAAGAATTGCAGAAAGACCGATTGCAACATATGTTAACATCAACAAGAATGGATTTTCATTGAGGAACACATGGTGTAATTCCTCACCGATATACTCGAAGAATCCCATGAAGTGGCCATGGTCGTAATCCCCAAGCCAACTAGTTGAATGCATGCCGGCGAAGATAATTGCCGATAGCGACATGAATGTCAGAACAACCAGAGGAATTGGTATCCACGGTGTCTGCTCATGCACGTGTGCAGCAACTTCACTCTTCGGCTTTCCAGCAAATGTCATGAACCACATTCGTGACATGTAGAAGCCGGTCATTCCTGCTCCACCAAGAACTAGTAGCGCAGGTAGAATGAATATTGGCTCTTCCATTGCCACTGTCCAGGTATTTGCAATGATACCTTCCTTAGACCAGAATCCACCGATGAATGGAATGCCGATAATAGACATACTACCAACGAGCATTGCTGTTGAAGCAATGGGCATCTTCGATGCAAGCCCACCCATGTTTTCCATCGATTGAGCATCGAAGTCGTCGTCATCGTGACCATCGCCATGATGAGCCACCTCGTGATGTGCGTGATGCATTTCGTGAATGACTGAACCCGATGCCATGAAGAGCATGCCCTTTGCCATAGCGTGGTTGAACAAGTGGAAGAGTGCTGCTCCCATGGCGAGAACCGCTGCTTCTGAATAGCCATTATTTGCTAACCATAGAGCAGCTCCTAATCCTGTGAATATGTATGCTAATTGACTCATGGTTGAATAAGCCAAGACCTTCTTGATATCAACCTGGACGAAGGCGATTAGTGCGGCCATTACCGCAGTGACTCCACCGATACAAGCGATGATTATCGCAAGAGTGCTCAAACTTCCTACATCTGCTTCGGCAAAGAATGGGAACATACGAGCTACAAGGTATAGTCCTGCATTCACCATTGTTGCTGCGTGAATTAACGCAGAAACTGGTGTTGGCCCTTCCATAGCATCTGGTAGCCAAACATGGAGTGGGAACTGAGCGGACTTTCCTACAGCACCGATGAACATCATTCCAAGTGCGAGTTGTAAGGATCCTGGGTCTACTGCAGCGATATTTGCCGAATTGAAGACATAGGCGTAATCGAGGTGGCCATCAAAGAGATTCCACAACATTACCAAACCGATGACGAGGAATACATCTCCAACCTTGGTGGTAAGGAATGCCTTCTTTGCAGCATATGCTGCACTTGGGCGTTCGTAGTAGAATCCAATGAGCAGATAGGAACACAATCCCATAATCTCCCAGAAGATGAACAGCCAAAGGAATGAATCTGCGAGAACCATTCCAAGCATTCCAGAACAGAATAGAACGAATTCTGCATAGAAGCGATGATTTCTGTTATCGTTAATTGGATCGGTATTCATGTATCCAATAGAGAAGACATTGATCAAGAAACATAGGAACGCTGCTACAAAGAGAAGCATTACTGTTAGATGATCGACATGAATACCAACACCGAATACATCGGTTCTAATGTCGCCAGTAGAAGAATTCCACCACGATGATTCGAACCATGTGAAGATATCAGAAGCACCTGTGTGATGTAGGTGCTCAAGGATTAGCATTATCGAAAGGGCGAGTGATGCGCCCATTACTGTTAGAGCGATTAGGCCACCCTCTCTTGCCTTCTTTACCCAGCCAGGGGTTCCATTGAAAATGCCTCCAAGAAATAGGATGACCGGGAAGGCCAACATTGGCAATAGAGGTATGAGCACAGCATATGTGATGATTCCAGTTTCACTCATAATCTCACCTCAGTGCTTCAACAAGTCGACCTCGTCGAGAGATATGGTCTCGTGTTGACCGTACATGGAGAGGAAAATTGCCAAACCAATGGCGACTTCTCCCGCTGCGATTGCGATTGCAAAGATGGTGTAAACCCATCCTGTTACATCGCCCCAGTGACTGGCTGCGGCGACGAATTGTAGGTTGACTGCGTTTAGCATCAACTCGATACACATCAGAACTACGATTGCGTTCTTACGACTGAACGCACCCCATAATCCGAGAATGAATAGAATAGCGGAGAGGCCAGAGACCCATGCTGGATCAATCACTTTTCCTCACCTCCAGTAAGTTCCCATTCGAGATTCACCTTACGCTCGTCACGAACAAGATATGCTGCTCCTACCATGGCCATTGCCATAAGGAATCCAAGTGCAAGTAGAGGTAATGCCCAATCTCCAAGAATACTATCGGCGAGTTCAGCATTGGTTGGCATCTGGTCCGAGGAGCCTTCCCAAACGGAATCTGATGAAACTGCGGCAATTAGAGCAGCTCCCAAAAATACTAGCCCGACACGAGCCAAGATACTCATCAACCTCATTCGAAGTCCTCCTCTAAGATCTGCCTTCGAGTTAGCATTATGCCAAAGAGCACAACCAACATTACCGAAGCCAAGTAAACTAGAATCTGAATAATTGCTAGGAATTCAGCACCCATTAGGATGAAAATTCCTGCGACACCTATGAAACAGAATATCAAAGACATCATGGAATGGGCAACTCGTTGCATGTAAATCAGCCCTAGAGCACCGCCGATTACGATAGTACTCATCAGGAAGAATACAACAATCTCAGTAATCTCTGCTGCTGCCATTTTCAAGCCTCCCCTGCAGCTTTTGCTGCCTTCTTAGCACGCTTATCGCGCTCCTTGCTAGCGCGCTTTGCGAGTTCGGCATCAACCGCTTCTTGGTGAACACCTGGCAAAACACGGGTTCTATCCGCATCCATCCAGAGTTCTTGACGGCTAAATCCAGACATTCCATCATACTCGTTGGTCATGAAGAAGGAAGTGAAGTTACATGATTCCATACATAATCCACAGAACATGCATCGGCCCAAATCGATTCTACCAGAAACAATTTGGTCATCTGCAGGGAATACACTCTCCAATGCGACTACATCTTCTTCGCCAGAATCATTCCATCGCATTCGCACCGAGTCTCCTGTGAGGTCTAGAACCTCTCCGAAACGCCACTCTTCTGGTACAGACTTGTGAGCAGTAACGAGGTTAAATGAGTCTTGTGTGCTCTTTACCTCAGGCTTTTCAATGGCTGCAAATTTGCCAACTTCGAGTTCTGCTCCAAGTCCTTCCCACTCACCTTCTGCATTGTCGAGAACGTCGACTCTGAGTTCTGTGGTCATGTGTAAACAGTCGTTGGGGCAGATGTTTACGCACATTTTGCACGCTGTACAAGTTTCCCAAATTACACCGATACGTCCATTGTAATTTCCTGGAACGAAGAGCCATGGTTCAATTTCCTCAAGCCTCTCATAAGGATAGTTTAGAGTCTGAGGCTTCCATATTGTCGGGGTTAAATCAGTACCTGCACGATCTGGAGCATATTCATGGGCAGTAATGTCATTGAGATGCTTGGTCTTCTCAGCACGAATGACTGAGGGTCCATCTCTAAACTCCGGGTGAACAGTATTGTGATAACCACTGTCGAAATATTTGCCGAATAATGAAAAGGTTCGCAAGAAGGTTATCCCGGTAATCTTGAACGGATACCAAAACAGATTTCGGAAGTTGGGCTTGCCGTGTGGATGTGTTGCCATATTCTCACCTCACTCCGTACCTGCAGTGTGCGTTCCCGCAGGCGTTAATGTCTGAACATGGTACATTCGTTCCATGTCTTCAGTATCGTCTTCATCATTCATGAATACCAAGAATAAAGCCAGCCAGAAGACAGTGGTCAATACTGGAACCGCCCAAGGGAACAGTCCAGCATCCCACGCCCATCCTCCAGAGGTGGAGTCATTGAGAGCACTTGCATCGAATAGGTAAATTCTGTAAACTATTGCGAGGGCAACTTGTATGACAGAAAGTGGTAGAAGCATTCTCCAACCAAATTCGAGAATCTGATCGGTTCGGATACGAGGTAAAGCAGTACGTGCCCAAACGAATACCACTGTGAATATCAGCCAAGCCTTCAGCAAGGTCCAGATTACACCAGGAATCAATGGGCCGCCGGGAATTAATCCCGCAAATGGTGAATGCCATCCTCCTAGGAAGAAGTGGGCGAAAAGAATCGATGCTGCATAGACGCGCATGTACTCAGCAGCGAATAAGAGTCCAAAGCGCATACCGCCGTACTCTGTCCACCATCCTTCGACAAGCTCGGCCTCAGCCTCTGGCATATCGAAAGGTATTCGTTCGACTTCTGCAATCATGCTCACGAGGAACAATACTGCGCCTAGAGGCATGAGGAATAGTAGCCATACACCAGATGAGTGTTGGAAGTGTACAATCTCAAGGAAATTGAAAGAGCCAGCCATGATACAAACTCCAAGAATGCTAAGCAATAGCGGAATTTCATATGCAGTTAGTTGAGCAGCACTTCGAATTCCTCCAAGTAAGGTGTACTTGTTATTGGAGGACCACCCAGCAAAGAAGACGCCTAATGGCGCAATTCCAAAGATTGCAAAGGCGAATAGTACCGAGAGTTCGGGATTAGCACCATAGATACCGCTCGATAGTGGGATCATTCCAAGAATCATTACTGTTGAAGATATTACAAGGAATGGTGCGAGTTCAAAGATGACCTTATCCGCACGATTTGGAACCATGTGTTCCTTGATTAGGAATTTCATTCCGTCTGCTAGGTTCTGGAAGAATCCAGGGAAGATGGAAACGCCATACCAGGAACGGTTGCCTACTCTGTTGACCATCTCTTGTTGGTGGCCATCATTACCAGCAACACGATTGAGCCACCCGTTGATTGCGCCAACTGGCTTACCCAAGCCATATGGTATCATATTCCACCATTCGCCTGCTGTAACGCCATTTTCTCCGACCCAAAGGGAACGGAGAGCGGTTGTTGCACCACGGCGGTCGTTGACACGAGCGTAGAATTTGCGCTCAATCCAGAGAATCATGAACATTGAAATCATGATTCCTCCAAAGGTGATTAAACAAGTTAGAAGGGTGTGAATGAAGAAGGCAACATCGTTGCTGCTCGATTCAAGGAATGTGCCCTCAAATGCCCACCAGCACAATTCGCGTGTGCGGTAGAAAATGAAATCGTGAAGTCCTAGCCAATCATTCATGATAATCACCTCAACGGTCGGTCTCCCCAATACACGGATCGAAACTGCCCATAATGGCAGGAATATCTGCGACCTTGTAACCGATCATGGTTTTAGCCACATATGGAATTGTGATGAACATAGGCGAGCGTATCGAAACCCTGTATGGGTGCTTTCCACGTCCATCGCCACCACCTTGGAGATAGAATTGGCTAACTCCACGGGTGCATTCGTAAGTGCTTGTACCAGTTGCTCCTTCTGGAGCACGGGTTGGCGCCTTGGTGAGAATCATTTCATCTCCAGGAGAATAATGAGTATTTGAGCCGCCAGGAATCTTTTCGATTGCATCGAGAATCATGCGGCAGGATTGACGCATCTCTTCCATGCGCACACGGTAACGGTCGTAACAATCAGCTCCTTTGACGCTGGTTGGTTTCTCAACCGCTGGCTCCCAGTCGACTTGGTCGTAGACCGAATATGGATTTGTCCATCGAGCATCTGTGTTGACTCCAGCAGCACGGATATTTGGCCCTGTCACACCTTCGTTGAGTTGGTCTTCTGCAGTAGCATACCCTACACCTTGTAGACGAACCAACCAAATTGTCGACTCATCAAGAAGCATTTCATACTCGTCGATTCGGTGTTCAAATAACTTGATTTTCGCACGCAAGCGGTCAGCCCAACCGATTGGAATATCGCGCTTAACACCGCCCACTCTAGGGAAATTATAGTGCATTCGAGAACCGCCCAATTCTTGGAGCAGGTCAAGGAACATCTCTCGGTCACGTAGACACCAAGTCATCAGTGTTAGATTTCCGATATCTGGTCCAAATGCGCCAAGCCACATCAAGTGGCTTGCTAAGCGCTGAATTTCAGCAGCCATTAGACGGATGTATTCTGCACGCTCAGGCACTTCAGCCTCTAGGAGATCCTCTGCTGCCATGATGTAGGAATGCGCCCAAGTCATTGCACTAACATAGCAAAGACGGTCGCAATAAGGAGTAATTTGGGTGAAGTCTCTCGACTCACATATCTTCTCCACTCCACGGTGAATGTATCCGAGTTCTGCCTCAGTATCGGTAACTGTTTCTCCATCGACCTTGACTCTTAGAGTCCACAGGCCATGGGTCATTGGGTGCTGGGGCCCCATTGTGATCCACATTTCTGCCATCATCAACACCTCACTTTACTCGGCCCTCATCAACCGGTTTACGACCGAATCCCTGAGGGTCGTCGTACATTTCATTGAAATCATGATAGCGAATCTTATGTTGCCTTTGCAAAGGATGGAATTCATCGGGTGAGTCGTGAGGATTTAGAACACGATGCATGTTTACATGCCCTTCGAAATCAATCCCAACAAGGTCCCAAGTTTCCTTCTCATTCCAATCAGCACCACCCCAGATGTCCTGTACAGATGGTACTGAAGGCGATTCGGTCTTCTCAATTGGGATGAAGACTTCGTACTCGATTGGAATGTCGTCTCCAGTGAGTTTCTCACCGACGTGAATAGTACAGGTATGTGGAGCGACATTTGCGATTGGCCAGCGGTACAAATGCACTGCAACTTCCCAACCTCTCTCTGAAGGGCCTTCAGGGAAGTGAGTTCCAGTTATCATCCCGCAATAGTTGACTCCAGCCTCAGATGCAAGCCACTTTGCAAGTGCTCTCCACTGAGCAGGAGCGCATGTGATTCGCACAAATTCGTATTTCTTACCCGCACTGTGGGCTATTACTTCGGCAACAATACCAGCATCTGAGAAACGGTCGTTGACCGCACTCACTGCTGCAGATGCAGCCTTAGAGTTCTGTTTAGCGGTAATTGTAGTACCCATTTCAGTCCTCTCCGATGATGATGGGCTTGTCACCCTCACGACCAGTGGATGGTGCTCCACCAATGCGAATGATCTTCTCACGCAACTTACCAAAGCCATCGATTAGAGTCTCTGGCCGAGGTGGGCATCCTGGAATGTAAACATCTACTGGGATGACTGTGTCAACGCCTTCGAGAATATTGTACGACTGATAATATGGGCCTCCTGAAATGGCACATTCGCCCATTGCAATACAGTACTTAGGCTCGGGCATCTGCTCCCACAACCTGACAACGGGGTCTGCAAATTTCTTTGAAATCGGTCCGTTGACCAACAGAACATCGCTTTGGCGTGGACTTGATCTGAATAGCACTCCGAAACGGTCTCCGTCAAATCGTGGTGTCGCTGAAGCTGCCATCTCAATAGCGCAGCACTTGATTCCAAGGTGCAGTGTGAACAAAGATTTGCGACCAGCCCAATTGAAGAATCGACCAGCGAGTACTCCTAGGAATTGTTTGATTCGTGTAGCCTTGAGGGCTTCATCGGTAACATCGCCTACCATCTCTACGAGGGCGCGGCTGTTGAATGCGGCATAATTTTCTCCACTATCACTCATCAAAATCACCTCAGATGTAAATTCGGCCCCTCTTGCGGAAGACGTGCCAAACGCCCATTACCATGATGCCAAAGAAAGTTGCCAGCACCAACATGCTACCCTCAAGGGAGGATAGGTCTGCTGCACTTGCACCAACACCGGTATTCTCAGCTGCCAATAGACCGCCGAGTGCTAAGAACATGAAAGCAACATCAAACACGAGGAAAATAATAGCGTACCAATAATATTGGAAGTGAAATTGAATCATTGCATCGCCGACTGGTTCAGAGCCGCATTCATAGGTTGAAAGACGGCGTGGATATAGGCTGTGATCGCTCTCATATCCTTCCATCAGCCACGAACGGGTAATATTGGGACGAGAGGGGTCTGTCTTGGGCATAACGAAGTATTGCGTGACGAATGCACCCAAGGGCATACCAATACCGATGAGGGTAAGCAGAGCCATCGAGAGATAGGTGCCAGTAACGGAAATATCGCCAACCATTCAATCACCATAGTGAGCGATGACGCTCTCCAATCTTGGCGACTCGCAGACCATCCATAAGCGTTGTCTCACGCACATGCGAAAGAAAAGGGACAAAATCATGACCCCGTAGGGGTCAAGGGCGCTTTCTGAAACTCAAGAAAAATAGCCCCAAAATAATTACTCCAGCCATCCCATAGAGCACATTCGGAGTGATTAGTGAATTCAATGCAAAAGTCTCAGGATGACCGGTTACTGTTAATTCGATATTCTCGCGGCCTACTAGTCCGACATCTGTTGGTTCAACCGAGAGTGTGAAAATATACTCATCAGTAATCTCTGCATTATCGATAGAAGGAGGCCTGACCAATGCGGTTACTCTCATGGACTCGCCCTCATCGAGAATACAAATCAAATCCGCCCCGTCATTCTCACAGCCCTGATCGGCTGAAAGTGTAACACTCCATCCTCTCAATCCTTCACTGGCGAAAACTTTGACTTCAGTTTCTACATTTCCGCTATTTGTAATATTGATATAAAATTTGGAATTGGATTCAATATCACCGAATGTAATGTCTCTCTCTGCATCTCCAGTGAGTTCCATCTCCAGAGACATCACCGTTTCAACCGAAAGGGAAATTGTGATTTTCCCACTCCTGTTTGCAGCATTTGCTACAGATGTAACGACCATCTCTAACAAGCCGCCATCACCATTTTCTGAACTACTGGATGCAGTGATGACCAGCTCGATTACAGCATAGTATTCGATTGCTTCATGAGTTTCCATCAATCCTGCAGCGATCATTTTCTCGACGATTTTATCGTCGGTACTACCAATCATTGGACCTCCGTTCTCATAGTAGAACTCGCCTGTGGCAAGGTCCCTTGCGCCCCATCCCTTAGGAACGTGAATCGCTCCATCAATTTCCATGCCTTGATGGTAGATTGTACGTGTTGCAGTTCCTTGTAATCCAGAGAAGTCGAATAATGCATCATCGTGGCCATCGCCGGTATTAATCACCTTGATCTGATAAGAGGAAGTGCCACCAGGTGGTAAAATTAGAGCTCCGTTTCGAGATAGGTCATTTGTTGAATGCATAATCAAACAATCCATGGCGAAATTACGGTCGGAAAGGATTGCACGGAAGGTAAATTCGATTTGATTATCGGGGATACCGTCATCATCGGTATCGCCATTATTGTTGTCTCCAATATTGGTTACACGGACTGTCAGCCTCGTACTTGCCAATTCTTCCTCACCATCGATACTGACAACGAGGTACATTATCGCCGAACTTCTTGCATCGATATTAATCTCGGTCTTTACTTCATCATCGACTGTTTCGAAATGATTGCCCCATGCTGGTGTTGCTGTCTGAGATATTACAGAAAATCTGAATGAATCGGCTGTATTTCCGTCATTGTATACGGTAATTGGGAACCTTACGGTAGTGTCTGAGCGACCTGTTTGGTCATCGGCCACAGAGTCGCCACTCATTCCATGAATCGCCTTTACCGTAATTCGCAGTGTCTGAGTAGCATATGCTGCACCGCCGCTATTTGGCATTACAGAGAATGTGATTTCCACTTCTTCGGTTGCAAGAGCGTCACCTGGTAATGAGACTTGAATTTCGATTGTACCCTGCTTTTGATTTGAATGACGTGAATTAGTAGAAATTGTAGATGATTCAAGAGAGACTGCCCATCCCGAAGGTGGTGATGATGCTGAAATGCGGAATGTGTCTGGACCATTGCCCTCATTTGTAACTGTTAGAGTAGTGACTGCATTTGCCCCAGGATCAATATTGTGAATAACAGAATTACCCAGCGACATCGATGCACCATGGGACTGTCCAACTACCACATTGATGTCGGATGAACACTTAGCAAGGTTGCCATCTCTTCCTTGAATCGTAATCGTGGATTGGCTATTAGCCTCAACTGAATCGTCCGGAGTAATGTCTATTGTGAACTCTTTCTCGCCATTTCCATCATCGTAGGGGAGCATCCCACTCGATGCACCATCGACTGATGCCCATGATGCTTTAGAGCCAGTAAATGCGACATTTACCGACCAATCTGCATTACCAGTATTTGAGAAAGTAGCCTCTAGGCTTCCAGAATCCCCTGGGTCAATGGAAACTGAAGACTTGGATAATTCCAAATCACATTCCTTTAATTCGGGAACTGTAAGGTCAAACGGCTCGACATCTGATGCGCTACCGTTTGGATTTTGGTCATTGGAGACGACTCCAGTAATTTCCCAACAATACTTTTCAGCGGATGCGCCTGCAGGCACATCCAAGGTAACGAGAACCCATTCACTCGATTCATTATCGAGTTGTACTTGTGCAGGGTCCACACTCACTGAGAATCCAGAAGAGGAAACACAAGGTCCAGAAGTAATATCTTCTAAGGTGAGATCAATAGTTTCCTGAACTCTACCAGTATTCGTGACTTCAACATCCCATTCAATTGTAGATTCACCAGCCCAAGTCCTCGATGGCTGATCTACAATTAATTCAACACCGAATACTTCCGAACCTGCACCATCACCTGCTGTAGTGGTAACATCATATGTTTCTTGTGCAGGCGCACCGGGCTGGTCAGGGGGTGTAACCTGTTCATTGGCATTTGCCGTGATTGTAGTAATGCAAGAGTCCTCAGCGTTTTGAGCGAGCGTGACGTTGAGGAAGGTTTCCTCTGTAGCGCCAGAGTCGATTGGTTGGCCAATCTGTCCAATGGTTGAGGAATATCCGTTGCAATCCTGCTCATTCGCTGCAGCTAGATTTATCGAAACGGGATTTGCACCATTATTGGTGACTCTAACGGTATACTCCGCGGTTTCTCCCGGATTGACCGTTTGAGCCGTTGGAGTTACCGTGAGTGTGATATTTGCATCCCTGCCACTATCATCTGCAATTACAGGAGTTGCAATTACTGGAATGATTGCTAGAAGCATGATGGAAACAAGGAAGATACTGGCTCGACGCTGGTTGCGTAGGAGGACTTCTCGACGGGGTTCCATGAACCCCGCTCGAAGCCTTCCCATTAAAGGCCTGTCCGAGTATGTTTGAATTATTATTCAACGATAACGAAAGAATCTGCACCCGATTCACAGTTTAAACAAGTTTTCACATCGCATACTGAATGATAGCGTGCGCCGCATTTGGGGCAACCTAGCATGCCTGAAATAATCGGTTGTCGACAAGACCAGCAAGGTGTTGCGGCCACAGGAGCCGAGAATGCGGCCGCGGTGGGGGCGGCAGCAGGGGCGACTAGCGGAGTATGGTCGGTTTCAGATGCCATTCTACGGATTAGAAGACCTGCTAAAATTACGATTATTAGCACACCGAATATCGATAAGGTTACAATTGTCATATTGGTTCCTTGTTCGGTTATAATTTCACCTTCAGAATTCATCTCGTAGGTGATAGTACGACCTGATACTTCAGGGCTATTTGCCAAAGCAAAGGTGAAACTAACTTCACCGGGTTGACTCGAGTTCACCTTTAATCGCAGGCGTTTAGACTCTCCTGCACTCAAATCGATCATATCACTTCCATCGAATACAGCAGTCCATCCCTCTGGAGGAGTTGTAGAAACTCGGTCTGAAATTAGGCTATTTCCCGTATTGGTAATGGTGATTTGAATAGTAGATTCAACACCGGTTTCGACATTTGATGCTCCTTCAAACTTCCAAGTTATCTCCTTCACTTCAGCAACACTCATCGAAATTTGATATTGAATACTAACAGAGCCATCGTCAAGAACAACAGTAAACGATGGTTCTGAACCTGGATTTGCAGTTGCAGGAATAATCACTGTGCAAGTCATTGCCTCAACCTCGTCCTTGGTTAGAGGTTCAACATTGTCACATTCTCCGAGTAAACCATTATCCATTTGAAGAGTTGTACTCGGATTCCACAATGTATCTGCTTCATTTGAAATAAGCCAAGTATAATTCAAGGCCTTTCCAGTTGGATGAGAACCAGAACCAAATTCATTAGACCATATTTCCCCCTCTATTTCAAGAGAGAGAAATGTCATTACAGGTTCGGCTAATTGGATGACACTTATTGGCGATTGATCTTGCCAACTCAGTGAAGGACCGTCAATAATGAATGTAATATCGCCACTCTTTGCCCCTTCATCAGCGGTAATGGAAATCAGGAGGTTTTGGCTATCTGTCCAAGATAATGTGAAATCTTCCAAGATAGTATTCTGAATCCATCCAGTAGGTAGTTGAAGACGTGGAGATAAATCGAGGTCGATATTTCCCTCATGTTCGATACTATATTGCAAAGAGATAGTACTGCCCGGCATTATCGAAGATAATTGAGTCTCAAGATTCACACTTATTTCCTTAATCTCTTGAACTATCAAAGGTAGGTCATAGATTACATGTCCCGCCGTTTCAGTCTGTGAAACCACACGTAATTTCACCGTTAATTCAGAGCCAGCTAATGTCATCACTTGCGGTGGCGTGAATGTAATTCCAACACTCCTTTCACCATCTTTTAACATTAGACCTGTAGAACCAGAATTTGCGCCACCTTGGAGGGATAAGTCATCAAAGCCAGAATGCCAACCGGGTGGGCTCTCAAGGAATAAATCATAACCGATATCGGTGTTTCCATCATTGAATAGACGAACATCGATAGATGTAGGGTCAGATGGATGAACTGGTATCTTCTGGTAATCAATTTCTATTCTTGTATCTGCAAGAATCGGCACATCTAGTTCTAGAGTAAATGGTGATTCAACATTATTATCGGTATCTTCACCCAGCAATTCGATTGAGTATATTCCTGGCTCTGGGCCTGCTGGATGGACTAAAGTCACATTCACCAATGCTCCTTCTTGACCTTCAAGTGAAAAGTCGGTCTCATCGAGGCCGACATACCAAGGGAGTGTTGCGCCATTCGAGGAAGTCACACCGTTCGAGGAAAGCGAAGCATTTGTCGAAAGTAATGCAGTATTGGTTAGAACTACCTGCCATGATGAAGTTGTGACCAAAATATCAGTTAGTACAGTAGTAGAGTCATCTGATTCTATTCGAACACCAGGCGTAGTAACATTGACAATAATGTCAACACGGTTGTTGGCCTCATTGATTTCATCGATCGAATCATCACTATCGACCAAGAAAGTCAGAGTTCGTGAACCAGCAGTCTGAGGGTTCCACCAAAATCCAAGAGCCTTTACCCCTCCTGGCCCAAGGTCGAAAGTAGTAGTATCAATAGGAACGCCTTCCTCTTGGAAAATTACCTCGACACCTTGTGCTTCGACATTCCCGAGATTGGTAATGTCGATTTCGACGAAAACAGAGTCTCCTACTTGTGGGATGTCAATATCTGTAGAAAAAGTAGCAGCGAGAGGACTTGGGTCTGGCCTAAGGTCATTCACACCTACTCCAGAAACCGCTACTGCAAATGGTTGAGACTTACTTCCTGAATGGCCCGCATCTCTAACTTCAAGACTCCACAAGCCAATATCTGCATTATCGATTAATACAACTTCGACATTATTCAAATCATCATAATTTCCACCTTGAATCGACCTTCCTTGGCTGAATACATTCCCTCTGTACTCCGTTCCTGAAGGATCTGTAAGTGTCAAATCGAGATCATTTACCAATTGAGTGTTAGAAAACCGTGAACCTCTCTCATCTGACCACGCTACTACTGCTTTGAATGGTTGATTTGGAGATGTGATATTGAAAGAATAAGTTTTGGTATTACCAGTTGAAGAAAGCACAGATCTATCATCAACCCAAATACCGCGGTCATTGCTTGGAGCAAGGGAATTTTTGAGATCTATTCTACCCCATCCCTCATTCATATTTGGAATGTCTCGACTTCCTATATCCTTGGCACCAAGAATCATCAAAGCCTTCACCAAAGCACCTTGAGGTTCCGGCCTCTGAGCAATCTCAGTAATATATTCACGAATCAGTGCTGCTGTACCTGCAGCATTTGGTGTTGCCATCGAGGTGCCAGAGTACTCAAGGTACCACGAACTCGACCAAGTTGAACCGCTGGTATCGGTAGCTTCCTGAGCACGACAAGAGCGAACATATCCGCCAGGGGCAAGTATGTCTGGCTTAATTCTCCCATCATCAGTAGGGCCTCGGCTTGAACTATCCATCAGGGAATTTGGTGCCCCTGAGTATCTATTCTGTGAACTTCCTACTGAAATGGTATTCTTTGCTGTAGCAGGCGGTCCGACAGTACCACTATCTGGCCCATCATTACCAGTTGCGAATAATATCGCAAAGCCTTCTCTACCGCTGTAATATTGGTCATAATATCGTGCACGGTCGTCCACATCTTCAGCAGAGGAAGTATATTCGCCCCATTCAGATGATGAAGATGAGCCCCACGAATTGGTATGGACACGAGCGCCCTGATTATACGCTGTGTTGAGCATATTGTTGATACTAGACCATTGGAAATTTCCACTGTTATCATTCTCCATTGCTTGGAAATAAAGTTCAGCCTCAGGCGCTATTCCCGCGTAACTCGAAGTATGACTACCCTCGCCGAGAACTGTACATGCCACATGCGTACCATGTCCTGAATGTTGGTCAGCTGTTGAACCGTCTCCGACTAGGTCTACATTACCGACTACTCTTGTTCCAAAATCGCCGTGATCTTCATCCAAACCAGAATCTGCAACTGCGACGATAATACCTGAACCATCGAGGTCTGTTGTGTAGTATTGACGCATCACATTGATGCTGGTATGGCTTCGTGCTTGATCATTGTAGAGCATGATTTCTGGAAGTGGCCCTACCCACGCTATTGCAGGCTCCATAGCAAGAGATGCAATTGAAGTTGTAGTGAATCCATCATAACGACCAGTTTCAGCGAAATGTGCATCCTCAAGTGTACTATGTGCAAGACGATCCATCGATTGATAGAGTGAGTTTCCCCAAGAATCGGTAAGTGATACCCCATCGAGTAAAGTCTCCCCTCGCCACGATTCAATGCGAACTGGTGTTCCTTCATCGGAATTCATTACTCGCTCATCGACTAACATTGCAATCGGTATTGGCTGAGTTGAGGCTACACCTTCAATGCTGAAAACAAGAGCCAGAGCATTCTGCGTTCCTTGAACCATCAGACCAGATGGGGCGATAAATTCCCTTACCGAGAGTCCTGGGATTGCATCGAGTTCTGCTCGTGCATCCGAAATCCTAACATCTGGTGAAATCAAAAGTAGAGCCATATCGGTTCTCGGTACAAGCAATTCATCAGGAATTGCAGTTTCAAATAAGACACCATTTGTATCGTGAATGCCAATTCTTGAATGCGCCAAAAGCGCTCTATCCTCTAGAGAAAGAGTCTCATCGAGGATCCCGACAAGGCTGGACATTGCATCATCTGGTAGGTCAAACCGCAACCATTCGGTTCCTGATTGCTCAGCCTCATTCTCAGACTGTTCAGAGATAGGAACACTCGATAGGAGTAGGACCGTCAGTAGAAGCAACGCTCTTCGCACGGCCTATAGGCCGTGATGGGGCTGCTTTAGGACTTGTCACTCCACGGGTGCTAAAAGAACCAAGTAGTGGTATCGCATTCATCGGTGAAAACCTCATTCATCGTTTCACCGATTGGATGACTGAATGTTTGAGTATGTGATTTACCATTGAAATCCGTCCAATCCACATTAATGACTACATGATATTCTTCCCATACAGAATGCCCGAATAATACGAGTTCCATTTCATCGCCAGATATACTCGTATGGCTTGAAACAGAATTGAAAGAATGCTGATACTGACCAACCACTGCATCTGATGAATCTAATACCTCTACACTGAGGATTACATCTGTAACCTCCCTACTTCCAGTATTGCTAAACTCGGTCATGATAATATGTCCTTGACGTTGGAGATATACCGTCTCAATTTCAACTGAATCTCGTGGAATTACCCAATACCATGTGGAAGCTAATGCCCCCAAGAGGATTAGCATCATCACACCTGCCAAAGCGATTCGAACCGGATGGACTCTTTCGGCCAATTCCTTTACTCTCTCACCGACCTCTTGGGCGAGTTCTTCAACGGCATCATGATCTTCGTCATTTGAATTCATTTCAGCCCACCACCCAAGTAATTCCTGTAGCGATCAATGTCGTTATCGGTTCTGCAATCATGATATGCGTCGTCTCAACTTTTTCACCGGTCAATCCGCCGATTAGTGAAAGGTCTGTTACTACGCCATTGACTCCCATACTCGATGCAGTTGGTATTCCGCCGGTGAATTGGGCGTCGAGTAATACGCCACGACCATCTATTGTGGAACCGCCAACTTCAGCCTCGGCATGTGCTGTTGCTACAATGCGGCCGCTAGAAATACCGTCGAGAACGATAATTGGATATCCGCCAATCTTCTTGATATGAACATCTGCGCTCTTCAAATCTTCACCTACTACCTCTGCAGTAACCAGTGTTAAACCGGGACGCATTGGAGTGTCGCTTCTCCTCATGTATAATTTTTCAACACCATTTCCTGATGCCGAAATTCGCACTCCATATTCATCGGTGGTTTCCATAACAAATATGTCAGGTAAATTTTCTGCGAGCATCAGGTTGTTACTCTTGATATTCTGAGCCTTACCCTTTGTCTCAAGGAATAAATCCATCTCATCGCTATTCGAACGGTAATCCAGTTCAAACATACCTTGGAAACTTACAATTTCATCAATGTCAAAATCAGAAGCAGGGGATGCATCCAGATGCATTTCCCCAGGGACATCATGAATGAACATGGTAGAAGGCCACCATATGTCATCGACCCTTCGCAATTGCTGCAATATCAAGGAATCAGCAGCATTGATGCCTATTCGGTACTCAGGTGGAACCACTAGGTCTGCGATTAATACATCACCAATGGTTGCTGAAAGGTTGACCTTTCTAGGAGCATCAAAAATCATCATCTCAGTTCTTATTCCTCTAATGTGATTATTCTGAATAACATGAGCGGTTTTCATTCTCTCTCCAACATCATATGTCATATCGATACTCGTTCGGGGAATTACCCTATCCGCATCTGTAGTGAAAACCGCATCGAGTATGACATCACGTGACATTTCAGTGTTTAATCCATCGAGTTTGAGTATTGTATCTGTTCGTGATAATCCATGTACTTCGATTGTGAGAATAGGTCGCTCCGGTTTGTATTGCTCCAATTGTGCTGTTATCTGGAAGGTTGGGACATCGTCCACTACAACTAGGTCATATGCAAGATTGATTCGCCCTGCAGGAAGGTTTGGCAACCACATTCTGCTATGCCATGACCGACGCTGTTCCAATGTCAATCCTTCTTCCTCAAGTAAATCGTGATCGAGTGTATTCCATTCGCGTACAGAAACATATCCATCTGCTAATGATTCGATTAGAATATCAGTCTGATTGAGACCAGCCCATTCAAACGCGTTTGTTATGTCGCTAAGCTCATTTTCGTCAATTATGAAATCTTCCATCACCGCCGCTACTGTTTCACGACTGGTTTGAGTAAAGGTAGGCATTCTACTGTAATTGAATACCAATTGTGTAGCATCTAGTACTTCTGCTGAGATTCCATGAACCCATCTTGGTTTCTCTTCGAGGTTTACGCCCTTGTTAATATCGAGAATCAAATCAAATTCTTCGTCGGTCACGAGATCAATGCCAAGAGTCATGTTGGTCCTCTCATTCGAAGTATCTCCCAAATTAACCATGCTCTGCAGAGCAAAATCATTGATGGAACCACCAAATTCAATCATGCCTCCGAGGAAGAATGAGAGTGAAAGTACACCATTGCTTTCACCGAAGTCAGGAATCTGAATTACTTGTGCATTCTGAGTTATCGGCAAGGAGAAGCTGATATTTGCTGGTAGGGGATTTAGATGGGCGCGGCCTGATAGCCCAATGAATTCATCATCTCTTACCGATACATCTTCTAACAGAATACTGAAAGGCGAACTTCCAGTTCTTTCCATTTCAAATCGGCTATTTCCAGAAATACCTCTCGAACCAGGCTCATCGGGTGGAAATTGATTGATTCTAGTAATGTCAGATATTCGCAAAGACATACTCGCTTCACCAGAGTTCTCATCTACCCAGAATCTAATGTGGTCGCCGTCCATTGTCAATGGCTCGGTAGCATTCGAAATCTGAACTACAATTTCATCAACGCCCTGCTCAGCAGTAAATCCTAGAGTATCTCCTAATTCCAATGAAAACTCCGATGGTAAACCAACTAACCTTAGGGCATTGTACTGGCCTTCCCCTTCACCACTATAGGTGATAGTACCAATCGGTCCACTAGCAGTATAGTAGATATTGGTGCCAATTTGGTTAATCAATAGAGTATCTGGCCGATTGGAAATGGTAGCAAATTGTCTGACCTTTCCATCGGTTGTTCCTGAACTATGGTTTAGGTGGCCAATTACGAGAGTTTCGTTCGACCTACCATCGAGAGTTATTTTGCGATCATCGGAAACTTGGTCGTAAGAATAGCCCACTGCTGAAACATTTGTCAAAGTTAGACTCATGGCTATAGGTACCAAAGGATCCTCTGGACCATAACGGCCATTCACTTGCCGATTATCATTATCCTCTGCGAGAATAATGTGGTCCCCTAACATCACAGGCTGGTCGCTACTTGCGACTGAAATAGACACATGTGAGGCGATATCTGCCTCTCTGGTAGAACCATCAGAATGAGCGGATTTTACTTGGTTGTAACAGTTTAGCAATACTTCTCCACTACTGGTACCAGCAGTTCCAACAATAGCTTCGGGAAGCCCATTGAGAATTGTACCAATGTCAAGGATAATCTCAACCAAATTAAGCACGATATTGTCTAACATTTCCGAAAGTAGGTCTGGTGCGGTTCCAAACTCAACCCGTACTCGGTTAGATGCAGGTATCTCGAATGTTCCGAGAACAATGATTACTTCAGGAAGGTCCTCTACTCTAATCATCAGCGAAGACGAATCTTCGACATAGCCGTGTCTTTGGAATGTTGATACATATTCAATTTCTGCAATACGTTCTGTACCCGCTATCAAAATTAGGCTATTCCACCTCTCATCAGTAGGGTCGACAATCAATGAAGCATCGTATGTATTTGTAGTCGCATCAGCAGTGAAATTCTTGATGGCGACAATCAAAGATAGTCGGTCAGGAATATCTCCAGGTAAATTCACGGAACCCGGTGCCTCTCCAATCATTGTGAAAATCGCATTGATTTCCTCTGCCGGAAGAGTTCCGTGAGGTAATCCTCTAATCCAACCTCGAGAATCGGTGATATTGCCAAGTTTACCGCCTTCCTCGTAATGATTTGATCTATCTTCAAAATAATGAAACCACAAATCGGTTGTTACATCACTGTAAACCTCAATAGTGTCAAAGGAATTATCTCCAACATTATCGTTTCTTAGAACTAAATCAACTTCGGACGGAATAATGCTGCTACCAATTACAGGATGTAAAGCCACATCGACATACCCCATTTCCATTACTGGCCGATTATTTGTAACCTCATCTTTTGAATCAAAATGAACATAGCCAATTCCAACGCTATAGCCGCATTTATGTTCTCTACTCTCCGCATCATGATCGGTGATTGTGTCATAGTAATTCCCATCCATACAATCCGTCTGTTCATTTGCTGAAGAGGAATCAGGATTTGTGATTATGATAGAATACGGTGCAGTAACAGACATCACTTCAAGAGATGATTCATCTGTTCCCCCGGTGAAAATTGACAAAACTCCAGCGAGAGTATTGAGTATAGTATCGGTAATAGCGAGGTCCATTTGGTCAAGGCCAACCTTTGTCCTGAAGTCATGTGGAGGCTCGGTGAATCTTGAATCGATAACTAGGGCATATGACTCTCCATCATTTTGGCCAAGAGACAAATCATAGGCGAAACCCTTCATCATCGAGACTTCCATTGATGCCATATCGTCCCACATTGGATTTGAATGGTCCAATACATGAACCCTCCATTGGAAGCTGGGGCGAATCCAAATCGATTCTACTATTGGAATCAAATCATTGGACATTACAATTCCCCATCCTTCTCCTTGCTCACCCATGCCTGCAATCGAAAGACCAACTCCGATGTCATTACTACCATCGCCATCTAAATCGATAGCATTGTCGAATATGCCTGTTCCTTCAAATGAAATAATGTCACCAGTGAAGGTCCCATAATCCCATGCCTCATATTGTGGCCCATCGTCTCTTGCAGAGTAATTGACGTAAATTGAGTAGGAGTTTACACCCACTGCTAGAGGATCTGAAAATGAAGGTGGGAGGGCGAATAAAGTCTCAAGCAAATCATTAGGCCATCCCTCAGGGTGAGTTGAATTATCCGTGAGATAAGTGTAGGGCCGTGGATGATCTGGTTCTAATGGTGAGGTATCTCTCATCGTAATCTGCCCAAGCACACCATCAGTAGCAAGTAATGCATCACCTTCACCAATCAATCTTCCATTGGCTACAACAGCATCGAGAACTGCTTCAGCCTCGGACTTTGCTCTTTCATCCTCGCCAGAAAGGGATTGCTGGTTCAATGCATCAGCCATTGCACTGAGCACTCCGAAGTCATCACGACCAACCGACACATCCGCAGTTGTCGGTGAAAAAATTGGCAGAAACATGACGAGAACTAGCACTATTGCCATCCGTCGCCCATCGACAGGGCGCTGCACTCCTCGCTGGAGAAGACGTACACCATCCGCTGACATCACAATGAATGACTACTCTAAGCCGTATCAACCCATCCCTCATGCGGGCGCGAGATGTGTCGTTTTTCAACGCTGGAATAATTGGTCGATTCCGCAAGAAGGGCATGCGACGACTGCTTGATTCACACCTTCGGGTAATTCGATTGCAAATCCCTTACCGCAAGCGGTACAATCACTCTTCAAACTGTGCGACTGAACGGCTGGAGCCTCTGGAATTTCAACTTTGGGAGTTACTTGTGGAAGTACGACACCACCGCTCCTAACCTTTCCACTTACAACAGAGGACTTCTGCTTGACTGCCTCAGAGGGGAGGTCGTCAGCAAATGCTTCGAGTGCTGCCATCGATAATGAGTGATCCACACGTCTAACTTGGGGTTGTGTTGGTCTAAATCCTGCATTCGGGTCGGTAGCAATTGTTCCGCCGCCTTCACCATAGATGGAATTCATTTCTGCAGCTTTGGCATCAGCGGCTTTCTGTGCATCACTCCTCAGAGTCATTCCTTCCTCTAATCCTGCTAATTGTGCAGCCTTTGCAAATGGTGGAATCTTACGAGTTCTAGCAATCTCAATCACACGAACTTGAGCATCATAATGAGTCAGGCCGCTTTGCATCAACAACTGAATCGCAGCACCGTGTTGGAGGCGACGGTGGCCGAATAATACAACTCCAAGCGTCACGAGTGCTACAAGAATGACGATAACTACTATCGCGAATGCACCCATGGTTGAAGGCGGTTCTACTACTTCGATTGTGAACACGTGGAGATCCGAATTATTAGATGCATCATAAACGGTGAGAGCGATGCTCTTTGTGCCAATTTCATCAAAACTAATTTCGATTGTTTGACCGACCATGTCTGCATCATTTCTTGCATCACCATCTTCAACTGTATCGATTCCTGGATTCAAATCCCACTCATATCGAAGATCTGCTGAATCATCCCACATATCGACAGCTGTTCCCTTCAAAGTGATGGTGTCACCCTTGTGAACTTCATTCAATTCATCCAAAGCACTCGTTTCTAATATTGGAATTGTCGAGTCATAGACGATAACTGTAGTATTCACAAATCCAATATTTCCTGAACCATCTGTCACTGTGAGTTTAATCAAGTGACTACCGATTTCCGACCAACTAACTGTAATTTGAGTGGCAGAAGAGAATGGTTCGCCATCAATGCTCCAAGAATTTGAGGAAATCATGTCATCATCGAATGAAGATACAGCAGATAATTGAAGGTCAGCGGTTCTAAGGAGGCGCCACTCGCCATTTAGTCCACGGATTCCATTTCCTGTGATGACGGCAACTGGAATTTCAAGGTCTTCCACCTCTACAATATGGCTGGTAGTCATACTCGCTCCTGTAGGTGAAGAGGCGGTTAGGTTGACGGTTTTAGTTCCCGGTGAATCCCATGAAGCATCAACTATCATTCCACTATCGTCCTCTATTCCATCACCATCAAAATCCCAAGAAAGCGATGAAACCTGCCCTAGACGATTAGGAGTTGAAAGTGCATTGAGGGTAATGGTCTCGTCAATACTAGTAGTAGCATTATCATCATCGCTAATTATTGGATTCAAAGGAGGGTCCAACTCAACTTCAATTGTAAAATGTAGGGGAGATGACTGACCACGGGTATCTACAACAAGATTCAATGCTTGTACATCTAAGAAGGAAGGTACTGACCAAGAAAGCGATGATGTACCCGTAATATCATCCATTTTGGTCCCGCTTAGAAAGAGGTCGCCGCCAACTTGGTTATCGGATTGGAGGTAAAGGTCGCCGCTACCGGAAATGACATCGGTTCTGATGGTAATACCAGTTCCTTCGTCCAGAGTTAAGTCGCCACCATCGAGGAGGGTTTGCTGCTGCTCGACTTGAAAGAGGAATAGATCGTGTAGTGGCGTCCATTGACCGTCTTGAGCAATGGTAATGTCAATGGTAAATCGTGCCCTCATACCGCCCTGGTCGCCCATTCCTTGGTCACCATCATGAGCGGCGTTATCGATAACAAGATACCAATTCTTGTCAGTGAGTGAAGAAGGGGGGCGCCAATCATAGTCATATGAGCCTAAAGCACTCTCAAATGATGCTTCTGAAACGAATGAACTTCGATAGGATTGGCCTAACTCATATGGTTGTAAGCCATTGGTATCGAAAAATAATACATCTACTGCATCATCGACAATATCGAGGTCGAACTCAAGCACTTGTGAACTAGACCGAGTGCCGATATCAATAATGAGACAAGTGCCTGCATCAACTGCAATTTGTGAACTGATGTCACCAATCTCCATGGTTGAACAATTCGGCGCCGCACGTCCTGAAACCGCGCTTGCCACAGGTGCTAACATGAGAAACACGAGGAGGAGGGCAAGGGTGCGCTCTGGCCTCATGAAAGTGCATGGGATGCACCCGACCTTTGAATCTCCCCCTTCAGGAAGTCAACCAACCATTATCGGTTTTGACCATATGTGATAGGCTGCCATCCTCTTCCAAACGCAATCTATCTCCATCGCCACAAGCGACGACTGATGCATGAATTGACCTTGCTTCATCAAGTGAAAGAGTATGATCCTCTAGACGGCCAGAATAGTGAGTTAGAGCAAGGTGCTTCGCTTCACATGCAACTGCGGTTCTCGCCGCGCCGGCTGCAGTTGAATGCAGATGGTCATCGGCCAATGCAGCATGAGTCTCGAGGAATGTAGCTTCGTGAATCAATAAGTCACAATCTGTATCGATTGAGCGCTCTGCGGTATCTCCAGAGACAATAATTGAATGACCCAGGCGGGGTTCATCTCTGAAATCCTTAGCCAACAGAGTTTCACCATCATGTTGAACATCTTCGCCATTTGCCAACTTAGTTCTCATCTCCATAGGTAAGTCAGCAGACTTTTCCCGATTGAATTTGCCAAGGCGGTCTGAATTACTAATTTTCCAGGCAAAGGAAGGAATTGTATGAGCGGTTGTGTGAGCAGAGATTTCCGCTCCCTTAAGTGGTTGAGGAAGTTCCTCCAAAAGTCCCTTTCCAAGTTGATACCACCTTTCACCATCTCCAAGAACAAATGAGAGTTCATATCCTAGAGTTTCTGTAGTTGCTCCCAAATCAATCCACATATCATATTGGATAACAAGATCAGAAGGGTCTACTTCAGCTTCGCCTTCTCCTTCGATTAGAGTATCGATGACCTCGGGACTTGTCGGTCCGATGACAAAGAGCTCATCTTTGCGACCATCTAGTGCAAGTGTCTGAAGCCATGGTAGCACACCCCAAGTGTGATCGAGATGTCCATGAGTGAGGAGAATCGCAGACAGGCGAGACACTTTGATTCGGCGACCAGCATGCTCTTTCATTGCTTTACGATGCTCAACAAGACGGTTCTGGAAACCTTCACCACAATCGATTACAACAATCCCTTCTAGAGTTTCTAAGAGAGAGCCTGAAACCGAACGTCCTTGAGCGGGACGAGCCGAGGAAGTTCCAAGCACATGTAGTTCGAGGGACATTTTCGACACCTCAATTACGTAGTGGAATCGGAGTTTTGGGGAACCACCGCAATAGGACAACATCTCCTACTGAGCGAACCCAACGCCATGGGACGGCGAGATTTACCTTACCTTCAACCAACTCTTCTGGAGTTTCTTTGACGAATAAATGAGTCGCAATGTGATCGCCTACTTCGACAACAGCATCGTGTACTGAGCCAAGAAGTCGACCATCTGGGAGATAGACATCCATGCCCTTCAGGCTAGTCAATCTCCATTCGTTATCTGACATAGACAAAGCCCTCCGCTAAACCGACGAGACGGGCGCTCCTCAAAGAACCCAACGGCGACTTTCGGCTCACTTGCCGATGTTGCCACGTGCCTTTAGAGATGGGCGCAACTTCTCTGCACCCTTACCCTTGTTGTGAAGACCGCGTCCGCGCTTTCCAGCACTGGTCTTTCCACGGTATGCTCGTCCCTTGTGATGGGAGTCTGCAATCCAGCCTAGGTCCTTGTCGGACTTGATTGCTGGGTGAGAAGCATCGAGCATGATTATCTCGTAGTACTTGTGCTTACCATCTTGGCCAACCCAATAGGAATTGAGGACCTCTAGGTTAGGGAAGTGGCGGTTAACACGCTCTTCAGCGATGCGCTGAGTATTCTTAGCCATGGTAATCTTGTTGATACCTGCCTTGGATGGCTTGCGCTTCATGTGGACCTTACCCTTACGTAGGCCACCACGGCGGACACGAGTACGAACAAGGACAACACCCTGCTTTGCCTTGTATCCAAGGCGGCGTGCAGCGTCAAGACGTGTAGGGCGCTCAATACGACAGTTTACCGGTTCGCGACGCCATTGGACCATACGATCTTGGCGTTGCATGTGGGTAATGGTGTCCTTTGGGCGCTTCCATGTTGCACGAACGTGCTGGTAGAGACCTTTTGCCATTGTACATCAACTGCCCACTAGGAGCATTTCGGCGACTTGACTCCCCTATTTGAATACCGCGACGCGACTTTACCCCCCTACGGGGGGGATTCACTCATGAGGCAGTGTGCCATCGGGGGGATGTGTCCCTTCAAATCACCGGAACTGATTCGGTCCTGAAAGCTCTAAGAGAGGGCACCGAAATCAAACTTGTTCTAGTGGATAGAGAAGCCGATTGTCAAGAGATAATCAAATTGTGTGAAAGCAAAGGTATTCCTGTTGTCGAAGGTTCTTCTACCGACTTGTGGAGAATGAGTGCAAACGGGCAACAGGATGCTCTTGCACTAACCGGCAGGGAGCCAAAAGGAAGCCTTTCTGAGGTCTTCGAAAGAGATGGCGCAATCTGGTTTTTTGACGGTGTTGAATACGCGACAAATCTCGGGTTTGCAATTCGAACGGCGGAGGTTAGTGGGGCTACTGCAGTTCTAATCAATGTCGAGAAAACTCACTCTGAAAGAAGAACGGTTCGAAGAGCGGGAATGAGGGCTAACCGATTCATCCCCGTAATATATGCGAGTACAGAAGAAATACTGGCCGAATGCAATAGAAAGATCGTTGTTGCAGAAGATGTCGGTGACAAAGCGCCTTGGGATACTGACCTTACAGGGAATGTAATGTTAGTAGTAGGCGCAGAAAATTCCGGAGTTTCACAAGAGGTTCTCGATGCTGCAAATGAAATCGTTAGGCTACCGATGCCAGGATTTGTTCCATCTTACAATTTACAAGTCGCAGTTAGTGCTCTTGCAATCGAGAGATTGCGACAAATTGGTGATTGAATGGACTGGTTGAAGGAACAGATCCGACGCGAGTTAGATTTGATTCCCGGCTCGATGAAAAATTCACAATTCATCTATGAAGATGGCAAACCGATTGCCCATTACTCTCTTACTAGTAGAGGGGGAATCAAAGAACTCACCACAGTAGTGGTCGACCCTGCCCATCGCGGCAAGGGCCTCTCACATCAAATCCTTGAGAAGTGCAACGAAAAGACCTGCGTTTTTACCCGTCATCCAGCATTGATTAGCGCCTTAGAAAAAGCCGGATTCAAGGAAGCGTGGTGGCCTGGATTCATCCCCTTCTGGGTAATGATGTTCGAGCGAATGTGGAGAGTTCTCAAGATGCTCATCACTTTGGATTTCAAGCGTTGCTTACACCAATGTCGTCATCTATTCTCATATCGAATGTATATCCGATGATGCCGGCTTAATCATTAAGGAAGATAGCATTAATCCGAAATTATGGGGGATTCCGACTCAGATTCTGAACACTCAGAAAATGAGACACTTGATTCACCTCTTCCTAAGGACAAATTATCACATATTTGTATATTTGAGAACTGTAAGAAAGCGAAAAGAGCCGTAGGTAGTTATTGTCTAAATCACCAACACTTGGCGATTGAAAACAGAGTGAGTAAGTCAAATGCAAATGAAGTTGCAAAAGTCGGATTCGGTTTTCTAATCTGTGCAGTATTGGCTTGGCCTGTGCTACCAGAAATATTAGGAATAGATGGCTGGGAAATACTTGGATGGCTCTTTGCTGCATTCGTCATATTATGCATTGGAATAATAATATTGATTGTGGCAGGCATAATGAAACTCATTGAGAAAGAAACCAAACCCATAAAGAATGGACTTGATTCTGCTCCCGCCTCGATAATCATTGATTCAGTGGGCGGAATTACACAACTTTCTCCTCCTGTTTCGAAGAAAAAAAATGCACAAAATAATGGAGTTATTGTTTTAGTTGGTTTTGTAGTAATGATAGTGCTTGTTTCGATTATAATACCTGATAATTCCAGCCCTTCTGGTCATTATTACGATGGAAATAATAATAATTATTACGAAGAAAATAATGATGATAGTATTCTTGACTGGATTGAGAACAATCAGGATTCGTTTGATGAATGTAATTTGGTTTGGCCTGAAGACCCTTTTCATGCGGCAATCTATTCTTTTATTGCAGAATATGAATTGGAACTTGGGATGTCAGTAGGTTGCTATCAAGAAAATTATGACGACCTGTCGTTTGAAGACGCTGCAATAGGATTAGAAGATGATTGGTGGAATGATGAGGGCGCATTTGATGGGAGTGCAGCGCAATATGCCCAACAGTGGGTCGATTCAAATGCTGGAAATTACGGCGAAGAAACTTTTGATCTAAATGCTACCTTCAATATTTCTGAAGGTGGTCTCGGCTGGGAAACTAGTGACAACACTAGCAACTATACCCCAAATTGTACTGAAGGCAGTACTTCAGAAAACAATTCTAATCCATCAAATTTTACAATCCAAGCAAATCCAAATATCAATGATCCGGCATTACAGTGTTTCACGAAATATATCGAAGTTTTTGGATTAGGTGTATATGCAGAATCTGAACTCACCGATGACCAGGTTATTCATGCGGCCTCTGTACTTGCTGAATTGCTCGATAATGATGAGGATGGTGTTGCTGATGATGCATTACTCCTCAATAGACTCCAAGAAAAAGATGCAATGATTCCGATGTTCAACGAGGAATTATCTCCTGCTGAAAAGGCCATGATTGTGTACTATCAGGGAGAAGGAATTGGTGCTGTTCTCTATGCAGATGAAGTAGACCCTACACAAACGGGATACTGGGGGTCTGATGCTTCAGTCGAAGAAATCATGCACACAATCAACATGGTTGGCCATGTGTACATCTATCCCGAAGCTTTCGGATTGGAGCCTAATTCTTCACTATTGACCAATGCAATGGATGAAGCGAGAGGTGGTCAATTCATTGAATTCCCATCAAGTTATCCTGATGAGGCGTGGTATCACTATGATGATTCGACATGCGACTATGGTTGTATGGCTGGAGAATACATTTACTGGGCTCAAGTCAGTAATATGGGGATTCTAAATGATACAGAAACCTGTGATGGAATCGCTGATGAATGGGAGCCTTGTTCAAAGGAACTACTCGAAAGCATGGATGTTTTGATTTACGATTTGATTACCGATCCGCAGTACAAGTTACCACAATTGGCACCCGATGGAATATATTCACCTGAAACGGAATGAGGACTAAGTACAATTCATATCGAATGTACATCCGTTGATGAAGGGGTAATCACGATAAGTGGTGAAAGATGACAACAGGTCATGCCCGAGAAGGTCCTGAGCCCTGATGGCTCAATGATGTGGACTGGAACCGACTGGATTCCGGCCCCTCCGGAAAACCAGGGCCATACTATTCAAGACTCAGTCGTAATGGGTGATATCAATACTGAAGTTAGGCATGAGCATAGTCATAGCCATAGTACGACTGTACACAATACCGTTGTACACGATATGGAAAAAATGGTACGAAGCCACTTGAATACTATGGTCGATGCAATGGCTGAAGGTAGATTAACAGATTCAAAAAACATCTTTGAACGAGCTAAACAAATAGACTATGATCTCGCAATCAATCTCCATGATGGTGAGTATCACCCACGCATCGTAAATGCCCTGTGCAGTGATGCTGAGAATTATTGTTATTCGATGGTACTAAACTATAATTTTGTAAAGAGAAGGGAAACTTTGGTTGTGTATAATCAAAAATTTGGAAACTTCTACAGAACTGGCATTGACAAAATACAATATGTCTTGCAATGGGATTCGAACCATGTTCGTACCCTACTGCTACTTGCTGAAATGATGATGAAGCATAACAAATTTGGGATATTGCCATCTCTTTCACTTCTGAAGAAATACAAAGATGCTGAGAATGTTTACCAACAGGTCTTACGATTAGAGCCAACGAATCAATTTGCTTTACAAGGAATCGTAAGAATCGAAAAAGCGAGAATGGTTATGAAAATCAGTTCAGCTATAATTGGAGGTTTTGTTTTCTTCGTCTTGATATTAGCAATAGTATAACCTTTGCAACAACCATGGCTATCCAACGTAAGTGGTCCCCGCTCCCAGACTTGAACTGGGGACACCCTGATGTCTGCTGAGACGTTTGGTTTTACCAACTACAGTCAGGTGCTCTACCAACTGAGCTAAGCGAGGCAAGCCTTGCGACCGTCCTCGCGTATATCAATTCTGTTAGTCGCGCTATTGGTAACCCCTAGGGGGTTAGAAAACAGCCTCGCGTCAGTACTTCGCGAGCATCACCGTTAATAGTGAAATGAGCAGGCTTGTTCTTCTTGGAGACGTCAGGGATGGGACCCGTTGATACACGTAGTACTAGGTCTAGCGACCAGGCATTAAGCGATATGGTGGCATCACTCAAGGCGGAAGCAGTGGGTAAAGGTGCTACTGCGCTCCTTGATGATGAATTGGGAACCTTTGGCGTTCCTAATCCTAGAATCCTAATCGTCGGTTGTGGTGGTAGTGGAAACAATACCCTAAATCGTATTACTCACCTTGGAGTTGAGGGCGCGATTACCGTCGCAATTAACACCGATAAACAACATCTAGACCACACTCGTTCTCTACAGAAACTCTTGGTCGGTCGACACATCACTCGAGGACTTGGTGCTGGTGGAGATCCTTCGACTGGACGGCGTTGTGCTGAAGCCGGTCGTGAAATGATTCGTCGTATTGTAACCGGCGCAGACCTCGTATTCATCGCAAGCGGACTTGGTGGCGGTTCAGGAACTGGAATATGTCCGATTGTCGCTGAGGAAGCAAAGGCTGCAGGTGCGCTTGTGGTCGGAATTGTCACTACGCCTTTCCATATTGAGCGCCGTCAAAGAATGCAACGGGCTTTGGAAGGACTTGAGTCTCTACGTGGAACCGCAGATGCTGTTCTAGTTTTGGACAATAATAGACTCCTTCACTATGTGCCCAACCTACCTTTGGATGAAGCATTCTCAATCATGGACCAATTGGTTGCAGAGATTGTCAAGGGAATCGTCGAGACAATCACCCTGCCTTCACTAATCAACCTCGACTTCGCAGATGTTCGAGCGATTATGGCAGATGGTGGAGTCACTATGATGCTATACGGCGAGAGTGACCGTGGACCAGAAGAAGTTGTACACGAAGCTCTCAATCACCCACTACTCGATGTAGATGTTTCAGGAGCAACCGGCGTCCTAATCCATGTTACTGGTGGTCAGTACATGACTTTGGAATCCGCCTCACAGGTCGTCGATTTGATGACTGAAAAAGTAAGCGAGAATGCAAATGTTATCTGGGGGGCTCGTCAAGACCCCGGCTTTGGTGATACCATCAAGGTCATGGCAATAATTACTGGAGTAGGTGGTACCGATCTCCGAAATGCAAACCTTACTCCAGACAAACTCGGGGATGCTCTCAAACTGACTCGAAATAAGACGAATAATAACGGGCCTGTCGGATTTACTCGCTTCGATTGAGTTGATTCTGCATTCGCAAGGGTCTTATCCCTCTGCTGTGAAGGGTAACACATGCGAGGCCGCGTATTGGTAGTTCTAATGTGTGCGCTCATGCTCTCCGTTCCACTACAGGGTGGAGTGGTAAGTGCAGATGGTGCTGCGGATGACCCAAGGCAACCAACTGAGAACCAAACTACACTATTCCTCTACTCCAATGGACAATCAACCCATTGGTCTCATTTCAATGCAACAGTCCCAGATAATAATGCTCAGGATGGAGTGCTTAC
>JASLKC010000051.1 GCA_030747785.1 Candidatus Poseidoniaceae archaeon | reverse complement strand
GGCTCAGGTTCTGGCTCAGGTTCTGGCTCAGGTTCTGGCTCAGGTTCTGGCTCAGGTTCTGGCTCAGGTTCCGGCTCAGGTTCCGGCTCAGGTTCTGGCTCAGGTTCTGGCTCAGGTTCCGTTGTTGATTCTGGTTCAGGCCACCCTGCATCATCTATCGACTCAGGCGGGATCGAAGCAATCGGTCCAGGAGGCGGGGGTATCTGCATAAGAGGAGATGTGACTGCAATTGCAGGCTCAGCACTTACAGGAGTGTTTTCTGGGGCGTTTTCTGCGACTTCTTTCTGTCTTTGTTTCTCTGATTCAAGAAATCTTTCAGCAATTTCTGACGCCCGAGAATCTAATTCCCCTGTTGCGAGTTCTTCTCCTCTGAGAACTGCAATCATTGTATCGTCAACAATACTCATTGCAAAATCAGTCAATTCCCGATTTGAGCGCCATCGGTTAATTGTGAAGTCGTGATTTCCTGATGAAGTAGAAATGGTGAATCGCTCAGGATCCATAAGTTGTAGTGTCGCCATAGCAAATCCGGGAATTAATAAAATTGCAAACCACGGAGAAATCCAAGCGGCGGACATTATTCCAACGCCAATTATGACCCACCATGCGGCTCTCATATCATCTAGCCAATCATATCGATTATGAGAGAAGCCTGTGTATGCATCTCTCTTTGTAGCTAATAATTCGTTGACTTTTGCACTCGACCCGATTCTCTCTACACTTACCACTCGGATTAATTTGTCATCGCAAAGTATCGAGAGTGAATGATTACCGCACGAACTCTCCTTGAGAACAAATTCATCCATCTCAAGGCCGCTACGTACACCATTTGCTCTCATTCGTGAGGGACCGTCGATTATGCCTTGTAACGAGGGAGTAAATGTGGCGAAAATCGCCAATAAGCCTGAAATTGAAGCTAGCCAAAATGCATCTCCGACTATGGTGTTCTCGTTGGTGACTTCAGGAATCATCAGTAGCCAAATGACTACACCTGCTAGTGTAAATGCTCCTGCGCCCATTGGAACTAAACGCGTGGTTGACTTTTGTTTTCCTTCAATATTCAGTACTTGTAGCACCATTGCTGCGACTAGAAGTGTAAAGCCAATCCACATAGTAATTGAGCCGATTAATCCGGCCTTGCTTAAATCTCCCAATTCACCACAGGCGTCTTCAGTATCAGAGGCATTTGCCTCCATTTCTTCCATCGTTTTGGTACAATTAGAATATGCGCCGGAATGGCTGGCTACATCTTCACCAAATCTAGTATCATGTAATCCCACCATTGGGCCATCTGATTCTAGTGTTTTATCAACAAGCCAAGCATCAGATAACAAACCATTGAGCAACAATATCATTGCTAGCACAATGAGTGCTAAAGCTAGTTGTCCTGCCAAGCCTCGGTCAACTGAAACTGACGCCGACAGGGTATTTTCAACAGGTGAATTCTCATCGCCCATATGGGCTGATGAACGCATCTCGCTGATGAACTTCACCGTGGTACTGAACGCTTTCAAGCGTGCTTCTCAGATAGCCAAGCTTTGACGCCTTCACGGGCCTCGAAACCTTTGCCTTCCTTGGTGCCAACGACTGTTTCGATAGCTGCCTCAGATGCAATCTCAAGAATTCTGTCGCTAACAGGGCCATTGAAAACCATGGCTACAACATCATCTACTTCCTCTGCTGCTGCTGCAATCTTAGCGGCCCCTACTGGGTCGGTGAGAGTGCCGTCAACCTTTACGAAAACTGCATTGTTTTTCTTTAGATCTGCGATGTGATCGAAATACTCCTGTACATCAGCAGGTGCTTCTTCAGGCTCCATGCCTTCTAACCATGCATCCTTGTCAACAACTTCGGGCTCATCAGCCGATAATTTGGCTGCGAATTTTTTAGCATCCGATTTCTGACTCAAGCACTTTGTTGCGGTCTTCTGAGGAAGAAGTTCCCATTCTTGGCCGACTGGTGCTTGCGCAACAAAATCGACCTTGAGGGTTTCACTAAGTTGGCGGAATAACATCTCGCCACCACGGTCACCATCAATTGCGAGGATGACGTTCTCCTTTCCATTAGCCAGATCTATCAATTCTTGCTTGATATTTCCTGCTCCGTCTGCTGAGATGGCATTCTTGATGCCAAAGTTCAGCAAGTTGCGTACATCGTTTCGTCCTTCGACGATAATCAGTGAATCGCTGGATTCGATATTTGGTCCACAAGTTAGGCCGTGATAATTTGTCGCGGTACCTACAGTGAGAACACTTCGAACTTCTTCGATAACTGTCTTTGTTGCTGCATCGCCAGAATTGACCATTTCAAGAAGTAGGCTCTTCGCACGATCGATGACCGCATTGACCTTGGTCGAGCGGACATCTTGAATCTCTGAGACAGTAATTTTTGCCTGGCAGGGACCGATGCGGTCGATTGTTTCAAGACTTGATGCAATAATTGCAGTCTCAACATTATCCATACTACTTGGAATGAGAATCATTCCTGTGATTTTCCCGCCCTTAGAATCCATTTCGACATCGACGTGGCCGATGCGAGCTGTGCGCTGGAGTTTACGCAACTCCAAATCATCACCAAGCAGACCTTCTGTCTGCCCCATGATTGCGCCGATTATATCCTTGCGCTGGACGTTTCCATTGACCTTTAGGTCTGCTTTGATGAGGTACTTCATGACCTTGCCGGCCTTTGAACCACCTTTGTGGGAGTTGCCTCCTGAGTTCTTTTTTACCATTTGAATCTCTCCTGTCCAGTGCCTCAGCACTCCTTTCAGAATGGCCTTTCGGCACTCTTTCCAGGGTGACCATCTCCTCCGAAGGGGGTGTCTTTGATGGTCGTGAATCGGATTTGGACAGTCTTTCCGACAAGCCACCCCTTTTTGAATGCTTTTCTCAATAAAAGGCGAGAAAAACCTGTTTCACCTATGGTGAAGAAGTTCAAGTGAGAAAAGGGTCTGCGTATGATGTGAGCGGAGACTCTGTCGGAGCGCTGGATGTGTTTAGAACCACTATCGAGGTAATGCTCGAAGATGGGGTTCTAACCCGCGAAGAAAAACGTCTGATTATCAAACTCGCAAATGCACTTGGCCTTTCTCCTGAAGAACCTGGAGAAGTTTATGCTGCTATTCGTGAAGGTGAGAGTTTGCCCTCTGGTTCAATGGTATCTCCAAACGAACAACGTCTAGTATACACGCGTGTTTTCGAAGTAGCAATCGTCAATGCTTCGCTATCTCGGGATGAATTCCGTGTACTTGCACACCTTCGTGACCAATTCAGCATTGGCGATGATGACCACGCAAGAATAGAATCGGATCTAAGGGACCTTATTCGCCAAAAGGGCGATGATGAAAATGTTGTAGAAAAGATGCTCAATACGCTCAAGGATTCGGTTTCGTTAGTTGGTAGTCTATTCGATAGTGTGCGAACGAAATCCGCATGAGGTGGACTCCATGGGCGATGAGCTCGATGACCATCTCAGTCAAGGTCTTCCAAAGCGAAGGAGGGCTCTAGGCTTTCTCAAAATGGCCTATGAATGTGGCATTCATGGGCTGGTAAACCGCTCGATTACCGACAAACTTCTCGCCGAGAGCGGTCACACTTTTCATATTGGAACCGATGACCCTCAAATGAGAAGAATCGCTTCTTGGTTACTCACTCACTACCCGGAAGCAGTAGAAGAACTGGTGCTTCGTTGTTGGAAAAGAAATGGTAGAGAGGATGTCAAACTGGTAGGTCTCTTAATTGCAAATACCGAAGGTGATGCATGGACTCGGTTCCTTTCCCTTCTTCGTTCACGAGAGCCAATGGAAGTTATCCTGGATATCTCTGAGGAAATTAAGCGCTCTGGAAGAGATATTCCCTCGGCCCAATTTCTTGTAGAATGGAGTGGTAAATCTAGGATTCATCACCAAGCAGTCTTGCTCATTGCATCGCTAGAGATGAGAAGTGATTTGCGAGCCGTTGTTGAGAGTGCCCCTTCGGGTGGAGAGTTGTTTGAACGCATCCGGGCTCGTGCTCTTGGAGAGTAAATTATTGGGCGGTCACGCCCCCCCACCAAATATGGGCCAGAGATTTCTTCCTGCTGATGACCCAGTATTGGAAGATGTTCTCAATTGGACAGTCGAACGCGACGCAATGGATATCAGGCGATTATTGGAATGGTTACCTCAAGCTCGCTCAAGCAAAGAAAGGCGAGCATTACTCTCTCGTGTTCATGAACTCCTAACCGAAGTGGAGGTTTCCCTCGATGGACTTGAAAGGCTCCATTGATGGTTTGACCGGGATAATTCTCGCTGGCGGCACATCCCAAAGAATGGGTGAAGACAAGGCCTTCCTAAGAGGAGGTGTTGCTAGGCTTGCAGACGAACTGCGAAAAGCAGGATGTATTCGTGTGATTGTAATGTGTGGAGCTAAGGAAAGAATAGAATTATTTGACGAAGAGTGTATTATCGATTCCCATGACGATCTTGCAAGTAGTATCAAGACCGTGTTGAATGGATTAAAAGGTGAAGTTCAGCTTGTTCCATGTGATGCGGTATTGGCTGATTCTTCGTTCTTATCATCGATAACTGGTGTGCCGATTGATGAACATGGTGAGCGTCAGCATCTAATGGCTAGAATCGCCCTACCGCTCCCAGAAATAGATTCCAAGAAAGTTAGTGATTTGTTTGACTACCTGCCTTCGTGTGAAGGGGGAATTAAAGCATCCAATGTCAATACGCCAGACGAACTCAAGGGGATTTGATTAGTCCTGAGGCGAGGTCGTCAATAATGCGTGGATAGAGGATGTGTTCCTCGGCCTTTACGCGTTCTGCGAGGCTGGACTCGTCATCATCGGGCAATACTACAACCTTAGTCTGAGCAAGGATTGGGCCGCTATCCGTTCCTGAATCGACAAAGTGTACTGTACAGCCGGTTTCATCAACTCCGGATTCAAGAACGTCACGATGCGCGTGCGCCCCGGGAAAATCTGGAAGAAGAGAGGGGTGAATATTGAGTAGTCTGCCAGCCCAAGGTGCAACAAAACTTGGAGTGAGGATTCGCATATATCCACTCAATATTACAACTTCAATATCGTGAACAGTAAGGATTTCATTCATCTCCGCTTCATGAATTAAGCGCCTTTCCATGCTATCCTCCGCATCGGGAAGTGGGACAACTACTGAAGTAATTCCGTGCTGTTGGGCTCTCTCCAAACCCTTGACGGCTGGCTTGTCGCTAATCACTACAACTGTGCGGTGTAAACAGTTCTCGTTTTGTTGGTGACGGAGTAAGGCTTCCATTCCAGAGCCTGAGCCTGAAATGAGAACTGCGAGCCGAAGAGGCGATGCAGGGGTCGCAATTCGAGGCAGTACCCAGTGCTCTCCCATGAGTCGGTCCAGAAGATTCTGTGCCATATGCCTTCGGCATCTGTAATGGTTATGTTTGATAATGGGAAGCGGTGCCCCCCGATTCAATGGAACAATCCACTCCGTCCGGATTGACCCGCGAAGATGTTCTTCAGTCTGTGCTAGAAGAACATAAACCAACAAGCAATCCTATCGCCAAGGTAATTTGGGTAATTCTTGGAATCATATTCGTTGGGTTTGCATACATTGGAACTCTTCTCCCTGGATGGCCTACTGTGTCGTGGCTTGTTCTTGCTGCATTCTGTTTCGCCCGTTCAAGTAAGCGCATGTTCAAATGGCTACTAACCAACCCTCTATTTGGAAAGGTTTTGTTGAATTATTATCAAAATGGAAAGGCTCTGCCGTATCATTCAAAGGTTCTGATCATTGGAATGATTAGCCTTGTCTCCTCTATGTCGATTTGGTATCTGATGGCCAAAACGAATGACCCCGGGTTTGGTCAAGCGACGATTGCAATAGTTGCATTAATTGGAATCTGGTTTGTCGGCTGGAAAGTACCGAGTGTCGAATAATTCAATGTCGGAACAAGCGATGTCCGGTGAATAGCATCGAAATTCCTCTTGCGTTCGCTTCATCGATGACCTCTTGGTCTCTGATTGAGCCACCTGGTTGAACAATTGCCCCCGCACCTGCTGCAGCAGCTTGTTCAATTCCGTCCTTGAATGGGAAAAATGCATCACTTGCTAATACGCATCCTTTTCCACGTTCGCCGGCCCTACGTGCGGCAATTCTTACTGCCTCTACACGGCTGGTTTGACCAGGCCCAATTCCTACTGTTGCAGTTCCTTGGACCATCACAATTGCGTTTGATTTGACCTGTTCGCAGACTCTAACCGCAAATTTCATTGAAGCTATTTCTTCATCTGTTGGCGTTGCTGTAGTCACAACCTTTGCCTTGTCCCAATCAATCACAGGAGGTTCTTCGGTCTGGAGTAGCCAGCCCCCTTCTATCGGCTTGCGAATTGTCTTTCGAGAAAGGGAAGTTAAGCGATTATTTGGCGAAGTGATAGTCAAAATCCTGCGGTTCTTCTTTGCCATGATGGTTTCCTTTGTCCCCTCTTCGTAGGCTGGAGCCATTAGAACTTCCAAGAATAAGTTCCCAAGGGCTTCTGCGAATTCCATTGTCACCGGCTCATTAACACAAATAATTGAGCCAAATGCGCTCTCGGGATCGCTTGCTAAAGCGGCCTCATAGGCCTCTAATTGGGTTGCTCCTAATGCGACTCCACATGGATTGTTGTGCTTGACTATTACACAGACATGAGGGGTATCTGGCCATTCATCGGTTGAGAGGGCGCGACATAATCGTAAAGTTGCGTCTGCATCTGAATAATTGTTGTAACTCATCGCCTTCCCTCCTTCTACCAATGCGGTAACCAAAGTTTCACCATCGGTTGCATTTGGTGAAACGTAGAGTGCTGCGGCCTGATGAGAATTCTCTCCATAGCGTAATGTGTGCATCCTCTTAGAGGAAGCTGTCATAGTAGCGGGCAAGCGTCTTGTCTGCTCTTCGGTATCATCAGAATCTTCAGGAGCACCTACCCAGCGGGTTGCAAGTTCGTTTGCAATTGCTGTATCGTATGCTGCCGTATGCTCGTATGCTTTCAGAGCCAGTTCCCTTCGCCTCTCGATTGAAACGCCCTCGCTTCCAAGGTCTGCAATTACGGAATCATAGTCGCTTGGATTGCAAGCAATAATCACATTACGATGATTTTTTGCTGAGGCTCTAACAAGAGTAGGGCCTCCAATATCGATCATTTCGAGTAGGTCTACATCCTTGAGTTTAGGTTCGGTTGCAGCAGCATCGCTGAAGGGATAGAGATTTACTGCAACTACTTCGATTGGAGGATATCCTAAATCCTTCAAGCCTTGAGCATCGTCTTCACGTTCTAATCGGCAAAGCAGGGGGCCATGGATTGCAGGGTGCAAACTCTTGACTCTTCCATCGAAAATTTCGGGGTGGCCCGTAATATCAGAGACTCCAATTACTGAAAGTCCAGCCTCTCTTAGAACGCGAGCAGTTCCGCCGGTTGAAGCAATCTCATATCCAAGTGAGTTGAGTCCTCTTGCGAATTCAACTATGCCTGATTTATCATAGACGCTCAAGAGTGCACGGGGACGGGAGGGTGTCTCCATTCGTAATACCCGTTGGGAAAGCCAACTGTGGGACTCTCATGAACGTGCCGCATCAGTCGCCACGAGCAGAAATGACCTGGTCAACTCTCAGAAGGCCGCACGCAGACTCTGTTGCAGCGGTAATTGAGTGTTCTAAAGTATAGGCGGGGAGCCATGCGCCGACAATGGTTTCCGGCTTGCCTGAGCGGTTAATTCCAGCCTTGTTATTGCCGCCTCTTTGGAGTGACCGCAGTTCAAGCAATGTGTCAATTCGATCGGCCCCGGTATTGCCGGCTAATGCTGCCGGGATTGACTCAAGTGCACGGGAAAACGCTTCCATCGAAAGTCGCTCTCTGCCTGCACATTGCTCGGCCGCTTCACGTACAGCTAAACTTGCAGCCATGTGCAAACTGCCTCCACCGAGTATTATCGAGTCGCTCTCCTTTGCTAAACAAGCAGATCGCAAAGCATCGAATAAACCTCTAATGGTCTCCTCAACCACAACGCCATCGGTCCCTCCAACAAGGATTGTGACTATTCCTGCGGATTCTCCTGCTTCGATAATTAATCGTTCACGGACTCCTTCTGCGCCTTCGAGCCTTTGATGTTCAAGGTTTACGATATGCCCCATCGAAGACTCGGATAAATCATCTAAATGGTCGATTAATTCCGCACCAGTTGTTTCAGCAATATCTTCGACGGCTGGTCTTTCCATTCCTCCCATTGCAAAAATGCCAGCATCTGCCAAGAAATGGAGGGCCCTCGTGTCGATTGACTCGGCGCTAAATACTGCCTTAGCCCCACTTGAAATTATTGCATCTGCCTTTGCTTTGACGAGTGCATCTTCAGAATCGATGAAGGCTTCAAGTTGTGTTGTTGAAGTGATCTCAATCTCTGCGTCCCTAGAAGATTTTTCTAATTCAATCGGGCAGGTCAATACGGCCACATTGATGTCACTAAGATTACGAGGAAGGCGGTCAAGGGCTAGACGCTTCTCAATCACTAATCCCTTGATTAACCGAGACGACGCGCTAGTTCCCAGGCCATCTTTTGCCATTCGAACTTTTTCATAATCGCTACCCGGAATAGAATTGACCGCTTCTGCTACAAGATTTGCAAGATGGGTGAGTGCTCCTTCTGTTGAACGTCCAACAAGGGCGGTAGATGTTACTTGAGCAAGTCGGCCATCTATTTGTTGAACTCTAGAATCAAGTGTTGCCATCGTTGTCTCCAATGCCATTTGATATCCCTTTACCAGAACGAGAGGGTGAAGGCCTAATTCGAGTAAGCGCCCGGCCTCTCCCATCAATTCAGATGCGAGAATGATGCAACCAGTTACTCCATCGCCGCATGCGTTTTCTTGGCTTTCGGCAAGACTAACGAATGCCTTTGCTGCAGGATGTTTTACCAATAATTCAGCAACAATTTTGGCCCCATCATTCGTTACTGCTGCTTCCCCATTTGTCTTGTAAAGCATCTTATCGAGGCCATTTGGCCCAAATGTTCCTCTAAGGACATTGCCAAAAGCAATCGCTGCGCCTACTAACTTCTGTGTAACTTGAGGGCCGCTAGTAACTGATGTTGAAGATTTAGTGATGACTACTGGGGCTTTGCCGGAGCCATCTGGTACCTGTGCCATCAACTCGACGGGTTGGCCGCGCCTTCATCAACCCTTCATATCAGACACTGAGAAGTGCAAACCAGAATATGGAGCATGTTGCTATCATAGCAGTTGTCCAACCTAGGTGTTGCATTGCGTCTTCAGGAACTATGTCTTCCTGATCGATTAAGGCTCGCGCATCTTTGCCCTCATCGTGTTTACGTTTCTGAGCCCATGCTGATGCTGCAACCCCTCCAGTCAGTATTCCCATCAATACGAAGAGAACTTTAGCGGATGCTGTAGCGAAACCGATGTCATACCATCCCAATTTTGCAGGGCCGAAGATAATGGCCAATGTTGGCATAAATGGCAGGAAATATGAGATGAACATTGAAACCGCGTTGCGCTTTTTCTTAACGGCTTCACCCGCTTCAAATTCGTGACGCCAGACAAAATGCCAACCGGCCCAATCTGCTACAGCAGTTGCAACGCTTGCTGCAATTGACCACAATAACATAGTCGCCATGATTTACAGAGGAGGTGTGAATTCAAGAGGCTGTCGGAACGTTTTCCTTAACGGCGCCTACCTTTGGAGCCTTTTCGCCCTTTACGCGAATATTCCCATGCCTTCGCCTCTGACGCTCTTCTATCCTGAACTTCGTCATGGTCGCCGCCGCCTACTTGTACGTCTTCAGGCATTTCTCTAAATGATGATACTGAAAGGCGAAGGCCCCCTAATTCATCCTGCAGGGAGCGGATATTTTCTCCACCTTTGCCTATCAATGTTGAAACCATGCCTTTTGGAACATAAATTTCGGCTGAGCCTTGGCTTGTGAATTTCACTCCACATTGGACTCCAACCCATTGGCGAATACGGTGTACTAGCTGGTCTCTTGCTAGAGCAGCCATCGGAGTTACTCCTCCTCCGGATGCAGAGGGATCAACAGGTACTACAGCAATCTCTGATCCAAATGCGAACATTTCATGCGTAATTCGTCCGCTCGGGAATTCGACAACTTCGATTACTGGGCGAGCGAGTTCCTCCTGCATTCCAGTTGGAGGTTTTACTGTCATTCGCAATTCAAGAACTTGGGATATTGCTCCCGCCTCAACGTGCAAGATTGTGTCGAGAACCTGGCTTACTAAGCCCAGCTCTACCTTGCCGATAAGGCGCTGTATTGCCTCAAGAGCAGAATTTGCATGAGTGACTCCAAGAAGCCCCACTCCGGCTAAACGTACATCGGCAAATATTTCGAAATCGCGTGCCCTTCGCACCTCATCAAAGATAACGAAATCTGGTCTTACGAGGAAGATGATTTCAGCAGTCTTCTCTAAATCACCTTCAAGGGGAGCATATTGGGTAATTCGTTTTGCTAATTGTAAGTCCCTTGGAGCCTCCATTGTTTTCACCATTGCACCAACATCCTCGTCAAGATACTCGGCGATAGCCTGGGCGAGTGTGGTTTTACCCGAACCAGGTCGGCCACAAATGAATACGCCACGGTGATGATCGGATAATCTAGCGATTAATTTCGGGTCGATTTCATAATCAGACAAACTGAGTTTTGCAACTGGTCTGACAATAGTTATCTCGCGTGCATCGGCGAAAGGAGGCCATGCACAAGAAATTCGCAAGTCCCCGAGTTGGATTACTTGGCATCCCTTTCTATCAATTTCAAGAAAACAATCTGACCTATCGCGGTTTTCTTCGATAATAGTCAACATTTCTTCTTGAAGGGATTCAAGCCGTAATGTGTCCCACTCTCCATCATCAGCGCCTTCTACATCTGCAAGTTTGAGATTGCCAATTCCTCCGGCCTTTGTGCGAGGGGCACACTCGGCTTTGAGAAAGAGCGTGTGAACGTCGTCCTCGAGTAGATTCTCGATCAACTCGGGGAGGGCTGGGTGGCTAGAGAATGTCGCCATTGCCACTATCGTGGGGGGTGAGTCCTTGACCCTATGGGCTCAAGCTACTGCTGGTTCTAGCGAATAGTAAGTCCACCACAGATACCATGCTGAGATTGCGCCAAGAACTATTGCTCCACCGAATGGAGCGCTTAGCATAATCAAAATCTCGGAAATCAAGAAAGTCATAACTGCAAAGGCGAGCCATGAAATAATTCGAAGATTCGTAAGGTCGAGGTGCTTTTTCACATCATCCCAAATACTTGCACTCCAGATTAAGCAATATACAGAAACGAGGACTGCGGTAAAGATTGAGGCGTAGAAAAGTGAAGATGTGATTTGCCAATCCAATAATAAATTGAAGGATGCCAAGTAGAACAATTTCTTCATCGGATCTTCAACTTTCACAAATATTGCTGTGAAAATTGCAGCAGCAGCGAGAATGATCAGCGGGTGCGCTGCAAAAAATGCGTCTATCGATGGCCCAAGGTGTGGAAGGGGGTCCAAAATGAATAGTGGCTCGGCATCTGCGGTACTTCCGCCTCCTGACATGATTGAGCCGAGAAGGAGTCGATTCTTCAATTATGCCGTGCCAAGGGTAGCGCGATAATCGCTCTCTCTGTCCACCTCACGCCGCGTAAAGCAGCGCCATGGTCGGGAACTGCAGTCCACCCGCGCCCGGCATTGTGATCTTCTATGGCTGCGATAATATGTCGTAACTCAGATTCTAATGGAGAGTGCGATGATTCACAAAAAAGAGTTGTTTCAAATTCATCGGTTACTAGTATCGCTCTATCATGAATATCTAAATCAAATCGCAAAGTTGCTCGACTACCTACAAGAGTTACGCTTCGGCACTCGATGTTTGCATCCCATGCCACATCTATGATCGCCTCTATGCCATGTGGGAATTCAAGTGCGAGGCGTGATTCAACAAGGTCTCCTTCTGCATGTATTGCAGAGGGTTCCATCTCGCCCATAATATGGCAAATCAAATCGATTGCATGAACTCCTAATGCCTCGATTACATTGCCTCCCTTTGGGGCGTTTCGAATTGTTCGACGAACAAATCGGATAGTTTCAAGACGGCCAAGCGAGCCATTCAAGAGTAATTCCTTTGCTAATTTCACTGCTGGATGGAAGCGTAGTAGTAATCCTACTCCCATCACTCGGCCGTGCTCATGAGCAGTTGCCAACACTTGCGCAGCTTCTGCTTCGCAACATCCAAGAGGTTTCTCTACAAGAACGTGGAATCCTTCGGCCATCAAATCTCGCGCCTGTGTAGCGTGCATGTTAGAAGGCGTTGCTACAATTACAAGGTCTGCGAAAACATTCTCGATAGAATCTGTTACCACGTCGGCAAGTATCGCTTTCGACCTTGCATCTGGAGAGGTGTCTACTGCGGTAATCTGGTTCACAATACCCATGTCTCGAAGGTCTGAAAGAGCATTCAGATGGTGCTGTCCCCACCGGCCGCAGCCCAAGAGTGCGACATTGATCATAGCAGGTCGGATGCGCTCTTAGCCATCAGCCTTCGCATGTGTCAGTTTCGATCTTCTTCGGAAGTTTTGCCATCGTCTCGGTCGCCTTCGCTATTCGAAGAATTCTCATCCTCGTAAACGATTTCATCTACGAGGTCAACTCTTGCAGTCTCTTCCATCGTAGTGAGGTTTGTTGCAGTAATCCCGCCATGAGAAATTGCATAGATATAGTCGCCCATGAATATTGAACGGCGGATATTTGTCGAAGACCACCAGTGGTGTCCATCGTCATAGAAATCAGAATGGTTGATTTCTCCGTGTAATGTTAAATCGTCTTCTGTGACATTGATTATCATCAATTTAGAAATCCATTCATAATTCCAATGATATTCATCATTTGCATCATACCAGTAATCGTAGCGATAGGTGTTTACAGGTACTGCAAGCATTCCCTTTGGAGCCCAAAACTGGAATGCTTTGTGCTCGTATGTCGCTTCGGACCAAGCCCACGTCCATCCCTCGTCAGGGTCGTTAACCGGGGTTAGTGAAAGGATAGCCCCTGCTTGTGGGTTGGAGAAATTCGACACATCGAATAGAGAAAGTCGAGTATGCGACCAATCCAACCCCGTGCCAGTTTCTTCATCAGCAGGACCTAGGCCTATCGTAAGAATTGCGTCCGAAGATAGAGGATGGATGTAAGTCGAAACTCCAGGTACTTCCAACTCCCCCATTACTCGTGGGTTGGTAACATCTGAAAGGTCGATTGTCCAGAGGGGATCCATATTACGGAAAGTCACGAGGTATGCTCTATCTTCAACAAATCTCGCCGACCAAATTGTCTCGTTCTGTGCTATTCCATCAACACGACCGATTTCAGTCAATTGCTGCTCTCCGGTAGCGATGTCGACTGTGTGGCCGAAAGTCACTACGTGGCTTTCCATTGGCTCAGGATCACTCATCCACCAACGTGCCCATTGCCCGGTAGTTGTAGCAACGCGTACTACACCTTCATACTCAGATAGTGAAAATTGGTCGTTGATTGTCCCATCGACTCGTCCTGACCCTGTGTAAAGAGTTGAACCAGCTTCTCCGATGTCGAAGGTGTGGATATTTGTGGCCTCATCAAGCCCATCGTTGCCCCAGAACCACCACCAATCCCATGCGTTTTCGGTGATTACTAGCACATCTTCTGAAGCATATACCATTGGCCAATTACCTACAATGTGGTCGGCTTCAAAGGCTAATTCGTCGCTGACTAAATCCAATGTAAATATCGATGTAAATCCTCGATTATGAGACTCTGTAGGTGCTGCGAAGTCGTTACAATCGTCATCACTCATATGGTGTGTTGAAATTTCTGTGCCGATTCTTTCGTGCACTTGAGGGAGGATGTCTGCTAATGAAAGTGAATCTAGAGTTTCCTGATTGTGAAGAATTGCTGCAGATGCGGCTTCTTCACGTAGGGTGCGGCGTAGTGGGTCGTCGTAATCCAATCTCCAATATCCGTCTGGCAACTCAAGCCATGTTTTGAGTCCAGGAATATCCATCCAAGTGTGAGTGACGGTCCTTACGGTTCCGTCAACTTCTCTTGCTGTCATGTACCATCCTTCGATGTAAAGCTCCCTATCTACAAGAGGGTCAGAGGCATCTGAGATGTCAAAGACTGTGAATTTGGTTAGAGTGCTAGTACGCCAACTACCCCATTCTCCGCCCCAGCCCATTGCTTGAGCAAGAGGGTCTTCGCCATCAATATTCCAAGAAGATACAGTCGAAATCACAACCAGACGGTCGCCATTTAGCATCATTGCAACGGGTGATCCTTCGATTTCTGTGGTGCTCGCCAACTCTAGTTGTCCAAATTCTGGAACGTTGAGGATATGTAGAACTCCGCTGTCAAGGAAGAAGATGTGATATCCATCCGTCTTTACGAAATCCGCTTCGTCGACACCTTGTTCTTGATTATTGGTACCTGAATAATCGACTCCTTCTTCACGAACCCTGGTAGTGCCTCCTTGGTTTGAGTCGGCTGATGGTGCGCCTTCAGCGCCATCCATCATCGCTACATCGTCTTCCATCCAGCCGCCGCCCCAGTAGTAGATTTCTTCCACTGCCTGAATCAAATTGGTACGAGTCTCTTCTTCGATTGAAACTTTCAGCGCGTGTTCTAATTCTTCACAGCCCTGATAGGTCATCAATTGAGGTGATCCTATTGTCCTAGAAACAGATTGGTCCCATCCAAGAAGAATGGTGCCTGGTTCGATGCCTCCATCGTCAATTTGCTGATTTGCCGACAAACAACCAGACATGGTCATCAAGCCAACGAGAAAGATGGCGACCAGTGGGGTACTGTAAGTGCGGGGCTTCCGGTTCATGCACATCGAGCGGCCTCCCTCATATAATGGAGCATTGGTATGAGGATTGTACGTTTTTACCCATTAGAATATGAAGGACCTATGTTGAGCGGGGGGTGATGTCTGATAGTGGAATACCACCGATGAAGAAGTGGATGATGCGTCAGTATTGGCGAATGCAGCAATCTCAATCGATTATTTCTTTGATTTTTTGGGCCACAACTCTTAGCCTCTTAATCTTCGAAAGATTAGAAGCTAGTAATCCGCAATGGGGGCGTGCTGACTCGGTAATGATCGGCTTACCAACGGCTTGGGTAGTCATGGGTAGCCTATTCATTGGAGTAGGGCTTGGTGTGCTAACTGTTGGCTGGTTATACGATAGGGTCTTCTCGCTATGGACGGCTCAACGTAGTGTTGATTTCGAGCGTAATCCGTTCTGGACATATGCGCTTGCTCCGGTTTTCATGATGAATATGGCTCTAAACGCTGAGAATCTAAAACGCTCTAGTGATGATGAGAAAATGATTGAACAGATGGATTGGATTCTCAACTGGTGCAAACACAATGCTCAGACGGAAATCTTTGCTCGCTCGGTACAAAACTGGGATCGAGAGTTAGGAGAAACCCCCACCTTTTGGTTCCTCGATGAAACTACCATGTCGAAGGCTCGCGCCAAGACGATAGAGGATGATTCCTGATGGGTATCGAGATAGAGCGGCGATTCCTTGTAGATGGCAGAAATGCCAAGCCTTGGCAGAATTGTGAAAGTGTTATTCCAATGTACCAATGCTATCTTTCAGGCGTAGCACATGTCGATGGAGTGATCTCTTACTCGGGAGTTAGCCTTGTAAATGCGGATGGTCCGATTGAAAATATTGCAACTTGGAGAATACGTAAACAGGGAGATGAATGTGTCCTTACAGCCAAAGGGAGGAGATTTGGCGCAAGTGCAATTGAACACGAGTGGCCTATTTCTTCGGATGTTTTTGATTTGATTACCAACGCAGAAAAATTACCCTCGACCAGAAAATCTCGATTTCTGTGGAGAGGAAATGATGGGCTCTTATGGGAAATAGATGAATTTGAAGATGATTTAGCGGGACTAATCATTGCAGAAGTAGAATTAGATGATGAAAATCAAGCAGTAATTATTCCCGATTGGGTGGGAATGGAATTGACCAATCTCAAAGGATGGTCGAATGCAAATCTCGCTAAGATGATCGAAGATGCAAAACGCTTCTGATTCTTTCAATATCGGAATCCGTCAATGATGGGTGAACTGGGACTGCAACCAAACGATGTGAAATCTCATCGCATACTGAAAGTGTATCGTTGTGCTGTGGATGGTTTTGATAGACGGAGTGCCGGTTACATGGAACTGGGTAATGGACTCTTGCGTCTATTTCTGCTGAATCCATAGCTGAAATTAATCCTGACGGGTCGTCTGAAAGTACACACAATTGGTGCCATGCGTGTGTACCCTCTGGACGGGTTTTTGTTGAGTGCCCAATGCTAGTTGAATTATTGCGTCGAATTGCTATCCATTGGTCGATATGTTTGAGTTGCTCTCTCCCAATAGCGGCCATAACTTCGCTCATCCTCAAATTTGTCCCAAGTTCAATTGATTCTAGGGAGTCGTCTCTGCCGTGATCGACAAGTCTGTGCAGCCTTTCCGCTAGTTCAGGCCTTGTCGTTGTCACCATGCCACCTTCACCTCCAACGGCCATATTCTTTGAAGGGAAGAATGAGAAGCAGGCAATGTCTCCAATTGCTCCAGCCATTTTGCCATTCAACATAGCGCCATGTGCTTGAGCCGCGTCCTCGATAAGAGGAATGGAATGTTGTTTACACACCTCTACCAGTCGGGGAGAGAATGGTTGACCGAAGAGATGAACGCCAATCACCGCTTTGGTTTTCTCTGTAATTTTTGAGTTAACGTCATCCGGGCAAATGCACCAATAATCGGTTTCCACATCGGCGAACACTGGAGTTGCTCCAACAAGGCTCACCGATGTTGCTGTAGCAATAAATGTCAATCCCGGTACGATAACTTCGTCACCAGGACCTATTTCGAGAAGTCGCAAAGCAGCCCAAAGTGCTGCGCTACCACTCTGACATGGCACTGCTGCTTCAGCGCCACACCATGTAGCGAATTCTTTTCCAAATGCTTGTGCTTCAGGCCCTTTGACCCATCGGCCCGATCTCAGAACACCCATGGCAGCATTGGCCATCTCCTCATCGAAGATTGGCTTTGCCAATGGGATGCGCGCCATGACTTCGGCGAGGAGGGTCATCCCCTTGAGTGTGTCCCGCCCACTACGTGGGCGCCGTTACTGTCAAGTGACAGCCGTATGTTCGGTGCTCCATGTCCGACGAAGATGTCTCCCCATTGGGTGACCTCGTCGATGACATTCTTGAAACTCCTGAACCAAAACGACGCCGTAAATACAAACCCAAAGGTATGCTCCTTGGTGAGCGTAGAGATACTGGTGAAGTTGTAGATATCAAAACTACAGTTTTGGCTAGACATGCTGCGATGCTAGGTTCAACAGGTTCTGGAAAAACCGTGATGGCAAAGACGGTTATTGAAGAGGCGGCGCTTGCTGGAATCCCTTCACTAATCATCGACCCGCAAGGAGACTTAGCGCGACTTGCCTTGGCAATTGATGAGAAAGATTTGGCCGCTCAAGGCGGCGATGTTGACCGAATGAAAAAATTGGCAGCGAAAATAGAAGTTAGGATTTGGACGCCTCTAAGGTCCAAGGGATTGCCTTTGTGCATCGACCCGTTTCGCTCACCACCTGCTGATTTAGACCCAGAAGAGGCGATCACAGCATGGGATATGGTTGCGGCGGGTTTTTCCAATCTTGCCGGGTTTGATGTAGAGAAAACTCAAGGTAAAGTCGTCAAACCTTTCCTGTATGAAATCCTAGTACACGGAACAAGGCTCGGCCTCGATGTGAGTGATTTTCAAAGTCTGGCAAAAGCTGTTCGCGAGCCGCAAGAAAATTTCACCAGAGCGCTCTATCCTGGGGCATATGCTGACCATGATGAACTCGAAGGTGAAGCGCCTGAAGTCCCTTCGTGGGATGAAGTGATGATTGAACACGGTCTTCCAGCTTATGATGACATGTTGCCGAAATCGACGCGCAATGATTTGGCTCGTAGACTGTCAGCATTTAGCAGCGGAGTGAACCAACTACTATTCTCGAATGGAGTTCCAATTGATATTGATGCATTTTGCCAGCCTGCAATGCCTGGGAAAATTCCGATGAATATCGTCTATCTCAATACGATTCAAGATGAAGCGCAGAAACAATATTTTGTACAGGAATTAGCCCGTGAATTGTACGACTGGATGCTTACACAACAGCCTGCAGAAGGAGAATTGAAACTATTATTCTTCATGGATGAAGTAGCGCCATATCTCCCCCCTCATCCACGAAATCCTCCGGCTAAGGATTTGATTAAACTAATTTTCAAACAGGCTAGAAAATACGGCGTGTCTTGCGTTCTTGCAACTCAAAACGTAAGCGATGTTGATTACAAAATTCTCGCCCAGGCAAATACTACTTTCATCGGCCGTTTCACCCAACCTCAAGATGTTGAGAAGGTTAGACATCTATTGAAAGAAAGTGGGGGCGACCAGGATTTGGTCAAACAATTACCAACGCTTGGCCCTGGCCAATTCCAAATGGTTGCACCCGATGTTGACCCTGCGCCTGTCCCAATTCAATGTCGTTGGCTCTACACCGATCACGGTGCGCCCCTCAATGAAGACCAGGTCGAAGAGGTCACAAGTGATGAAATTCGTGCGTGGGCGAAAGCTCGTAGTGCAGGCAAAGGGCGCAATAGAGGCCGTGGGGCTGCTGCTGCGGCCGCACGTGGCTCAAAATGGTCTTCTGATGGCGATGATGGCGAGAGTTTTGTTGAGGCTGCCCGTCTCAAATCGGTTGGCGGTATGACTGCTGCTGCCCAGGGAATTGTCGATGACTCGGCTTTCGAAGTGCGCTTGATGGGTGGGCTTGCTGTACTGAAGGATGGGCGCGACCCTCTCTATGTGATGCAGGCGACGGTAAATGCCGCAACCTCTCTAGTGATGGCGTGGACACTGGTAGCACTCCTCTTAGCGTGGCGTGACACTTCTCTTGAATGGTGGTGGTTAGCGGGAAGCGCAGTACTTACTGCAGCAGTCGGTTTGGTGATTTCCCTTGAGATGTTGCTTGGTCACGATGCTGAATTACTAAGAAAATTAACAAATTTTGCCAGAACTATCCAGTTGATAATCGCCGGATGGCTATGGGGATTGTTAGCCTGGTCATTCAAAGATCTCGACTTATTTGGCGTTGAACCATTGCTTGAAATCGTGGTTGTCTGGGTCACGGTCTTCATCTTCATCGATTGGTGGAATCATTTCAAATTAGGTCGTATGCAATGGAATGGCGGAAATGCTCTGTCATATTTGAAGGGGTTAACTGCAGTACTGACTGACACGCAGCTAACTGCTATGCAATCTAATTCTCGGCAAATAATGGCAGGCCTTAGGTGGATTCTTGACTTCCTAACTCTATCTTGGCTCTGTGTGCTATTGGTTTGCGAACCAGTTGGGTTCTGGGATCGGCCTACTCTTTGGCTTGCCTCACTTTATGCCTTGACATTTAGTAGCGAAACTTGGCTTAGATTACGAGGCAGGATGCCTTCAGTTGTCGGCTGAGCGCTGGTCGTCGAACTCATATCCAAAACGCTTGATTTCCCAAGCGCAAATATTGGCAATAATCATCATTGTTTCATCATCATACAATAGAGAATAGTGTTGCTTTGTTTTTCGCGTGCCCCCCTTGGCTCGTGGTAAAGTGAGGTGAGGTAAGCCGATATCATCCATCACTGAGTCGAGGCCTTCTTGTAATTCTTCAAACTTCACAAAGTGGTCCACTACAGCCTCGCCATCAATCTGGAAGATGTCTTTATCGGTGAGTAATTTTAACTCAGCCTCTCGTACATATGTTGGAAAATCGATGCTTTCGTCTATTGCATGCCCATCGGTTCTATTTCGATTCCACCAATACATCGAAACCGCTCTATCCCAAGGATTTCTTACTACGCAAAATCGTGTATATGATTCGAATTTTGAAGTACCAACCCGGCGCTTAACAAGTTCAGCAATACAATGATTGTAATGGAATGCCCATTCCTTCCTTTGAATTAGTCCAAGCAAACCTGTGAAGCCTAATTTCCATGGGGCGACCCATCGGTTTTGTGGACCTCTAAATCCAAGCTCTTTTCTCAACTCTTCGTCGGCAGGATCGTTTGGAGAAATGGTGTCCTTAGGCCCGCAATGTTCTGAAAGTGCAATCTCGATACTCGTCCCAGCGGTCTTCCTAGTCTTCAGGAAGATGAATCTGTGCTTGTGGGAAACTATCATGGAGACTGATTAATCGTCGCTACAAGTCACTTAAAAGAGTTGAGAGGAGTCAAGTGCCTATGGCAGAGGAGAGTTTCATTCAACTCGCCTGGAATGAATTGCCATCCTCTGAAATGGAAGAGCGCGCCGCTGAACTTTTCGAAAGTATGGATTGCCGACGCACAACACGCCATTTCTCAACTAAACCGGTTCCTAAGTCTTTGATTGAGGCTGCTATCAAATGTGGCTCTACCGCGCCAAGTGGGGCACATTTGCAACCTTGGACTTTTGTTGCAGTAAGCAATCCTGAAGTAAAGGCAAAAATGCGTGCTGCGGCTGAAGAAGAGGAGAGAAAAACATACTCTGAGCGTATGCCTGACTCTTGGAGAGAAGTTCTCGAGCCATTGGGTACAGATGCTGTGAAAGAACACATGACAGATGCTCCTTGGCTAATCGTGCTATTTCGGCAATCGAGACGTTTGCGAAAGAACGGTGAGATGGGGCCGACTTACTACTCAACAGAATCATGCGGCATTGCAGCGGGGATGTTCATCCACGCTATCCATAACATGGGGCTTGTCACCCTTACACACACACCTTCGCCAATGGGTTTCCTACGAGATATTCTAGAGCGTCCTGAACATGAGCATGCGATGTTAGTCATGCCCGTTGGTTATCCTGCAGATAATGCTATGGTCCCTAAATTAGAACGTAAATCACTGGAGGAGGTGGCAATATTTCTCGAATAGGTGAGGCCTTTCCCGATTTTTCTCTGCTTGCTGATAATGAGGAAGAGATGACGCAGGAGGTTCTGAAAGGAGTCTGGACTGTGATATTTTTCTATCCTAAGGCAAGCAGCCCTGGGTGCACTAAACAAGCCTGTGAATTTAGAGACCTATCTGAGGAGTTTACAGATATTGATGCACAAATTATTGGAGTTTCTTCAGATTCTTGTCGTGCACAAAAATCTTTCAAAAAAAGAAATGGCCTTACTTTCCCACTACTATGTGACAAGGGTGGAATATTGAGGGACTCGTTGGGTGTCAAGAGTACATTGGGTTTGATTGCAGGTAGAGAGACCTTAGTGGTCGACCCAAAGGGTATCATTCGAGATCGTTTTAATTCTCAACTGCGGTTTAAGCAACATGCTCGAAGAGCATTGAAGAAAATCAGAGGGAAGTGATGTCGTTTCGCTCGCGTGAAACGCCCATGTCTTTACGGGCTTCCTCGTAAACTTTGGAATCTATTTCTCTTGCTCTTACTAATGCGGAAAGTGCGGCTAAGGTAATGTGTTCTGCGTCGATTTCAAAGTGGCGCCTTAGGGAAGGTCTCGTGTCAGACCTACCAAACCCATCGGTGCCTAACACAGTATATTCTCCTCCGACCCACTGGCGTATCAAATCTGGAACTGCGATTAAATTATCACTCACAGAAACGGTTGGATACGCTCCATCTCCAAGCATCTGTTCAACGTATGGAACTCGTCGTGCTGAGCCTGGGTTCAAACGATTAGTCCTCTCGCACTCAAGTCCTTCTCGGCGCAATTCACCGTATGAGGTTGCAGACCAGATTTCTGTTCGTACACCAAATTTCTGCAGTGCTTCTACCGCCGCAAATAATTGCAACATTATGGGTCCGGAACCAACTAACCTTACAATTGGCCCTTCGCCATCTGGAGTCTTTCTAAGGCGATATAATCCCTTCACAATGCCTTCATCGGTGCCTTCGGGCTTAGGTGGCATTGGGTGGTTTTCATTGTAGACTGCAATGTAATACATCAGGTCTTTTTCTTCGATTGCCATCTCGTTAATTCCATTGCGAATTATTGTTGCGAGTTCGTAAGCAAATGCCGGGTCGTACGCTCTTACTGCTGGATTTGTATGAGCCATTAGGAGGCTTTGTCCATCCTGATGCTGGAGCCCTTCCCCATTGAGGGTTGTTCGACCACTGGTTGCTCCAATCATGAATCCGCGTGCTCTTTGGTCGGCTGCAGACCAAACTAGGTCACCAATTCTCTGGAATCCAAACATACTGTAGAAGATGTAGAAGGGAATTGTTGGGCATCCCTGGGTTGAATATGAGGTTGCACTTGCGATGAAAGTAGACATCGCTCCTGCTTCGTTAATTCCTTCTTGCAAAAGCTGTCCCTGTTCGCTTTCCTTGTATTTCATTATCATCTTATGATCAACGGGAGTATATTTCTGACCTTCAGGATGGTAGATTCCAAATTCAGCAAATAGTGGATCCATACCGAATGTTCTTCCCTCATCGGGAATAATTGGAACGATTCGTTTGCCGATGTTTTCATCCTTCATCAAACTCCTCAATATTCTAACGAATGCCGTCGTGGAAGAAACTTGCATTTTACCCTTGGTGCCCTCGTCGAAAGACGAGTATCCCTCAGGCCCCGGAGGGGTTAGTCCGAAAGGAGGGGTTCGTCTTTCTGGGCATGGCCCCCCTAGGGCGCTTCTGCGTTCTTTGGCATATGCCGCTACTTCAGGAACATCTTCGGGAAGGATGTAAGGATATTTCTTGAGTTCAGCGTCCGTGAAAGAAAGCCCAAGGTCCTTGCACATCCATTTGATGCTGTCTTCATCGGCCTTCTTTTTGCCATGAGTTGAGTTGCGCCCAGCGAATGCAGGGCCGAGCCCGTGTCCCTTGATCGTTCTAGCAAGTATCACAGTAGGTTTCTCATTCTCGGCTTCAGCAGCAGCATATGCCGCGTTGATTTTGAGAACATCGTGCCCTCCAAGGTTTGCTGCAAGTGCTTCTAGTGCATCGTCATCCAAATGAGAAACCATCGCTTTGAGTTCGGGTGAATTGAATACTTCCTTTCGGAATGTTGCTGAATCAGAAGTGAATATTCGTTGCTCGTCTCCATCCACTAATTCTTCGAGACGTTTTGCTAATCGGCCTTCGCTATCCCTTGCGAATAAGTCATCCCACATACTCCCCCATAGAATCTTGATGACGTTCCAGCCAGCGCCACGGAAGCTTCCTTCGAGTTCTTGTACAATCTTCGAGTTACCACGAACCGGTCCATCTAATCTCTGAAGGTTACAATTCACTACCATGATGATGTTGTCAAGGCCTTCACGCCCCGCCAGACTCAATTGAGAAAGTGACTCCGGTTCATCCGATTCGCCATCGCCCATCGTGTACCATACTCGAGAATTACTGGTATCTGATAATCCCCGATTGGAAAGGTATCGATTGAAACGAGCGGTGTGAATTGCCGTCATGGCTCCAAGCCCCATCGATACCGAGGGGTGCTCCCAAAAATCAGGCATCAATCGAGGGTGAGGGTAGGAGGACAGTCCTTCGCCGCCGCATTCTTGACGGAAATTCTCAATGTTCTCCAAAGTTAGGCGTCCTTCAAGCCACGCACGAGCATAAATTCCCGGACTTGCGTGCCCTTGCCAATAAACATGGTCGCCCCATCCATCGAGGTCTTTTCCGCGATAGTAGTGATTCTGGCCCACTTCCCATAGGTGGGAATTTGAGGCATAGGTGGAAATGTGTCCGCCAATTCCTTCGTTGGCTTTGTTTGCTCGAGTAACCATCATCATCGCATTCCAAGAAAGTACGCCGTGTAAGCGCTTTTCCATCTCGATATCACCAGGATATGTTGGCTGCTGTGAAATCGGTATCGTGTTGAGATATGGTGTATTTACAACAGAGATGTCAATGCCTTCGTTTCCTGCTGCATCAAGTGTATCAAGCAAGAGACGTCTTGCTCTTTCGGGGCCAAATGCATCGCTAACAGCACGGATTGATTCCTGCCATTCAAGCGTTTGCTCAGGGTCTGGGTCGGGTAGTGTATTATGGAAACCGTTGCTATTCATCCCACCCCTCCTGACGCGATGGGAACTGAGTCCCCATTTCAAGGAATCGCTTCAGCCATTCATGACGCCATCGTGCCATATCTGGATTAATTCTGCCATTCTCACTTCTTCGCGAACAATTTGGATATGCTCTGGAATTGTTCCACTCATTTGTGGATCTGCAATCGTAATTCCATCGTGCACCGGGATAATTTCAACAGTTTTTGTATGGTCAAGATAAACGCCAACTTCGTATATCGCCCAGGGATTTCCTTCTCCGGATAATTCTCGGAACATTTCGGTAAAAAGAAAATTTGCAAGGTCTGCGCTGGTAAGGAAGGCGCAAAGCCCCCCGAGTGTTTGGTGCAGGGCCATCTGGTTCTCGTTCATTTCTGGTTCTACAGTGACGATACGGAGCCTTGTCATGGTGAACTGGGGTTTGTCATCAGACTGGTCCATGGACGGGGAAGGCCGTTCTGATTTCAAGCCCGATGGTCAATTAAGAGGATGTGCCGATAATTCGTTCAATTGAACAATCTGGTGGCGCAGTAATTGGATTGCAACTCACTGGGTGGTCTACCCAATACTCGATTCCATCAACTTGGGCTGGGTAATCAGTCGAAATCGAGTGCGCCCCTACAGAAAATGCTGCATCTCTCCTTTCGGTTTCATTATTGTCAGCCTCGCCATCTTCGGCATCGTCTGCCCGGCTCCTAACAATATATCCTGACTCCACTAATTCACGAATCCTCTCAGCATTACCAACCGGATTGGTGTCTGAGAAAATTGCAGCTTCAGGGGTTCCTTCTGAAGACATTGTAAACATCGTTGCCCCCTCGAGATTAGGGTGTTGAGAATGGTACTCATCCCTAACGTCTCCCCCTCCAAGTAAGATGAAGATCGCCTTACCGCGCGACTCGTCCAATAATGGCCAGCCAGTGGTAGTAACGGCAGTAGAAAGGTCGGAATGTTCCCCCCGCACATTATCTGGAATGATTATTTTCTCAAGGGGCCAGGCGAGATTGATTTGTTCTTCAACATCCTCTAACATGTTTTGAGCCTCCATTACAGTAGTAGTATCTGCAGCTGTCCATGTCCATTCTTTTGGCTCGATCCAAATCATCAATGGTACGTGTGAGGGATTGGAGTCTGACCATGCTAGAAGGGTGTCGAGACACTCGCGTAATACTTGGCAAGTTGTTCCACGGTCGTACTGATTATGGTAAACTCGCATCTGTTGACCTGGACTCCACCAAACATCGATTTCGAATTGTCTCACATCGAATTCTTCAGCCTGAACATCCAATGGTTCGTGGCTGTAATCATAAGCTCTAACCGTTGGGCCATTTGGCTTTACGTGATACGAATTATGGGTGCCTTTTACTTGGATATGGTTGATATGAAGAGGCGATTCTTCGGCCTCATTTACAGAGTGGTTTGAATCCCCTTCAGAACTAAGGCACCCCGATAGCGAGGCGGCCATCACGAGGATGGTTAGAACCACTGCATGCACTCTCATCCTAACCCCTGAGTGAAGCGATGTAGTGATGAATCCTGCGGCGGTTTCATTATTTTACATCACAAGACATGTGTTCCATCAATCGGAAAGGTACCAACGCCAAGGCGCTCGTAACCTTCAGAGTGTTTCTATTCGCCCCTTTGTTCACGGATTGCTTTCTTCAAAAGAAATTCAATTTGCCCATTTACTGAACGGAAATCATTCTCTGCCATCCGTCGTATGATTTCATGGAGTTCGGGGTCCATTCGTAGGAGTATTTTCTTTTTCCCCATTCTTATCTCCCCTGTAACAGAAAATTTCCCACTAGCATATATGCGCCGAGCAGAATGTACAAAACGATGCTAAACCAGAATGTTTTGGGAGCTTCTTCCCTGGTTTTCCAGCCTTTACCTCGGACATGTACTCCTTGCTTTACCCAACAGAACCCTGTATAAAGCAGCAAAAGAATTGCGATTGCGCTCCTCAAGATGAGCACTGCTATTTCTTCCACGTCTTTGCCTCACTGATACAGTGTCCCTGTATTAACCACAGGTGTAGTGTCGGTTTCAGAGCAAAGAACAACAAGGAGGTTACTTACCATTGAGGCCTTTTTATCTTCATCGAGTTCGATGATGTTCTTGTCACTGAGTTGTTCAAGGGCCAATTCCACCATGCCTACTGCTCCTTTGACAATCTCGCTGCGTGCTGCAACGACTGCGCTTGCTTGCTGGCGCCTAAGCATGGCCTGGGCGATCTCTTGGGAGTATGCAAGGTGGCTGATGCGCGCTTCAAGGACTTGAATTCCTGCGCGCTTCAAGCGTGCCTCGACAGATGATTGCAATTCTTGCGCAATGACTTCTTGGTGGCTTGAAAGTGCAACTCCCCCAACATCTTTGTCTTCAATAATATCGTATGGATACTTGGTAGCCATTGCTCGCAATGCTGCTTCGCTTTGAATTTGGACATAGCCGTGGTAGTTATCGACTTCGAATAATGCTTCAGCAGCATCAACTACTTTCCAAACAACGACTGCTGCAATTTCGATTGGGTTTGCATTTACGTCATTGACCTTGAGTTTTGCCGATTCGAAATTTCGAATTCTGAACGAAATCTTCTCCTTATGGTAGAGGGGGTTGATGAGAAAGTGGAAACCTTCTTTCTGAACCGTTCCTGAATACTTTCCGAAAAATTGCAGGGCTTGCGCCTCGTTAGGGTTGATGATTAGGTAGCTATTCCATTGAACAAACCAAAGGGCAGAGAGAGCAAGTTGAATCAAACTTGCTAAAGCAACCCCGAAGCCGCCTAGCGCATATAGTGTAAAGCAAAGAAGGGTAAGGCACGGTACTCCAATGATGTGAATAAGAATTCCAACGAAGCCGTTAAGGGTGGCTTTATCGTGGTCTTTAAACATAATTTCGTCCGAACTAGTTTCGGCTTTGATTAGTATTTCCGGGGGCTGTGGTGCTTGCATTCTTCTCTCTCCATGTTATGCTATCACTATGATATCATAAAGATACCGCCGTGACTTCAAGCATCTACTGTGAGATGCCTATTTAATCGGCGGGGGCCGCATTTATCTACTGTCAGCAAAACCCAACTTCATGCGTAAAGCACTGGTACTACTGATGACTGCTTGTTTTCTTTTGGCAGGATGCATAGAAGGATTGACTGAAACAGTTGAGGGCACAATCGATGAAATGACCCCGGGATGTAACGACCCAGCTGCACTCAACTACGTTGAAGACGACACATCGGACTCGACGTGTATGAGTCAGGAAATGATGGGTGCGGCAATCGATGATTTCTCTACTCTAATGGATGCGGATGAACCCCCGGCCGATATGGGCATCAAGATTACCATGGCTGGAGTCGATGAAGACATGGACATGGGCGCATACACTGTTGTTGCAACCACGGCTGAAAATGAAAACACGGTTTACAGTGGATCAGATATCACCATCAGTAGTATGGGTATGACAATTTCACAGGCATGGACCATTACAAGCAGTGATGATGGAGGCACCCTCATTCAGGCCACTTACATGGACCAATCGTTCTTAATGAGCTCTGCCATGTCAATGGAAGATGTGGTTGCTGCTGGCGCTGAAGAAACTGAGGAACAGTCTTCAGGTGAGATGGACATGCCTGGCGCTGCAGACATGGTGACCATGTTGGGCGCGTGGGACGGTTGTGTAGAGTGTCCAATGCCGACCGCACATGCATATGACCCCTTAGATGGTGGACTCACGGTAACCTACATGGTTGATGCACAAGATATTGAGATGGGTTTCTCAATGAATGCCGATGGAACATGGGTGATGACATCCTATTCCTATGACACAGGCAATGAAAGTATGGGCGTTGAAATTCTCTCTGGTGAAGAAGTGGCTGCACTACTCATGATTGATACAACACTTGGATACGAAGCATTGCCATTCACACTTGAAGAAGCAGATGCAGAAGATACGGATTCTGTATTCATTTGTGGCGATGGAGAAGAAATCCCAGCAGATTGGGAAAATGATGGTTTTGCTGACTGTTCGGATGGATCTGACGAAAATATTCACGATTGGACTGATTATGATGGTGGATATTGTGAATGGATTTCAGAGGATACCTGGTGTAAGTGCAAGTATTCTGAAGAGGATGAAGACTGGGATAGTATGTGGTACTACTGCGAAAACCACGACGTAGACTGGCACTGCACTGACGACAAGGGTCAGAGTGCGGATTACGAGCACTCGGCCAATGGCACAGAGTGGTCGGAACCGGAAATCTTTGTCTGTGACAATGGTGATGAGATTCCGATGAGTGATGTCAACGATGGTTGGGACGACTGCGGTGATAACTCTGATGAGGGGGTAGAGGAGCAGGAAGAAGGCTCGGTCAACCGAACATTTACGGTTACTTCGGATGCAGAATTTGCCTTTGCAGGTTCATTTGAGGACTACAGCATTGTGCTCGCAAATTGCGTCGAAGAAACTGACGACATGGGCGACACAACACTCACTTGTGATGAAGACAATAGCACCATGTATAGCCTTGGAGAACCTGAAGCGCATGATGATACAACTGCGGCAGTATATTTGAGCTATGGAGATTCAGATTCAAGTGGAACACTGACCAATGGAGATACAATCATGATTGATGGCAACACAAGTGTAGACTGGACACACCTTCGCCTACACTCAACCTCTGCTGATGCTTACAGTGATGAGAACCCATTGCAAGAACTGCCGGGCTTCACAGCCCTGCTTAGTGTGCTTTCACTCATAGGCGCTGCAATGATTGGTCGCCGTGACTAGCCTTTGTAATGGCCTTCAGAGGTGCAGAGGGCAGGATTTGAACCTGCGAACCATTGAGGACTGGGACCTCATCCCAGCGCCGTTGACCAAGCTTGGCAACCCCTGCAGCGAGTTTGCCACATTCCACGCGTATATCAACAACTCGTAGGGCTCAAAAGAAGATGGAACAGCAGGTCGGTGAGCCGTCTGCTGCTCTGATTTCACTCATATCGAGAAGGATGGTTTCAAAGCCTCTTTCCTCGAGGGTTTTGGCCACTGTTGGATAACCATCTGCGACGAGAACTTTGCGTCCAGGAAGGCCGATTGTATTGCAACCATATACCTCTTCTTTGGGCATCATCACAACTTCACAACCCTCTGGCATTTCACCAAAGGATTCGGGGCTCAAGTATCCTTCAGGGGCGAGAATAATCTGATCGCAGGGGGTGGAAGCAATACTAGTCAGGTGAAGAGCATGTGGAGGGATGTCCACGATTCTTAATTCGTGTCCAAGATGGTCGAGAAGATCCTTCAGTTCGCCAATTCCTGCATCATTTGTTCGCGTAGAGCGTCCAACGAAAATAATGTCTCCTAATCGAAGAATGTCTCCTCCATCCATCATCGCTGGAGGTTCCATCTTGCAAATCTGATGGCCTGCGAGTTTCTGTGCTAAAAAGTCAGCAATTGGCGGTTGTTCACCGCGGCGTGATTCAGCGCCAGGAACAGGAAGTAGAACATGTCCATCGATTACAACCGCTTGGTCTTCAACAAATATGCAATCAGGATGTGCGTTGTCGGCTGGAAGAATTGTTACTTCAACACCATTAGATTCGAGAGCGCTAACATAGGCTGTGTGTTGGGACCTAGCCAATGCAACATTTGTTGGCCCTGCGCCAAAATAACTGGCAAGGGCATTGGCATAAGAATCGGGTACTGCTCGGACTAATGCCCGCCCCTTCTGATCCAACCTAACGGTCGCCATCAGCCAGATGGGCCGATGATGTTGGTTTAATTCTTGTCCTGAATGTGGAAAATGTGTTCCGCACAACGGTAGGCGCTTGCACCGAATAGATTCAACAAGGGTTGGTGGGTCGGCAGGGCATGGACGCACTCAGAGCGCTGACGATGGTATTCGTCATGGCGATGGGGTCTCTCTCCGGGTGTTTTGGGGAAGACGCGGCTGATCTTACTGTCTCAGATTCGGATTTGACCGTCAGTCCTGACGCTTGGGCTGCCGGTGATTGGCAGTGGGTTGAGTTCACTTCAACAAAAGATTTGGTCCTCTATGTCCCTCACTTTGTCAAGGACCCGGTCACAGAGTATGTGCAAAATGGCACAATTATCGATGTAGATAAGGGTGAAGAAGTCGGGTTCCTGATTCTTCCTTCTGCTCGATTAGATTTGGCTACTCTTTACATTGCTCCTGCTGGGGAATCTGCATTCCCAATTCGTGCCGCCAATGAGTCTTGGTCAACTTGGATGGCTAGAGGTGCCCCTCACGAAGGTGGCGTATATCGTACAACAAACCTCGACGATGGTTTGTTGCCATGGACAAATACTAGCAATAGCGAAGTTGATCGTCGAGTTCCTATTCAGATTTCGATGGAGCGCCGTGTTGATTCTACTCTGGAGGAAAATCAAGGGCAAGCTCATTCTGAGGGATGGGTAGATGGCCGTGCCGTCTACGAATGGATTGCAATGATTACCGATGAAACCCCCGACCCTCTTGATCCAGCAGATGGGGCAAAAGGGTATCTCGACCGCTGGATTGGTAATGGCAACCCTGCATATGAAGATGCGATTACTTTCTTTTCAGGCGTGCTTGAAGGCTATGGCCTTGATGTGACCGTTCACCGTTTCCAAGCCGGCACATTGTGGGCAGTCAATATTTGCGGATACAAGACTGGAAGTCAAGTTCCCGATGAGTGGTTAGTATTCGGCGCCCACTTCGATATCGCTCCTCCCGCCGCATATACTCCCGGGCCATCTGTTCCAGGATACGGTACAAGAACTGGTGCTTACGACAATACTGCTGGCTCTTCGATGATTCTTGAAACCGCTGAATCCCTATCTAAGGTCGAGACAAGGCGTACAATGGTATTCTGTCTTTGGAGTAGTGAAGAAGAAGGGTTGTGGGGCTCATCGTCGTGGACACAAGAAGTCGCTACGATGGATGTAACTGTTACTAATTATGTCAATCTCGATATGATGGGAATTAACTGGCCTGGAGATTGGGTTCTATCATGCTATATCGGCCCTGAAGTAGACCCTGATGTAATCGACCAGAAAGAAATGTATGAGCTCGCTGAATGGGTTGGCGCAGGTCAACTTGGGCTCGAATATGAAATAGAGCGTGGATGGGCTGCGTGGAGCGAGGATGGAGAGGCGGCGATGTGGACCGACCAATATACTGACACCGTTGCCATCTATGAGTCGCCTACAGCTAGAAGTGATCACGAGCCATTCCAAGAAAACCTTGGAACTATCACCATGGGGTGGAATGGAGTTGTTGATGGATATCCTTGTTACCACCGTGATTGTGACCGCTTGAGTCAAATGGAATCATACATGGAGACCAATAATGCAACTGGAGAACAAAATCTCGTCGAAAGTTTCGATGTTGTTGCCTGGTGGGCAACGATGACATTCTTGTCTCTCGATCAGAAGCCCGTTCTGAACGTAATCTGAATCAAAGGCATCAGCCTTCGATTACCGGAGTCATGTCCTCCTCTTCCTCACGGACCATCTTTGCCCAGAGGTAAGAAGTGCGCTTTGGGCGACAAACGCCCTTTGCACATCGCTTCCTACGAAGGAGTTCATGAATCAATGGTGCTGTTATTACCGACATGTTCTCAGTGTAAAATATGCACCTGCTCCCTCTTCAAACCTTCTATTCCTCGTTCAATCGAAAAATCGCAGCATTGAGAAGGGAGCGAGCCTACGGCTCGCACATGAGGAGGGGCCTAACTGCGTTTATTCTGGTCGCCCTAATGGGCACAGCCTCTCTCACTGGTTGTTTTGGTGAAGAGGAAAGTCATGCTCTTTCTCTCAAGGATGTTACTGTTACGCCTACCACTTTGATGGGGGGTGCTTTTCAGCCATTAACGATTCAAGCGCACGAAGCCCTTGCCGTCTTCGTTCCTTATCTTATCAAGAATGAAGATTCCGGATTTGTACAGAATTCTACTGTCATTGATTTGAAGGCTGGTGAATCGGTTTCTTTGATGGTTCTAGCGCCTCCCCGGGCCGATACTGCGATTGTTATTGTTGGTGAAAGTGGAAGGGAGCACTGGCCAATTCGTGACCTTGATGAATCCTGGAGAACTTGGTTAGAGCGTGGCGGTGCAGATGCAACGGATAACCATGCTATTGAGAGAGTTGCCAACAACGGTAGTCTCGATGTTGTAAATGCTTCAAATGAAAACGGAGGGTCTGTTATAGCCATTCGTTTACTCGTGGAAAGACCCGTTGCAGCCGCTTATTCTGAAGCTGATGGCGGGAGGCATTCTACAGGGGTGGTCAATGGTAGAACCACTTACAATTATCTCAGTATGCTAACCGACCGTTCCCTCGACGCTACTGATGCGGCCGATGGAGCGATGGGTTATCTTGATCGTTGGGCGGGCCAAGGAAATCCTGCCTATGAAGACGGGGCTCAGTACCTAATCCAAACTCTGGAAAGTTTCGGCCTAGAGGTAATGACTCACCGTTTTGAGTTCACAGATATTTTCGGTATGCAAAATCCCGAGGCATACAATGTCTGTGGATATCGTTGGGGCGAAGTTGATGCTGACAAATGGATGGTTTTTGGCGCACATTTCGATGTCGCCCCACCAGCAAATGCGGTCCTACTTGACCCACATATTACCGGTAGTCGAACCTATGGTACTCGTGTTGGTGCTTACGATAATACCGCTGGCACAAGCATGGTTCTTACTGTGGCTGAAGCGATGAGTGGATATTCTACGCGCCACACAATGGTATTCTGCCTCTGGAGTGGTGAAGAAGGTGGAAAGCGCGGTTCGGATTACTGGACTGAATATTATGTGAAAGAAGACAACCCTCAGGTTGAGATTACCAATTATGTCAACCTCGATATGGCGGGCGTCAATTGGCCTGGTGGCGGCGGTGCCCCTCACGGTGACCCTGCGACTACAGTCGACCCTGATGGTTATCCTAAGGACGAGGAAGTGTGGCCAATGCGAATCTACATTGGTCCGAGTCTGGACCACGACGTTATGAATCAAGCAGGAATGGTAAATCTTGCACAGTGGATTGGTTCTGATGCTATTGGAGTCGAAGAGCAAATGTCCACACTCCTAGGAACAAATCACTCTGAAGATACTTGGAAGGTTGATGATTGGATGGCCAGAGATCGGCCGGAAATTATCGTTCATGAAGATACGACTGCGCGTTCAGACCACGCTAGTTTCCAAGATAATCTCGGAACGGTTACCATGGGCTTTGGTGGGCTGGTTGATGGATATTGGTGTTATCACCAAACTTGCGATACCCTCGAAGAAATGGAAGCGTGGATGGATACTACTGGCAAGGATTACGGAGAAGAGCAATCGGGCACCAGTAATCTGGTTAACAGTCTCGATATGATCACTTGGTGGGCGACCTACTCGTTCTTCCATCTAGATGAGACGCCAGTTAGAAACGCGTATCTCGATGAGTGATTAGAACGCGCCAGCTATTGCTAAACTCAAGGAAATCGCATTCCATCTTCCAGTAATCATTAGGAAAGATAGGCCTAAGAAAAGGATGAAGAATCCAAACCAAATTCCTTCATTCCAATCTCTTATTTTTGCACCATCTAATGGTCCGAATGGCAACATATTGAAAGTGGCTAATATCAGATTGGCGCCTATCCACCATAGTACAATATCATAGAGTACTAGTTTGAGATTTAATCCTGATGAGGTGAGATATTCTCCTGCTATCTCAGTGCCTATTCCAGAGAGTCCCAACAATATTCCTCCTAATGGAATCCCGATTACAAATAATCCAAGATTGACTAACGGCCCTGCTATTGCAATGTGGCCATTTTGCCTCCTAGTGACCAATCCGGCAACCATCACTGCCCCCGGCGCCATGAAAACAACGCCGAGGAATGCGGCAAGTGCTACTCCAAATTGCAACCCTTTTGGATCTGCTCTAAACTCAGCCCAACAACCGTAGTGCTTTGCTACAACTTTGTGGCCAATTTCGTGTAATAGAAATGCTGGGCCCACTGCGATTAACATTACTGGCATTGAAATCAATAATGTCATTGCCCAAGCTGAACCTGAGTCAAATCCATCTGTTCCAAATAATCCTCCTACTCTCATTAACCCTAAGGCCAAAGTAAAGGCCCCGGTTGCAAGGAGTAAGTGCCTTTGCTCCTCCTTTGAAAAGTGCCAAATCTTTCCTTTATGGTGCTCTATTGGCTGACGAGAATTAACTCCGAAGAAGCCGCCTATACCTCCTTGGCCTTCTCCAACTCCTACGTGTATTGTGCCGTCGTTAGAGCGATGAGCGTGAACTCTGTGTATACGGGGGGCCGCTTTTGGAAAGAGATCGTCTTCCAGAATATCGGCTCTCGGGTCCCTCGCCATCAGTGTGAACCTTGGGGGGTGGGCTTTGAAGCCTCGTGCGAAAGGGTTCTTGGCTTCCACTAAATAGCAGGGAATATGGCGATGCCGCGACGGGCGATGAAAGATCTGGGGTTCCAGGCTTGTTGTCTCCGATGCGACGCCCCCGATACCGCTGGTTCGGAGAGGTGTCGTGGTTGCATTTCTCATCATAGAAAAATTAGAGAAGAAATTGCGAAGGCGCCGCAGGATGAGGAGTTATACCAATTTGCTAGGGAACTTTTGGCGCTTGCAGCATCTCCTCATAGACACGACCATGACGAAATACACGGGCCTTTTCTGATAGAGCAACAATACTTGGCCAATCAATTGACCGATGCTAAACCAGAACCTACTTCTGAAGATTTGGAAAGCCTCTTCGCAGCTCAAGCGGCAATAAAGAAGGCAAACCCAATCCAAGATATTGCTAATCAGAACCCTTGGAAAGACGAGTTGCCTTCTGATGAGGTCTTACAACACATGGCTGACACGCTTGAGGCCGAGGATGTTTCACATGGCGCTAGGACAATTCCGAGTCGCCCTATTGCCACAGTAGACCGTTCTGACCGCCTAGGAGAAGACCGTGCAATGGTTGACAAAATAGTAGGTGAACAAAGCGCTTTAGAGGCGCCTGAGCCACTGAAAGATATTGTTGAAACAGCTACTATCGAAGAAAGAGTGCGCAGTAGGAAAGATTGGGATGATTCTGTTTCAAAGGTTTCAGACCTCTTGGATGATGATTTAGACCTATAAGTTTCTCTAGAAGTAATTAAATTAAAAGTTTATCAGACAATAGATGTGCGTTTCTACTCGTCTCAAGACTCACAGCCATCTAGTGTGTAACTAACGCGAGTTGTCCCCTTTCCTTTGTTCTTTTTTCCGAGATATTCCAGGGTTCCAATTTCCCCTAATTCTCTGACGTGTGTGCCTGCACAAGGACAGAGGTCCACATTGTCCCCTATGCGTATCACCCTAAGCTGTTTTACTGAAATTGGTAGCAAGTCCATATTCGTGCGATCCGGTGGCATAATCGCATTGATTTCGTCTCTTGTCATCACTGCGTCTGTTACTTCTAAATTGGATTCTACCATCTCGTTGGCTTTGTGAAATGTGTTCTCAATCATCTCTTCATCAAAGCGGATTGGTTTGAAATCGATGCGTGACCGGTTAACGTGGATTTGGTTGCCAACGGTTCTTGCCCCATCATATAATTCGTAGACTATTCCGCTGACAAGGTGCTGGGCTGTGTGCATTCTCATGTGAGCATGCCGTCGCTCCCAATCAATGTGGCCGATGACCGATTCGCCTTCGGTAAGACCGTGATCTTCCCCGACGTGATGAATGACTTCTCCTCTGCCCCGAACCTCGTTTACTACAACCTCGCCGCTCTGCCAGGATATTTTTCCAGTATCCCAATTCTGCCCGCCGCCTAAGGGATAGAATAGGCTCCTATCCAGCATCACTGTATCTTCGTCAGCCGCAGTTACCGTTGCTTCGAACTCAGTTAGATAGCATGCGTCAATGCTCTCCATGTACAGTTTCTCGGTCGCCATGTTTGGCGTATGGGGCCTCTCTCTCAAAGGCTTGCCTTGACGTGATCAACGGCATTTCGGAATATTTGCATGCATTCACTGAGCAATTCTTCGTTGACATCTGACCTTGTGTGGTGTGGGTGCAGGAAGTTTGCATATGCTGCTTCGGGATGCGGCATTAACCCGAAAATGAGCCCTGTCGGGTCACAAATCCCTGCAATATTACGGATACTTCCATTGGGACATAATGGGAAGGGGAGTGTTTCGTCGGTGATCCCTTGGCCGGGTTTTGTCGCTGGATCTACATATCTAACTGATATCTGGTTGTTCGAGTCTAATTTATCGAGATCTGCTGCTGACGGCATGACAAATCGGCCTTCTCCGTGGCGGACGGGGCATTCGATTCGGGTGATTCCTTTGGTCCAAATGCATGGGCTGGCAGGATCAAATTCTAGAGTGACCCACCTGTCTTCATACCGTCCGCTATTGTTGAGAGTGAGGCTTGCTGTCTGATCGAAATCTGGAACTTCTACGCCAGGTAATAATCCGGTTTTCACGAGAACTTGGAATCCATTACATATCCCTATTATTGGTTTGCCCGCGGCCACAAATGCACTGAGTTGCTCCCTCATTGCAAACCTCATTCTATTGCCAAGAAGGCGGCCGGACCCGAGGTGGTCTCCGAAAGAAAAGCCACCAGGTACTGCGAGTATATGGAATTCCGAAAGGTCTCTTTCTCCATTAACAAAATGGTTGACGTGCACTCGTTCAGAGGTAGCTCCAGCAAGTTCGAATACTGCCGCAGTCTCACGGTCACAATTGATTCCAAATCCAAAGAGTACTGCTACCTTAGGGGTATCAGCCATCACTCATCACCTCCAGTCATATCGAGGCTACCTTTCCAAGCAGAGACCATCTCTGGTACATTTGCTTCGATGAGAATTTCATCGCCATCAAGGATTGTCAAATCGTCACCTACGGTGGTTTCGCCTAGATATGTGAGGTCGTGCCCAGACATTTGTTTGAGGAATGCGCTTCTCTTAGATTGTGCAACACCAACGATGATGCGGCCGAGTGATTCGCCCCATAATCGTCCAGTTTGGTCTGCATCTCCGGGCCCATCAATATCGATTTCAGCACCGGTTCTTCCACCAATGCACATCTCAGCTAATGCAATAGCAACTCCGCCCTCGCTACAATCGTGAGCGGTTCGGACTAAGCCTGTTTGAATTGCTTTGGTGAGTGCTTTGTAATTGGAAAGGTTCCTTTCAGGGAATGGTAATCCTGGGACTTCGCCTCCAATTCCTTGGGCTTCTCCTGCTTCTGTTAGCATAAAGGCAAGTTCACTCGCCCCCAGTTCCTGTTTGGATTCTCCAATGATGTACAGGCTTTCTCCGGGCTTGAGGTCTGAGGTGGTTGTGTATCTCACGTCGGGGTGGTTTCCAAATACTGAGAAAAGGAGCGTTGGAGGGATTGAAATTTTGTTCTCTCCGCTTCCATAATCATTCTTCATCGAGTCTTTTCCAGAAATACATGGCACGAAATAGGCTCTGCATATTCGCTCAAGTTCCCTGTTCGCACGAACTAATTGTGCAAGTTTGAATTTTCCATCGGGCGTCTTCTTTGACTCGATAGGGTCTGGCCAACAGAAATTGTCTAAGCCGGCAATTCTCGATAGATCGACGCCTGTGCAAACCGCGTTTCTTACCGCTTCATCGACTGCGGCGGCGGCCATTGCTCCAGCATCAATATCTGAATACCTAGGGGCGATTCCGTTTGAAACAACTAGGCCGCGTGTAGACCCGTGCAACGGGGCGAGGACTCCTGCATCACCAGGGCCATCTCTCTCTATTCCAACAAATGGCTTTACCGCAGTTTGTGCAATAACTTCGTGATCATATTGTCTAACCCATGTCTCTTTGGAGGCTATATTGGGTCGAGCAAGCATTCGGAGAAGAAGGGATGAATGGTTCATCTCACCCGGATATGTGAATTCTGGATGTGATGGTGTTGCCCATTCGCTTTCGAGGCGTAATTGGGGTACGCCGTCGTGAAGGAATTCTATCGGTAAAGAGGCAACTGTTGATTCGCCGTGCTTGACGTGGAATAGTCCTGTGTCGGTAAAATAAGCAACTAGGCTTGCCTCAACTTCGTGTAATGCTGCAAGCGCTTCAAACGCAGGTGCATCTGCTTCAGTAACTGCAACGGTCATCCTCTCTTGAGATTCTGAAACTAATATTTCCCATGATGATAGTCCTTCTTGCTTCAGTGGGACCTTGGCCAAATCTATCTCGCAACCATTGGTATATTCTGCCATTTCTCCGATACTAGAAGATAGTCCGCCGGCCCCATTATCGGTGATGCAAGTGATTAGTCCTGCATCACGTGCTTCAAGTATCATATCGACCATTTTTTTCTGAGTAATGGGGTCGCCAATCTGTACTGCGCTTGAAGGGGATTCTTCGGTTAATTCAAGGCTTGAAAATGTAGCTCCATGTATTCCATCATATCCTACTCTTCCACCAACCATGTAAACGAGGTCGCCGGCCTTGGGGTTCTTTTCGTGTGATTCTCTTCCGTCGGCAAGGCGGCGTGGCATCATTCCAATTGTTCCACAATAAACTAGGGGTTTACCGATGTATCGATCATCGAAAACAATCGCCCCGTTAACAGTAGGAATCCCGCTTTCGTTACCGCCTACGCGAACTCCGGCGTGGACTCCTCTGAATACTCTTGAAGGAGGGAATAGGTTCTCTGGAAGGTCGCCTTCCCAGTTGGGTGGCCCGAAACAAAAGACGTCGGTGTTGGCAATTGGTCGGGCACCAAGCCCAGTTCCAAGAATGTCGCGATTAACCCCTACAATTCCAGTCATCGCCCCACCATATGGATCTAAGGCGCTAGGAGAATTGTGTGTTTCAGCCTTCATGCACATCGACCAATCGTCGTCCCATGCAATTACTCCTGAATTGTCGTGGAATACCGAAAGAAGCCAGTCCACTTCGTCTTTCATCTCAAGAGTTGGTTTCATGATGTGAGTCTTGAATAGAGAATCTATCTCAGAATCCTCTCCTGTTTCGGGGTCGATATGGTGTATGTGCGCTGCGAAAATCTTGTGCTTACAATGTTCAGACCAAGTCTGTGCGAGGCATTCTAATTCAACATCAGTGGGTGCGCTTTCAGGTAGACCCATGGCAGCCCTCGCTGCTCGCACCTCTGGATTGCGGTAGTGCGCTTGGATTGTTTGCATCTCTTCTAAATTCAAAGCTAGTAATCCCTCGTCGGAGAGTTTGATTAATTCGGCATCCTCTACTTCAAGATCTATTGTTGCGGGTTGCAAATACTCTGAAGGTTCGACTGTTGGAAATGGTATCGCTGGGAGGTCTTCGGCACCTTCTGAAGTTAACGCTCTTTCAATTAATCCATTATGCAGTTGGCCTGCAAGCCACTTTGTGTCAGTTCCTTTGGGCACGCCGTTAAAGGCAAATGTAAGGTAAGTTGCAACTTGTGCGTCTTCGCCACAATCGGGGAAAATTGTTCTAAATCCATCTAATGCTGCCTTCCCGGGGTTATCGGTAACGCCGGGTTTGAATCCTATTGAAATTGAAATGTCCGGCCTATTTGGAAACAAGGATGTGTCCTCAAGGGCTAATGCATCGACGGTTCCAATTTCGATAATCGGGTCGGTAAATAGGTCATCAACGCGAAGGCCTATTGTTGCAGAATCTAATTCACTTTTCACTAGAAATCCAACAATACTACGGATAGAAGAAATCTCAAGTCCATGGTCTGCAGAGAGTTGCCTCTTCACCAATTCTCCACGAACGTCGCGCATCCCCTCTCCTTGTCTCGGGGTGACTTCGACTCTGACAATGTTCGAGGCCATGGAACCACCTGCCCCTTAGGGGCAGGTCGGCGGCGGTGAGGACCGTCCATGAATGCTACGCCGTGCGCGACCTCTTCATTTTCAGGGAAATTTGGATAATTTGGAAGGA
>JASLKC010000050.1 GCA_030747785.1 Candidatus Poseidoniaceae archaeon | reverse complement strand
CATTGCAACCCAGTAATTTCGAGAAAGGTATGCTCCAATGAAAGATCCTTCTTCGAGACAAATATGATAATTGCACATTGGAGCCATATTGAAATCGTTCGATTGAACAAAATTACCGTCTTCATCAGTACGACCTGTCAAACTACAATTGCCATCCAGCCAATCCTTAGCCCAAATACAGAATTCCTCGAACCATCCCGCACATACAGGATATCCTAATCTTTCTTCACTCACAGTTTCACGGGTGAGGTGTGTGGTAAAAACCATACCGTTTCGAAGGGGCCCATGCGAAACCCATCGTTTCAAACGGTACCCTCTGTAATACCTATTCAGGGATTGAGGTGCTCTTTACTGTGCCATTCTTTGGATTCCAGGATGCGAAACCTAGACCTGCTGCGATCATTGCAATTGAAAACCACATCATGCCTTGCTGTATGGTCATCGTTGTATTCTCAAGCAACCATCCGGCTACTATCGTGCTAATTGAGAATGCAATACTCATGATTAGCATGTCCATACTGAACACCCTTCCACGCATCTCATCCTCGACCCATTTCTGGGTCAGTATTGTGGATAGAACCCAATTAGCTCCACTGGCAGCATGTGCACACACTACTAGCGTAACAGTTAGCCATAAGACGCTATCAAGGCTTAATGCAACAAGCATGTAAAATCCACCCGAAATTGCAACTAAGATTCCTATTAGGCGCGGCCATTTCTCTTCATTGGTGAATACTTCCCTTGCAAGAATTGGTCCTATACCGGTACCGATACCTCGTGCCATGAAGAATAAGCCAATTCCACCAGCCATCTCAGCCGGGTTAAGCCGTGAACCTGCGAGTACAAGGAATACTGCAGCAAGGCCACCTCCTGCTATGTTCCACGATGCTTTTGCGAATACTATTCTCGTCAATCTTGATTCTCGTATGATTCTCTTTAATCCAGCCTTGATATTTGCATAGGCAGTACCGAATAGTGGGCCCTTCATGTCTTCACTTACAGTTTGAGGAATAGTTACTGGAAGGATTAGAAGTGCTCCAATAAGGAAGGTAATTGAATCTATAATAAAGGCCATGTCGGTACCATACTGAGAAACTACTAGCCCTCCTAATGCTGCTCCCATTGCCAGTGCAGCCGACCAGGTTGCAGCATCGAGAGCATTGGCAGTAGCCAATTCATGCTCTTCTACGATATTGGGTAGGGCTGCCCTTTCAGCAGTCATGTAGGTTCCATGAAGAATCATCATCACTCCAGACAGTCCAATGAGCCACCACATGTCCTCCTTGCCATCTACCATTAGGAAGCAAAGCGCTAATCCAATCTGCAATACATTTGAGGCAACCATGATATTCTTTCGAGACCATCTATCTGCCAACAGTCCGATAATTGGTTGCAGAACTGCAAAGCCAAGCATTCTAACTGTGAATAATAGCCCTAGAAGGGCTTCAGATCCTGTATAGGTTAGTATTAGAGTGAAGAGGGCAATGGTGTTGAACCATTCGCCCAGCATGCTGATTACGGCTGCAAACCAGAATAATCTGAAACGTGAGTTACGTCGCAAGAGATCGAGATAGCCAACCTCTGCCATCTCAAACGCTCATCAATTGAGTTTGTCAATGATGCGGCTAGTGGGACCGATGACTACGCCCTTTCCTTCACTAGTGAATCCGACCAGAGTCATTCCACAAGAACGGGCGAGGTCAGCAGCTGCTGTGCTAACCGCTCCTAAACTAATCATCAACTCAATTCCAACTCTAGCCGCCTTTGCTACGAGTTCCCAACCAATCCGGCCCGAGAGGATAAGGCAATGCTCGGAAGGATCCAATTTGGCGGTAATTGCCGCACCAATCACCTTGTCAACAGCATTGTGCCGGCCGATATCTTCTCTGACAAGTACTACTTGTTGTGAATTTGCAAGGGCTGCTGCATGTACTCCGCCGGTCGCCGAAAATACTGGTTGCAAACCCCGCATTTCATTGCAGAGCCTGAAAGGTTCAACACCAAGTTTGAAAGTATTCGGAACCCTTGCTTCAACATCCTCAATCTCACCTTCGGTACAGGCACCACATGCTGCAGTAAGTAAGTCCCCACTAGGGCGACTGAGTACACTTCCACTGAGGTAAACCGAGTTTTCTTCGACTCTAGAACTATCGATGGTTCCTCGGCCTTCACAGGCGATATGGCCGATTGCTAAGTCCTCTAAATCACTGGGTGTAGCGAGTATTCTAACCACTACTTCATCATCGCAATAAATCGTGATAACAACCTCTTCCGCGAGATCATCCATCTCCATTTCAACACCCTCGGGTGAAATGCGATGGATTGGCCTGTCCGCCATGAATATCACACACCATTGCCGTTTATTGGACCTTGGGGCGTACTTCACAAAGCCTCAAAAGGCGTCACATATGCCCGTAGGGCATGGATACTAGCCGCAGGTGTACTCTACTTGCCTTTGCCTTGGTAGTATCAATGGTTCTACCGTCTGTAGCAGGTAATATCGACAATACCGATATTGACCCCGTTGAGGATTATCAGCCACAACCACGCGAGTATCCAAATGATTGGACCCACAGGCCTGTTCTAGAAGTTTTCACATCACTGTCTTGCCCACCATGTATGTCGAATAGTGAGCCTCAAGTGATTTCATTATATGATGAGTATGCCAGTAATGAAGGCGTGCCATTTACCATCATCACCTTCCATCAGACAAATGGTGGTGCAGGCGATGATTCTACTGTTAATCAGGATTCTAAAGATCGATACAATCACTACTCTCCTGTCGGTACACCTGATGGAGAAATAGATGGAGGCTGGATTCAATCTCAAGATTATCCAGAAAGCCTTGCAGAAGCTGGTCAGAGATCAGTTAAGCCTGCAAATCTTAACATTACTCAAAAGTGGGATGGTGACCAATTGGTCATCAGTTCCAACATAGAATATCTCGGTTCCTCTTGGTCACCTGACCCCACCGACCCTTTGGGAAGTGGACAGGACTTGGTTGATGGAGATGTACTCAATTACGAACTTTACTTCTTCGTGGTCGAGCATCAAGTGGTTGCTTATTCCTCTGAGGAAGGTGCTATTGTCACAACACCATTCGTCAGTAGAGCTACACTTGGACCATATGGTGGTTCATTAGATGCAGGCGAGGTAATAGAGCACCGTGATGGCTGGACGGTATTCACCGAGCAGCAACATCCCAATGATGGCGTTGTTTCACTAGAACCTAGAATTGTTCCAGGAAATATCGAGATAGTTGCTGTTCTGTATGACACAGATGACGAATCAAAATCACCATCTGGCGCAAATCCAAAGGCAGGAGTTTCACGTGCTATCAATAGTGCTACACCACGTTCTACCGCATTTGATGCTGGTAACACACTTCCGACTGTAGCAATGGTCGAAGAGGTTAGTACGGGAAGCGATGCAAGTATCACTGCCTTCTTTGACGATGAAGATGGAATCACTACTGCAGTTGTGATGTACAATACCGTTTCAGCAAATCATACTGGGGATTGGGGAATTGCACCAATGGCAATTTCTGGCTCAGAAATATGTGACGAAGCAGGAGTTTGCTATGCCTATGGTGATGCCAGCGGTGATGCGACAATTCCAGTAACCGATGGCGACTCTCTCTACTATCAAGTTGTATTCAGCGATGGTAAGGAGAATTTCAACACAGACGAAGTTCGAGCATTCGCTGGAGGCAGTCCTGTTGCAGGAGATGTCGATGGATTTAGTTGGGTATTATGGGGAGGGATTTTCCTTCTCGGAATCCTTCTTAGTACTGCTTTCGCAGTGTGGGGTAGTATGCCATACAAGGGCAGCTACTTCGATTGAGGCTAAACCTTCTTCTGAGGTGTGAATATGGTCAGACTTGATTCAGATGGTGAGCCATACCACACCAATTTCGACATGGTGAAAGGGAGGATTAGTGACAATAAGCCACTAGCAGGAACCGCCCTAGTACTCGTCATAGTCCTAATCGTAATTGCCAGTACTATGACTGGTGGTTCAAGTGATGCGCCTGATTTTGATGCACAATGGGTAAATTCAGATGGTACTGCTGGAGAGGAATTCACCAAAGATGATCTCGCTGGGAAAACTATAGTTCTTGATTTGATGAGTACTACTTGCGGCCCTTGCAAGGATGTTGCTGAAAATACTTTGAAACCACTGCATGAGAAGTATGCTTCCGATGATAATGTGTTGATTATTTCGCTATCTGTTGGCGGAGATACCCCGGAGGAATTACATTCATATTCAGAGGATAGTGGTTTCGAATGGCTTCATGCAATCGATGTAGATAGCAGTGTATTCACTGCATTTAGCGCAAAGAGCATCCCAATAATTGTAGTCATAAATGCTGATGGTGAAATCGTATACCATGAGCAAGGTAACTCGATTCCAATGGAGGATCTCGAAACCGCAATAGAAACTGCCGATTCAGCAGTTGGCATCAGTAGTGGCAGCGGCTCTATTTGGGCGATGGCAATAGGTGCCGGTGCTCTTTCCTTCTTTTCTCCGTGTTCTTTCCCTCTTTTACCAGGTTATGTCTCATATTATCTTGCTAAGGAGACAGAGGCTGGCACGCCCAAAAATATGCGAATAAAGAAGGCTTTTCCAGCAGGTGTAGCTGCTTCAGCAGGAATTCTGTCAGTATTCCTTGGTCTTGCACTCCTCATTATTCCGTTTTCACAAGCGGTAAAGGAATTGGTACCAACTTTGATTCCAATTACTGCCGTGTTCATTTTACTAATGGGCGTAGTAATGATCACAGATTACGATATTTCTTGGCTCACCCGGCCCTTTCAAAATGGATTCAACAAATTCTTTTCATTATTCAAGAAAGAAAAATCCGTAGTTACAGAGAATAATGGATTAAGTGGCCAATTCCTGTACGGGGTTGGATATGGTGCAGCATCTGCTGGATGCACAGCACCTGTGTTTATCGCTCTACTAATGGCCTCGATGAAATATACAATACTTGGTGCAGTTACGATTTTCACTTTGTATTCTGTATCTACAGCCGTTCTGATGATTACTTTCACCATGTTAGTGGCTGCAAGTCAAGATACTCTGGTAAACAAGATGAGGGCATCTACAGGAATGATAAAGAAAACCGGTGGAGGAATAATGCTACTGGTAGGAGTTTACCTCGTTTGGGAATACTTCACAACTTGGATGAATTAATCTCTTTCGATATCGAAGAACTCGAATTGAAGGTCGACCAATTCTGCTGATGATTTAGCTGCAGCATATGCTTTCAGTGGCTCTTCATTTAAGATGAAGAATTGCTCTCCCCACCTGAATGCACCGAGTAATTTACGTGCATGCTCTTCTCTCCCAACAAGATAGAGAGAAGCGGCTAAAGCTTCTGCAGTTGTCATCTTACCAGGTTTCCCCCAATTTACTGGATTGGCCGCTAATAACAAAGGCAACATTCTCCCCTTGAGTTTGGTACGTTTCATCACTTGTGCTACCGATTCCTCGATATGTGCCCAAGAACAATCGAGGCCGACGAGTGACCCGCCCTCCTCAAGCAGAAGAGTATGGTCTTCTGGACCGAGAACTTTTCCACAAAGGGGTTCGAGTATGATCCCTCTACGAGGAAGCCGGTTAAACCGTTCATGAATAATCAAATCATTGCGTTTTGAAAGGCGCACAGCGGTATTCTTCTTTGGGTCATCTTGAGCAAGCCAGATGGCATGAACTGGAATTTCACGCTCCATCGCACTCAATCCTTTCCGTCGAGTAGGAAATCGCCGAGGGTTAGTCCTCTACCGCTGCCCATGTCGAGTTGACGGTTTTCATCAGGTGTTACAACAACCATCAATGAGATGTCGAGAGCATTTTCGAGTTTGCGAATCACCGCATCTGTTGGTCGCTTTCCAGATTCTACATTTTGGATGATATTGACTTTCTCAGCCATCTTACGCGCTAATTCTCTCTTATCCCATCCTTTTGCATTACGGGCAGTAGCAACTCGCTTGGCAAAATCCTCAGCCAGTTCCTTCTCACCTCTGAGCATGATATCCTTGCCTTTTCGACCAAGGCCGCCATACCCGCCTGAGGTAGCATTAGTGCTTTCCCGAGCCTTCTGGAGGCCAGGTGCTACCGTCTTTTCTACAAGCCCCATCTTATCGACACAGCGTTTGCATGCCTCGACTTGGGCCTTGCCCATAGTCACACTTCGAGTTCCGACTTTCATCGCGCCACAGAGTTCGCAGTCAGCCATCTCTCTCACCTCGCTACGTGCCTTGAGCCGGACCACCAAGAAGCCTTCGGAATGACTGTTTGATATGAATTGCAATGGGTGCATTCATGAACAGGCGCCTCAGAGGACATGGTATGAGCACCGAAGTTGAGTCGGGCGGGGAATCCATCAAGGGTCCGGAAGATGACATCAAGTCACTTGAAAACGATTTCATCAGACTAAAGGATGAAGCCCAGCGTCTACTCTCAGAGAGAGTGCACTTGGAAAACGATCTTGCCAATCTCAAGAAGAAGACTAGTTCGCTTGAGACCGAAGTTAGAATTCTCACAAATCCTCCTTTGATTATTGGACATTTACAGGATGTGTTGGACGATGAGCGTGCAATCGTACGCTCTTCCAATGGAACCGTTTTCCAAGTTTCGATAAATCAGAGACTCGACCCGGATATCCTCAAGCCTGGAACCAGAGTTGCATTGAATCAGGAATCACTTTCGATAATAGAGGTTCTACACGATGCTTGGGACCCAATGGTTAGTGGTGCTGAGATGATTGAGCGCCCCGATATCAACTATGATTCAGTTGGAGGATTAGACGAGCAAATAGAGCAGGTAAGAGAGGCTATTGAACTACCTCTAGAAAAGCCTCAATTATTCAGAGCGGTCGGAATCGAGCCTCCAAAAGGAATCCTCCTAGTAGGGCCTCCTGGATGCGGGAAAACTATGCTTGCTAAGGCTGTTGCAAGCCAGACTAAGGCCACATTTATTCGAATGGTGGGTAGCGAACTCGCACAGAAATACATAGGGGAAGGAGGACGCATGGTTCGTGAACTATTCTCCCTTGCAAAAGACAAGGCACCTACTATTATTTTCCTCGATGAAATAGATGCCATTGGGGCGAAGAGGCTTGATTCTGCTACTAGTGGTGACCGGGAAGTACAGCGCACTTTGATGCAATTACTCGCCGAATTAGATGGATTTGATGCACTGGAAGATGTAAAAATAATCGCTGCGACTAATCGCCCCGACATTCTCGATGATGCATTATTGCGCCCTGGAAGATTTGATCGTGTGATTGAGATTCCATTGCCTAATGATAAAGGAAGGAAGTCAATATTGTCAATCCATCTTTCGCGAATGACAACATCAAGAGTAAACATTGCAAAGGCGACTGATGCAACTGAGGGATTCAGTGGTGCGGAACTCAAAGCTGCGTGTGTAGAATCAGGAATGATTGCTATCAGAGATGGTAGGTCAAAGGTTACACAAACCGATGTGCTTGATGCGATTGATGTTGTAAAGAAAAAGCGAGAAACCAATGGAAACTCCTCCTCTCCTGAGGAATTGTACGGCTGATTGCCTACCGACAATGTTCATCAGGTGGCCATGAGGTCATCCATGTATGACGAAGAGAATCGTTGAGTGCGTCCCCAACTTTTCAGAGGGAAGGGATTCAGCTACCATCAAAGCGATTAGCGATGCAGGAAGAGGTATCGAGGGCGCAAAAGTACTGGGGATTGAGCCCGATGGTGACTATAATCGCACAGTACTAACGATTGCTGGTGAGCCAGAAGCAGTTAGTGAGGCTGCGTTCCGGGTAATCAAAGCCGCATCAGAGAATATCGATATGCGTACCCATGAGGGTGAGCATCCACGAATCGGAGCAGTCGATGTTTGCCCATTCGTTCCACTTGAAGGAATGACAATGGGTGATTGTGCTGAAATGGCAAAGGAACTCGCTCTACGTGTGTCCACCGAATTGGATTTATGCACCTTCCTCTATGGTTCGGCAGCAAGTAGTCCTGAGAGAACACTTCTCTCCGACCTTCGCAGAGGGCAGTACGAAGGACTTGAATCGCGATTGAATGACGGTGGCCCAAACTTACCAGATCATGGACCAATGGACTGGAATGAGCGAACTGCTAAATTTGGCGCTGTGGTAATTGGTGCTAGAGAAATTCTAGTCGCATACAACGTAAATGTCGATGAAACCGATGCAGCAGCAGCTCGTAAGGCAGGCTCTCTGGTCAGAGAATCAGGGAGGCTCCTCAAGCAAAAGGACGGGCGTAGGACTAGGATTCCAGGGATGTTACCGATGGTACAGGGCATGGGTTTACCACTTGAGGCCCACGGAATTTCACAAGTTTCGATGAATTTACGAGATGTTTCTATCACTCCAATGCATATCGCTTTTGAAGCGGTCAAGAGTATAGTAAACGACCATGGTGCATCTACCTGTGGTTCTGAATTAGTAGGATTAGTTCCGCTATCTGCGATGCTTGAAGCTGGTCGTTGGTATGCTGATGAGGGCATTGAGGATGACGAATTACTAGTCAATGCTGCAATAGAGGGATTGGGCCTTTCACATCTTTCAACATTTGAACCAAATAAGCGAATAATTGAATGGGCATTGGCAAAGGGGGTAGAAGCATGAAGGTACCATGGATGGAGATGAGTCTGAGAGATTTTCAATCAGCACTAGCCTCATCCTCACCTACACCAGGTGGAGGTACAGCGGCAGCAATTGCTCTTGGTCAAGCATCTGCCCTTACGATAATGGTGGCAGATCTCACTATTGGTAAAGAAAAGTGGGAATCGGGTTGGGATATTGCAAATAAGGCGGTTTCAATTGCAATTAGGATAATGACTAGGTCTGGTAATTTGGCTGATGAAGATAGTGATTCCTTTGATGCTGTAATGGCTTCATTCCGATTGCCTAAGGAAAGTGATGAGGAGAAAGCATCCCGGCGTACTGCTATCAGGGAAGCAACTCTCAAGGCAGCAGAAGTTCCATTTGAAACTGCATCTTTAGCCCTTGAGTTGTTGGAATTATTACCTGAACTTGCAGCGAAAGGTAATGCAAATGCCGCTTCAGATGTAGGAGTGGCAGGTCTACTTGCAAGCGCTGCATGCAAAGGCGCTTTATTCAATGTGGATATTAACCTCGATTCTATACCTGAAGAAATGGGAATTGAACTGCGTGAAAAATCACCAATGGTATTAGAGCAATCACGCGATTTATCACGTGAGATAATGATTGCTGTTAGGGCTAGATTGTCCTGATTATCGAACGAGAGAACCCGTTGAAATATCCCCATCGATAGTGACTAGGCGGACAGATCCGTTGTCATCATCTGCTGCAAGCATCATTCCTTCGCTCATTACCCCTCGGAGTTTTCGGGGCTTGAGGTTGGCTACAAAGACGACGGATTTACCTACCATCTCTTCTGGAGAATAGTATTCTTTTAGTCCAGCACAAATCGTTCTTCCATCTTCACTTCCATCATCTAGACTTACTACATACAATTTGTCAGCATTTTCATGGTCATTGACAGAGATTATCTTACCTACTCTAAGTTCAACTTCCATGAATTTCTCGAAATCGAGATATGTCACTCCTTCTGGCATTTTCTTTTCCTCCTTTTTCTTCTTACGACCACCCTTTACTAAGTGGGTGGGGTCATCATTTGATTCACTATTTGTTTCACCAGCAAGAGCCTTTTCCTCTGCTAGTATTTCATCGAGATCGAGTCTTTCAAACAATGGCTTTGCCTCTTCGCTCGACCATTTTAATTCTATATTCCAATCTATTGCTTCGCTCCAAGAAGCCATAGATGCATCTCCTTCTTCACCAAGTCCCTCCCAGAGCCTTTGTGCACTGAAGGGTAAGAAGGGTTGAGTTGTAATTGCAAGGAAACGAGAAATCCTCCAGCCAAAGGACAGTTTTGCTAGCGATTCCTTAGCTCCATCACCCTCAGTATCCTTGAGGTGTTTCCAAGGGGTTGCAGATTGCAGCATTTGGTTTCCTAATTGCGCAGCGCTCATTACGCTTCGAAGTGCTTCCTTGAATCTATGCTTGTTCAAACTAGTTGTAATGTCAGAATGTATTTTCTCTAGTTTTTCACATTCCTCTGAGCATAGGCTCACATCGTCAAAGTTAGCGAATGGAATCTCCCCTGGAAGTCTTGCCCCTAGGGTTCTAACACGGTGAATGAAATTTCCATAAGTTGCGATCAATTCACTGTTTATTTTTTCAACGAAATCAGGCCAGTTGAAATCAGTATCATGATTTTCTGGCATGTTGATTGAAAGGTAATATCGCAGAGTATCTGGGTCAAAGCGTTCAAGGAAGGACGGTAACCAAACCGCATGTTTACGGGATTTGGAAAATTGTCCACCCGCAAGCATAAGATATTCCATTGCCGGAACATTGTCTTCAAGATGCAATTCACCAGCCTCTGGCAATGAAGGAGAATCTGCTGAAGTCAGGCCCTTAGCAGCATGATTTAGGCCCATGATTAGGGCAGGCCAAATTACTGTGTGGAAAGGGATGTTATCCTTACCGAGGAAGTATAAGTGGCGTGGTTTAGTTCCATCTTCAGCAACCTTCCACCACTTCTCCCAATCATTTGCACCTGCATGGCGTTGTGCCCATAATTTAGCACATGAATAGTATCCTTGCACAGCCTCAAACCAGACATAAATGCACTTACCATCCCACTCGTTACCGTCGAGTGGTAGTGGTATCCCCCATTCGAGGTCACGAGTTACAGCGCGTGGTCTCAACCCCATGTCTAGCCATTGTTTTGTCATGGCACGTACATTGGATTTCCATACACCCTGACGTTGGGAAGCATGGTCTTCTAGAACAGCTTGGAATAGGTCTAAACGATAAAAGAAATGTTCTGTATCTCGGATTTCAATACTCGCTTCAGGATTCATTTTGGAGCGGGGATTCTGCAATTCATGTGCTTCGTAAGTAACTCCACACTCATCACACTGGTCGCCTCTTGCTCCGTCTTCTCCACAACTAGGGCACTCACCTTCGACATAGCGGTCAGGGAGGAATCTTCCTCCGCCTTCTCTCAATTCGTAGTATTGTTGCATTGTCTTTCGCTCAAAGAGACCTGCATCCATTAGTGAAAGGAAATTTTCACTGACAATCCGATGATGTTCTGGATCACTTGTGCGATTGAATAAAGCCCCACCATAGTCAACTCCTCTGGTGTCGATATTAGGTTCCCAAACACAACCCAAATCGAGAAGGGCCTGAGAATTGACTGCGTGGAAGCGGTCGACAATGTCCTGAGGACTGACACCTTCAGTCTCGGCTGTGACGGTTATGGGAGTTCCATGCTCATCAGAACCTGAAACCATGAGAACACGATTACCCTGTGCTCGCTCAAATCGGACTTGAATATCTGGAGGTAGGTAGCAACCAGCAACGTGGCCTAAATGAAGTGGGCCATTGGCATATGGCCAAGCCACACAAATTAGAACATGTTCACCTGACATGACTACCCGTATGTTGTCGTATGCGGCAGAGTACATGAGTTCTATGCCTCAATTGCACCTCGGCAAGGCTCAAGAACCCCTTATGCACACCATCAGACGGGCCGCTTGCCCGAGGAGTTCGTCGAACCCCATGGCAGAACTAACGATGCTAATCGTCTATCTCACCCTTGCATTGGGTGTTTCATTCATCTGCTCGCTATTAGAAGCAGTACTACTTTCAGTATCCATCAGCCATGCATCCATTTTGCAGAAGGAGGGCTCGCGCTCAGGGGAAATCTGGGCGCAATTGAAAGAAGATGACTCAGTACGTCCTTTGACTGCAATTCTGACAATGAATACTATTGCCCACACAATGGGTGCTGCCGGTGTAGGTGCAGAAGTTGCGGACATTTACGGAGATGGAATGCTCACTACCGCTTCAATCATATTGACGCTTGCTGTATTATTCTTCTCAGAAATAATTCCGAAGACAATTGGGTCGGCTTATTGGAAACAATTAGCGGGACCAGCCGGGTCATTTCTTCACATGATGACAACGGTGATGTCACCTCTTTTCATACCCTTATTGTGGTTTAAGAAACTCCTTCCTAAGGCTTCATCCACAATTGTCACAAGAGATGAATTGGCAGTATTAGCAGATATTGGTGAAGAGGAAGGCACACTTGAGGAAGACGAAGAGACAGTAATTCACAACTTGCTGAGACTCAGGGAGATTCCGGTAGCCGACGTGATGACTCCACGGACAGTAACAACTGCATTTGAGAATGGGTGGACAATAAGACAGGTTCTCGATGACACACCTGTCCTCAGGTTTGGAAGACTTCCGATATATGGGGAATCTATCGATGATCTAAGTGGATTCGTGCTTCGTTCAGATTTGTTGACTGCTGCATCTAAGGATGAGTGGGAGACAAAACTTTGCGATATTTCCAAGCCGTTACTAACGATTCAGACCGATGAAAGCGTCGACCTTGCTTTGGATAGGTTCCTCAGCTCGAAACAGCAGATACTCGCTGTTCTTGACGAGTTTGGCGGTACTGCTGGCATTGTCACCATGGAAGATGTAATCGAGACTCTACTTGGCGAGGAAATTGTTGATGAGTTAGACGAGCACGAGGATATGCGAGAATTGGCCCGTGAGCAGGCGGATGCTAATGGTGAAGAATGATCAGATAATTCGATTCTCAATCCACTTCATTAGGAGCCTATCTCGCTCTTCATTTATTCTATTATTACTATGAGATAGGCTCTGGATTAGATGCGTTTCTAATTCGACCTTCTCAATCCAATTTGATAATAAAGCATCGTAATGAACTAGTCCAAGTCGCTTATCATTAGCCGCCTGTAGAATGAGAGTGGGTACTTGTGGCATTCCCCAATGAGGGACATCGACATCTTTCCATTTCAGTCCTCCAGCATCGGGATGAATGAGGTTGAACCCCTTTATTGCCATCTTCTCTATTAGTGGACGCAAAAATGGTACTGATGATGTTAATTCATTCATTATCGGCGAATATACTGTCATGGGGGATTCTAGGATTATAGTTCCTAACTTTTCTTTCCACCAACCATCATAACGACTGTGACTCATACCTATGCAGACGAAACCACCAATGCTGTGACCATAGAGATGAACCGCTGAGATTCTATCCTTGTCTAGAGAATCAAGTACCACCTTTAGGTCTGCAATAATCTTACCAGCAGTCCATTCAGGAGTATCTGGAGCATGACAATGGCCGCGTAGGTCATGAGCTAAGGTGTGGCAACCTGCACTTCGAAAGATATTCATTCGCTCGATGAATCTCTCACTAGATGACTGCCAACCGTGAACGAATACAACCAGTGGTGCCACACCGTCTTGCAGGTGTAAGTGGCCATGGATTTCGACACCACCATCCATAACCTGGATATGCTCCCAATTCTCATCCTCAAATAGATCTACTCTTGTTGAAGGGCCAAAGAAAATTGCTCGCATTATTAACTGGTGAATTATTGCTAACAGCAGCAGGATTGCAATAGGTAATGTCCAAGCACTGATAATTGAAAGGAATATTGCCAATGCTACCATGAAGACAATCTCACGACCATCAAGTGTCGCTTTTCGTTGCATTTGAAAACCCCGTAGGGTAACTATTCCTTGGAATCAGAATCAGCTTCAGTTTCATCGGCATTAGCAAGTGCTTCAGCTTCTTTCGCTGCTTCTTTCTCAGCTCGCTTTTCTTCTTTTTGTGCAACACGCTTCTGGTACTTATCACCGAAGTCACCGAGGCCCTCAAAGCGTGCCATCCAACCGGTTTCTACACCACTGGAAACGTGTCTTACGAGATATGCGCCGAATGCTAAATCAAATATTCCCTGGGAAAAATCTGAATTCTTCTTGAAGAAGAAATTGACAAACCAAATTATAATCATTAAAACTCCAACGCCAAACCATACTGAAGCATTAGTATCACCGAGGTTTTGGAAATTGATGAATATCAGTCCAAATCCAAGTAATGCCATAAATCCAAGTGAGTTATTCATTATAGCATGAACAGCAATTGGTTTGTTTCCACGAGAGTTGATGTATTTTGTTCGAGAAACGAATTCGCCGAAGTTTCTACCCATCCAGAATGGTAATACTAGCCAGTTGAAGATAATCATAAGTCCTGCTAGTCCAAATGGAATTGTTGCATCCATGTCTGCTTGAGAAAAGATGAAAATAGTCCCCAGTAAGACACCAAAATTGAATCCGAAATTCATCAACCATCCAATATAGCGGGGGATTCTCCCCGCCAATTCATATCCTTCAGGAAGTCCAGAAGGACGCGGTTGCCTTGCTTTCTTTGCTTTTGGTTCAGCAATTTCAACATCTACAGGTGTTGCCTTCTTTGCAACTGCCTTCTTTGCAACTGCCTTTGGAACTGCCTTTGGAACAGCCTTTGCAATTGCCTTCTTTGGTGCTGCCTTCTTTGCAGGTTTTTCATCACCAAGATTGTCTACCTTGTCTAATAGTCCCATAATTTCACCTCAACTATACATTGCGCCTATTGCACGATATGTCTCGAATTGCTCAGATTCAACGAAGTCCGAGACGGCATCGTCAGGCATTCCACCTAGAAGTGCATCAACGACCGAGAAGAAATTTGCTCTCTCGGATTCATCTGCACCAGCAGGGTCAGATCCAACGCTACGATAAACTTCGAAGCCATCGGATTGTGTGAATTCTTCTATTTTGTCTTCAGGTAGATTTGAACCAAGGAGGGAATCCACGATTGCAACAAAGTCTAGGAAGAGGTCTCCCTCTTCGTATTCTTGCTCTTCTACTTCCTCTTCTACGACCTCTTCAGCCTCTCCAAGAGACAGAAGGTCATCGATTTCTGCATCGCCTGCAATAACTGCCTTGATCATTTTTCTTTCAGCCATTAATCCCTCAAGGCTAGGCCTTAGTTCACGCAATAATTCACGGTCACCTTCTTCCTTTGCTGCTTGATATTCTGGCTTTAGTCGGCGTACTTCATCTTCTACAGTCTTAAGTTGTGAATTTAATTCAACAAGAGTTTCAGAATCAAGGTGCCCATCATCTACCACTTCAGCATTAAGGAGTTCAACAGTAGGTGAGTCACGAACCTCTGCGATTTTATCATCTCTCTCATCCTTTCTCATTACGATGATATCACGATCGAGTTCATGTCCAAATCTATCGGCATAACGATCTAGCAGGCTACCGATTTCACCGGTGCCAATTCGGTCAATATGTCCGTATACTTGTTGAAGAGGTTTACCACTTTTCTTTGCGTAAAGGCCAGAATAGGAGTCCTCTTCCACTACCGGCTCAGGTGCAGGTGGTAATGCTGGAGGTGGAAGAGCTTCAACCGCAGGTGGTAGTGGCTCACTCGCTGGTGCTGGTGCCGGCGGGAGTGGCATTGCCGGGGGTGCAGGAGCAGGAGGAAGCGGCATTGCCGGTGGTGCAGGAGCTGGAGGAAGCGGCATTGCCGGTGGTGCAGGAGCAGGAGGAAGCGGCATTGCCGGAGGTGCAGGAGCAGGCGGTAATGGCATCCCTGGTACCGGTGGTGGAGGCATAGGTAATCCTGGCGGAGCGGGTAGTTTTGCGCCTTTCTCTTTCTTGCGACCCAGACCCATCCGTGTGCACCTCATATTTCGTGGGTCGGGATGCACCCTTGAAGGTTCGCATTACAAGAACCATACTACGTATGGTCTTGAATCAATTCAAACTAGCCGTCCCCAGCCCTTGAGAACAAGGAATGTAGCGCCTGCTGTGTGGATGTCAATTATATCTCCAGTAGATGCATCAATCACCCGGTCATCGAACCTCGTAATCGCATCATCAACTATCATCTCGATTTTGTGACTACCCTCTCTTGAAAGTGCTATACCTTCACTAAGACAATCGAATGGATTAGATCCATCGGGGTCAAGTCGAGAGAGGGGGAATTCGGTTACACGCATCCCGCATTTACCATGCAGAGAACTTGGCCATCGAATTTGTCTTCGCACATCGATTGTTACAACTTCATCAGTTTCACCAGCATTTCCAAGAATCACAGATGAATCGGCCTTAATCAAATTCTGAAATAGCATAGCTGAATCTCCTAATGATGCAAACCTACCGTCTAGCACTCGTTTTCTACGTCCACTATCTTGTAATAATCCAGCCACCTTTTCAACAGAAGCAGGGCCCCTGAGGCCCTTTCTTGATTCCCGAACTAACATGTCTTTCAGGGCTGCAGTCAGACTTTTCAGTTCAGCCTTATCTCCGGCATGAATTGAATCAAGTTTCTCAACAATTCCATGTACGCCATTTTTTATTCGTTTCGCCCAGCCCTTAGCATCCGGGTCATCGTATCTCGGCATCAGGGTTGATACATCTACTCCTTCACCTCGAATATGGCTTACTAATTCCCTTCGTGCATCTGAATTCAGATGATGATATGTTGGGTCTCTATAATGCAAATGGAATCCACGATGCCCAGAGAATGTTACTTGCAAATGCTCCTTTTTGAATCCAAAATCAGGTTCTAGGAAATCATTCCATAAACTCCAAGCTTGCTCTTGGATGACCGAGAGCATCGCTGGGAAATCCTTGTCTGTTACACCAGGGAGGTGGTCTCCATCAAGATCGAAAATCAAGTCGGCACCGCGCCAGATTTTATCATTCATCTTCGCCTCATGAGGTCTTTCCCAATAAGCGGTAGAATAGAAGCAAGAGTGAGGGATTCTTTCACTAACAAAGGACTTCACTGAATCCATACTCATGAAGGATTTATGACGAAGAGGAAGCCCGCCACCGAATGGAATAAACATCCATTCCCTCATCTTCATTCTCGGCGGTTGCCATGGTTCAGCAGTTTGGTAGTAACGTCCGAATTGATGAGCGAATGTCGACCAACCTGCCAAAATGCTCACCTCTTTGATGGGTGAACGGCGGGGGCTTTTGAATTCATTCTTTCCAGAATCGATTATCGACACTGCGTTGAACAGTTGCAGATTCAGATCCAGTCAACTCGACATAGTGCTCCCAGCAATAGTAATTTTTATCGATAATCATAGCAGCACCGAAAGTCATTCGTGTGCCACAGGACTTGCAACGCGGTCCGATTTCTCCATTTGGGGCCTGAGCCAGTTGGATATGGTCATGGGGCATGCGTTCTCCTCCATTTGGCCGTGTTGGGTCGAGGTCTTTGAATTTGATGTATCACCAGGATACTTCTACATTGGAATCACAAATTGCAAGGAGGTCTAATGCAACCTCACATGATTCAGCAACTTCTGGGTTTTCATCGTGAAGAAATTTCTCGAGAATTGGCCGAGCAATTCTATCGCCAATTGCCCCCAATGCCTCGGCGGCTTCGTGTCGAACCATTATGTGTTCTTCTCCATCACTGAGTATCTCGATTAGAGTAGGTACTGCAAGCGAATCTTGCATCTGACCCAGAACATATGCTAATTCATGTCGTAGAAGGGCGCTAGATGATTGGAATGCTTCGCAAAGCGTTGCAACAGCCTCTGAAGAACGATTATTCCTCAGCGAAAATACCGCTCTCATCCTTTCAAACATTCTCGCATTATCATCGAGAAGTATCGTCCGCCATGAAACAATATCTCCTTCTGTATTTGGAGGCGCAGGGTCTACTGAACCGTATTCAGAAATACCGGGCACTCGGTCGGCCATACTCATATCACTCCAGAGGTTCGCCAATAAATGCAAGGGCGTCTATGTCGAACGAGGAATCGATCAAGCCGATTTTCTGTCCTTCTTTCAAAAATTTGCGAATTGATTCTCTACCTTCCGGCTTGTAATCGATAGTACGGTCGTTAACATACATAGTCACAAATTCCCGGTTGGTTTCATCATCAATACCCCTACCCCATGCCTTTGCGAATTCGAGCGCCTCGTCTGGATTAGCAATTGAATGTTCAATGCTCATACGAGTATAGAGCGTGATGTCTTCCATTGCTTTTTGACCGAGATCACGACGAACGACATTTCCTCCAAGAGGCATGGGTAGTCCACCAGTTCTCTCATTCCACCAAATTCCAAGGTCTACAAGAACATCCAAGTCGTGGTCGACATATGTCAATTGACCTTCGTGGATGATGAGGCCAGATCGGTAGGTATCATCGAGGATTCTTGGAATTATTTCATCGAATGGAACGACTTCAATCTTTACATCACCCCAGCAAATACGGAGCCCCATATATGCACTTGTTTTTAGGCCAGGTACTGCGATAACATTGGATTTAGCTTCTTCTTGAGAAACACCTTTTTTGCAAACTACCATCGGTCCATAACCCTCTCCCATCGATGCACCGCAATTCATCAATGCATAATCAGCAGCAATATCTGGGAATGCGTGAATGCTTACTGCAGAAACTTCGAGGTCACAATTCATTGCTCGATGATTCAAAGTTTCGATATCTTGGAGTTCATGAACGAAATCATATCCCGGTGTTGGAAATTGTCCTGTTGTCATTGCATGGAACATGAATGCATCATCAGGGTCCGGAGAGTGTCCTATTCTGACGATTTTATCGCCGGCCGCGTTGAGTGGGAGTTCACTCGCCATGAGCCCGGCGACCTACACTTCTTTCAAAAGACCACCGAAGTCGCAAAGCGTTCATTACAACTGTCACCGAAGATAGTGACATGGCCGCAGCGGCAGCCATAGGGGGTAAATACCATCCAGTCCAAGGGTATGCAACGCCCATTGCCAATGGTATTGCCACGGTATTGTATGCAAAGGCCCAGAATAAGTTTTGACGAATATTCGCTCTTGTACGTTGAGCAAGTTCGAGTGCATCAACTGTGGGCATAACACCCGATTTCATCAATACAATATCTGCAGAAATATCCGCTAAACCTGAAGCCCCAGCGACTGCGATTCCTAGATCCGCTTTGGCTAGAGCCGCAGCATCATTAATTCCATCACCTACCATCGCAACATTTGGTATTGAGTCTATGAGAGAAATTTTTTCTTCTGGCGACAAATTTCCTCTTGCGTCGCCAATCTCCAAGATAGCAGCCACCCTATCGACTTCTAACTGTGAGTCTCCGCTAGCAATAATCACCTTTGGTAGTAAAGCAATAGAAGCGGCAGCATCACTTCTAACCTCATCTTCAAGTGTAATTGTACCAATTAGAATCTCTTCACGGTGAACTTCAACGCCATTCTTTCCCTTGCCAACGGAATGTTCGATGCCCTCAATCCTTCCTCGCACACCCCATCCTGGAATCGTAACCACTTCGGTAGCCTCTGGATAATTTGCGCATGAATTCACAATCGCATCTGCAATGGGGTGAGTTGTATGAGATTCGAGGGCTGCAGCAATTTGCAGAGCCTCTTCAGAATCACAACTTACAATTGGCTTACCTTCGGTTATTGTTCCTGTCTTATCCATGACTACCACTTCGATGGTCGAAGCAGATTCAAGGGCTCTATGGCCCTTGAGTAGAATCCCATGTCGAGCACCTGTAGTCGTACCTACAAAGAGTGAGATTGGTGTTGCTAGCCCCATTGCACACGGGCAGGCAATAACAAGTACAGTTACCGCATTTCTTATTGCAATATATTCCCCTTCATTTTTCCAATAAAAGAAGGTAATAACAGCAAGAGTAAGTACAATTGGGACAAAGATGGATGCAATTCTATCTACCGTCCTCTCGATTGTGGCTTTTTCGGATTGTGCCTTCTCAACCATGCGAATAACATCATCAAGTCGGGATGAACCTGAATCATTTTCAGCACGAATAGTAATACTTCCATCAATGCATGTTGACCCCGCCCAAATCCTATCTCCAGCAGACATTTTTACCGGCAATGATTCACCAGTTATCGCAGCCTGCTCAACATCAGTTACTCCCTTGATTATTTGTCCATCAACCGGCACGATTGATCCAGCCTTGACCTGTATTTCATCACCGGTTTTGTGTTGGCCTTCGATTCTTTGTCCAGCGAGATTTGCAAATGACGAGGTAGCTGAGACTCTTGCACGTGATTCCAATGCATCACCGAATGCCACAAATGCCGGAACGATAAACGCCGCTTCCCACATTTGATTCTCAGGAGAATATATCGTCCAAAGAATTGCAGCAGACATTGCACAGAGAACTAGACTGTACATATTTAGGCCATATCTCAACGAATTAACTCCCTTCTCAACAACTCTCCAACCACCCAATGCGAGAACCAATGCCAAAGCAAGAATTCCTAATTCTGTAGAAGAAGTATCATTCAGCATAAAATATGACATGAATGAAAGTGCGATTGACAATCCAAGAATTGAAGTTAGAAAGTCTCTATCAGAAGATTGCTTTTCTCTCGACCATTTTTTTGAAAAATCAATAGGTATAGAGGCCTGATATCCGGATGAATTTACCGCGGTCATTACCTCTTCAATAGCTACCTCGCCACGAAAATCAACCTTCCCTAGAGCAAGATTTACCGCAACTGAATCTATTCCGGGGATCTTCATAATTGCATTTTCAACATGGCTCACACAAGCGGCACAGGTCATGCCACCCACATCTATGCGCCCCATATCCTCCCCTTAGGGAGGAACCTATTGAAATGGAGGGTTTCAGCCGTCATCCTTTCAATGTAGGTGTGTCTGTGCGATTCAAGGAGAGGAGTTGTTGCAAGTACGAAGTGTATTCGTAGCCTTGGTTCTAGCAGCACTTATTTTTCCATTTGCTAGTGCAAACCCCTCTGGTTTGACCCTTGTTGAGGCCACTTGGTATGATGATGGAGCAGATGGCGGGGATTTAATTGCAGTAACACAAGATGGAAGTATCATTGCTTCCGCACATGGAAAGGAAATCGCCTTCTTCAATACTACCACGCTCGAGGTATTTCACGTACTAGAATTTCAACGAAATATCCTTTCTATGGAGTTTTCTCCGGACGGGACAAAATTGGTGATAACCAAGGAAAGAGTGCCCCTTTATCCAAAATCACTTCGATTATTTGATATGTCATCAATGCAATTACTTGAGAGATATAGTGGCGATGCAGATGAATTAGCAGATGTTAGTGCATGGAATACAATGGGAGATATTATTGCTACTCAATCAGATGGAGGAGGTGTTGTTCTTATCAGGGAAGTTGACATGTCAGTAAAAACGGTATTATCAGATCATAATGCGGATATTTCCTGTATTGATTTCAGCACTAATGGACTCTATATTCTGACTGGAGATGCTAGTGGCAGGTATATTGTGTGGCAAGAGGATGGTACAAAATATGGTGATGTAAGAAATCTTGGCGAGCCAATTAATGATTGCAAATTCTCCCCAAATAGCCAGAAGGTAGCATTAATGGGTGAAAGAGGGTTGCTGAAGATAAATAATCTCGAGGGTGAAGAATTAGATTCTAGATTACTACTAGGTGGCGGTAAAATTGAATTCTCTTCAACAGGCCACCAAATGCATATTCTAAATCATAATGAAAATAATCGTGAAATTAGTTCAATCGCAATTGATACATTAGACACTGTCATGACTACTTCCACATTTCATAAAATGCTAGATTTCATCGTTATTGATGATGAATATGGACGTATTCAGGGATTTTATTTAGCCAGTGGAACCGGCCAGGTTGCTGTTTACAAGCGCTCAATTTCAACTCCTGGTTTCGGAATGGGGGGAGCTGATTTAGATGGCGATGGTTCCCCTGATACCGAAGACAATGACGATGACGGAGATGGAATTATTGATTCCATGGACAAGACTTGTGCTGATGACACAATAACGCCGTGTCATAGGGACCCAGACCATTCAAAAATACGACATGTCGAATTTCATTTCGGCGAGGAAGTATTGACAATTTACGATACGATTTCACTTGAAACAGTTATGAGTACTCACATCAGAAATTTGAGTAGAATAGGAATCGCTGCGGATAATCATGTTTCGAATAATGAGGCCGCCTTATTTGCAAAATCAATGTGTAGAAACATGGACCATGATGAGATAATTGACAATTGGGAAAGGTCGATTTCAATGTCTAGCGGGGCGATTTCCGGGGGACGTGTTGACTGTGAGATCGGAGATGGAATGGCGGGAGTGCCATCTTCTTCATATTCTACACAAATAAAACTCACAATAATTACTACATTTGTGATGGATGCACTAGTAGAATATCCCTTGAACCTCACTCTCGATAATCAACCTGAACCAACTGAAGGTTCAGTGGCTTGGCTTGCTCCGAGTCATCCGATGTCCGTAACTATTTCAGGTACAAATGCAAATGGAGAGACAATGGAATTGTGGTGGAATGATGGGTATCAAATGACACAAATCACACTTGAAAAACAGGCTATTGTGGATGACCCTGTAAGTGATTTCATAAATTGGGCAGCGCATCCTCTAATGGTTGCTCTTTACATGGTAATTTGCGCAGGCGTCTTGGTATTGTGGATTAGAAGGGACAATCGCATTGATATCGAGTACGATGAAGATGACGATTTTGATGAAGATGACGATTTTGATGAAGATGCCGATGAATTATTTGACGAAGAATATGATTTGGACATGACTGAAGATGATTATGTGAGAACGCCACCTAGACGCACTCCTCCTACCCGTTCTATACCTTTGAAAGAGGACCATGACTTCTTCGCACCAAATCAATCAGAATCACCCAAACGTAGACGCAGACGTGTAGACACTGTGGTTAATCGCGAGGGACCAATAATGAAAACCAAGCGAAAACTACTATCTGAAGTTGATTCTGATCAAACTAAGGTTGTTGCAACTAAGGTCGTCACAAAACGTAAGGTTGTTTCTATGGGTAGTGAGCAAGCAGTTGTCGAGCGTGAGGTTAAGACTAGAAGAGTTCGCAAAGCTAAGGTTGAGATTGAGCCTGTAGAGAAGAAGAAGAAACGCAAAGCTACTCGAAGGAAGGCAAAGCGAAAGAAGCCGAAGAAGGATATTGATGAAAAGGCGCTCAACGATGACCTCGTCAAAGGTTTCATCGACGAAGAAGATGAATGATTACCAAGCCATCTGTAACTTATCGGCCGAGCCGCAAGCCTCCATAAGAAACGCATCGAGCCCGGCTAAATCCTCAGCATCCATTCGATTGATAACCTCACCAAAATATCGTTCTAGCCTTTCAATAGATTGAGAGGTCTTCTCTCTACTAATATTGATGACTTCTTGTCTAATCGCGGAATTATTTTCAAATGATTCCAATTGCTCAAGCAATACGGCATGGGCTTGTTTTACAATTGATAGAGGTGAATCTCTTCTGGTAGCAAAAACACCGAAAACCATAGGGTGGCCAGTGAGATTCTTCCATTCTGCACCAAGGTCCATTTTCACGAGACTTGGGTTTTCAGTTGCCGCTTCCAGCGAACGGTCGCCGATTAGAAGACATGCATCGCATGTATTCAACATAGTTTGGAGGTCCGGCCCCATCTCATGATATTCGGGTGTGAATCCTTTTGATTTCATTAGGTGTTTGAGTAAGGTTACCGAAGTCGTTGAATCGGTTGGCAGTGCTATAGTATTGATAGACGACAAACTCTTGTGCGAAAATAGCAAAACGCTACCCACCTCTCCTTTGCTCGATATAGCGAGATCGGGAACAAGTGCTAATTCATCACAATGACGGGCATAATCAGCGGCTGGAATTGGAGCGATAATGCAATCTCGTCGTAAGAGATGTCCTGTAAGCCAAGAGGGAGGAGCAGGAATGACTGACCAACTATTATCCAAGCCGTGGAATAGAGGCTCACAATTGATGAATGCAACTCTTCCAATTGTTCTCTCCCAGGACATTCAATCACCTACTGAGCCATTGTAAGGCTACGCTTCTGTTGTACTGGAGGAATGTCAAATCTTTGAAATTTGGTATAGGTAGTATTGCGCATTACCGGCATGCAACCGGAATCAATGATCAGTTTTGCTAGCGCAATATTGTCGTGTTCTAGATCGGCCTTTGAGCCAGCTAGATGCATGATTGACTCCTTTTCAACCGTGCCATCGACATCATCTGCACCACATTGTAATGCCAATTCTGCTAATGATTCACCGATATTCATTCGGTAAGCCTTGATATGAGGGATATTATCCAAAAAGAGCCGAGATATAGCAATCATTCGTAGAATTTCTACTCCACTGGATAGTTGGGCCTCTGGCAGTCTTGAATCATCGGGTAGGAAGGGATAGGGTACAAAGCACTGGAAACCGCCAGTCAACTCTTGTTGTTCTCTGATTCTGATTAGATGCTTCAGTCTATGCTCAATTGTCTCAATTGTTCCAAATAACATGGTGCAATTGGTAGGCATTCCAATACGGTGAGCCGTACCATGAATATCGAGATACTCTTGAGATGATTCTTTTCCTTTGCAAATAATCTCTCGTATTTCATCATCGAGAATTTCAGCCCCGCCTCCAGGAAGCGACCCCAATCCTGAATCCTTTAGTTTACTCAAACAATCGCCAATCGAGATCTCTGAGAGTTGCGCAATATGCTTGACCTCTACTGCTGTAAGGGCCTTTATGTGAATGTGGGGAAATTCAGAACTAACTCTGGTAAATAATTCACAATAATGCTCAACATTCCAATCCGGATGTAAGCCCCCAACAGAATGAACTTCGTCCACCCTGTCAGAATATTTTCTCAAATCTTCAATATATGCGTCAACGGATAATGCATATGCATCATCAGCCTTGCGTCCACGCCTAAATGCACAGAATTTGCATGCTAAGGTGCATATATTTGTTTGATTAATGTGAACGTTAATATTGAAGAATGCCTGTTCGTCAAATCTTGATTCCTTTACCAGTTTAGCGAGTTCGAATAATTCATCAATATCCTGATGTTCAAAGAGAAGAATCCCTTCTTCCATCGTAAGCGAGACTCCATTGGTAATATTTGTGACAATACCCTGTAATTCATCCGACCAAGAGTGCCTTCCAAGAGAGATAGGCAACCTATCTCTCCAGGCGGGGTGAGAACCTGCCATCGAAAGTTCCGACCGCCAGTTGTCTGCCATCATTTTGGGGGGCGGGCCTCGGATTCTTCAATCTGTGCTATCATCTACGACCGACATTCACACTAAATATTCCACTTGTAACCAACAATTTGCGGAATTCCTCGATAAAGAATACAGTACTTGCAACGGCAATAATTACGCCCCAATCTTTCAATTCCAGAGGGGTAGTTGATAGCAATTCACCGATTGCGAAATTGGTTAGTGGTAAGGTGACATCTGCACATTGAACCACGAATAATAGCAAACTCATGGAGAAGAATATTGCAAGGTATATCGCTCTATTTGAGAATATACCGAGCTTGAAAACGCTATCCCTGCCACTTCTACAATTCATTACATTGAATAATTGGTACACGATGAATACCGAGAAACACATGGTCATTGCCTTTACATTTACATCAACATCTGAACCACCCGCTAGATAGTATACGAGTAGGGTCCCGGTAACCATTACTGCACCGAGGTAGAAAATCAGTAAGATGTCTATTAAATTCGGCAATGATTCATTTACAGGACGAGGGGGCCTATCCATCACATTGTTATGCTTCTTTTCTACGCCAAGGGCCACTGCTGGAGGTCCATCCATGAGGATGTTGATCACCAGTATTTGTGTGGCCGTGAGGGGGAGATTCCAATCAAAAACCAATGTTGCCAAAACCAGTAGTGCCACAGCTGCAACATTGGTCGAAACTTGGTACCTAACGAAATTGCGAATATTAGCATAGATTTTACGCCCTTCTTCTACCGCGTGCACAATATTAGCAAAATTATCGTCTTGTAATACCATATCAGAGGCATCTTTGGCAACATCCGTTCCTGAAATACCCATAGAAATTCCAATATTAGCGCGCGAGAGCGCCGGGGCATCATTTACTCCATCTCCAGTCATTGCAACAACTTCACCTTCATCTTGAAGAGCAGTAACAATTCTCATTTTTTGATCTGGTGTAACTCTACTAAAAATAGCGGTTGATAAGGAAATATCACGAAGTGCATCATCGCCAAGATCTCTTAATTTATCCCCAGAAATAGCCTCAATATGTGGTTTAGTTATGTTTAGATCTTCTCCGATTGCTTGTGCGGTAATCTGTTGGTCACCAGTAATCATTTTTACACTAATTCCTGCTTTTTGACATTGTGCAATCGCATCGTACACTTCGAATCGCGGCGGATCGATTATTCCAACCATGCCAAGGAAAATGAAGTCATTTTCCATGAGTGTCATATCCGTGAAGTCCTCACCATCCTTGACTTTCCTAGCACATAGAGCAATCACTCTCATCGCTTTGCTTGCCATTTCACGATTCGCAACTACCGCTTCCTCAATATCACCATCCTCAATAGGAACAATTTCTCCATCGGAAATTTTCCAATTTACAAGACTCTTGTACCCACCTGCACCACCTTTGGAGAATACCCAATTTTCACCTTCGTAATCATGGATTACAGACATACGCTTCCTTTCGGTATCAAAGAAGAATTCGTGTATTCGCTGATGGCGCTGTGCGAATTTGGCCACATTTCCATTGAACTTGTATCCTAGGACCGCACATGCACTATCAGTTGGGTCACCAATAGCTGACCATTGTCCATCTGTTAGTGCAATCTGAGAATTATGACAAAGTGATAATGTTGCAGCAGCCAGACGGAATCCAAGATTTTGTTGCATCGCGCCCATTTCATCTTCATCTAACTCCTTGCCCTCAAATGAGAGATTGCCTTCTGGAGTGAAGCCCTCTCCAGTGACATCATAGACGATCTTTGGCATCATCAGTCTCTTTGCAGTCATCTGGTTTTTGGTTAGAGTCCCAGTCTTGTCAGTGCAGATTACAGTGGTAGATCCAAGAGTTTCAACCGCTTTCATCCTTCGAATAATAGCCCCATGGCGCGCCATATTGCGCATGCCAATTGCCAATGTAGTAACCAAAATTATTGGCAAACCTTCTGGTACAATCGCAACGAAAATAGCGATGGCGATAATGAATTGGTCAACCGCAACTTCCCACATGTCAACACCAGTGCCAATATTGAGAACCAATTCAATCGATACCAATAGTACTGCAACAATTAGGGCGATGAATCCAAGGAATTTACCTAGGGATTCTAACTTCAGTTCCAGGGGCGTCTTTGGGGAAGAAGCGCCTGCAATATCACTGGCAATTCTGCCCAACTCTGTACCCATTCCAGTTGAAGTTACAATTCCGACAGAGCGACCTGTTGCTATTGTAGTACCCATGAATAGCATATTCGACATATCAGCGAGTAAAGTCTCACTAGATAGCGCATCACAAGTGACCTTTGTAGGCATTGATTCACCTGTTAATGCGGATTCATCTACTTTACATTGCCACGATTCAGTAACGCGGATATCGGCAGGAACTTTCAGTCCTTCTTCCAATTTGACGATATCTCCTGGGACCAAATCTGAAGTAGGGATTTCCATTTCCAATCCATCACGACAAACTACGCATTGTGATACAGCCATTTTCTTCAAGGCACCCATTGCCTGCTCTGCTTGATTCTCTTGCCAGTATCCGAAGAATGCATTTGCTGATAGAACAATAAAGATGAAAATCGCATCCCCTGGTTCATTGGGATGGATTGCTAGAGCTACTAAAGCTGCGCCGATTAGAAGATAATTTAGCGGATCGTGGAATTGTGAGAGAAAACGCAAGAACGCAGACACCTTAGGTGGTTCACTCAACCTATTTGGCCCATACTCCTCTAGCCTTGACTTTGCATTTACTGAAGTGAGTCCTCCAAGAGGTGTGTCCAATTCCATGAGAACATCTTCAATTTCTCGAACATGCCACTCATCTCTTGACATAAAAGAACCTCATAGAGCATACGCTCTTGGTTTGGGGTATCACTCATGCTTATTATCATCCGGGTGGGTATTCCTCGTCGTGACTCCGATGAATTCACAAGCCTGATACAACTCCCACGTACATGGCATCCACCGGTGAGCCTTGGATTTCTGCTGACAGAGATGTCGCAGAATTAACCGTAAGGGCAATTCTCATCGGAATTGTTCTCGGTGCGGTAATGACCGCTGCCAATGCATATCTTGGCCTATATGTCGGAATGACAGTTTCAGCATCAATACCTGCAGCGGTAATGAGCATGCTGATCCTACAATCCTTCGGAATGATGGGTTATGAAAAAGCAACGATTCTAGAAAACAATTCGGTCCAAACTATGGCAAGCGCTGGAGAGAGTCTTGCTGCTGGAGTAATTTTCACAGTTCCAGCATTATTGGTCATTGGGATTTGGACCGAGATTAACTGGTTTGATACAATGATTATCGCCATTCTTGGTGGTTTACTTGGAACGATGTTTACAATTGCTCTTAGGAGATTATTCATCGTTGAAGAGGCATTACCATATCCTGAAGGTGTAGCATGCAGGGAGGTTCTCGTGGCTGGGGAGCAAGGTGGTTCTGGCTTAATCGCAATCGTTTATGCTCTTCTTATCGGTGCGACTTATGGATGGATGGTCAAGGCCTTCAAAATCACTCATGGCCATGTTGAAGGTGCTGTAGAAGCATTTGGAACTAGGCTATATGCAGGTGGAGAACTTTCTCTTGCATTACTCTCAGTAGGATATATTGTAGGATTGCGAATTGCTTCTTACATCTTCCTTGGTGGTATTATTGGATTCGCGATTTTGGTCCCCATTTACGGGTTGATCAACGGCTGGCCAGGTACAGGAGACATGGTTGATGATTTCAAGATCTTATGGAGTGAACAAATCAGGTATGTTGGCGTAGGTGCAATGGTCGTAGGTGGCGTATACACACTCTGGAGTATGCGTAGCACGATTAGTGAAGGAATTGGAAAAGCCTTCAAGACCGACAAGTCGGAAAC
>JASLKC010000049.1 GCA_030747785.1 Candidatus Poseidoniaceae archaeon | reverse complement strand
TAGGAGCATCCATCGCTGGCGCTTCTTGAACCGGACTTTCCAGATCCAAATCCTCTGCAACTGCTGCAGCGGCTAGGTCAATTGCTGGGTCAGGTGCAGAGTTCCACTTGACAGTTTCACCTACTCCACCTTCGCCATCACCCTTGAAAATCATTGCAGCACCACCAAGTAGCGCTACTAATCCGAGAACATAGAAGATGATGGTGACAAAGTCAATCCAATGGTCGAAGTTTGTCCAGTATCCCATACTGTCCTGATTGGTGACAATCTTGCTCTCTAGTGCGTCAGCATCGGAATCGCCAATTTCTGCATTGGTTACTATCATGAATACTTCTTGCATGTCATCCATAGTTGGAGGAGTCTGTTGTTCTGTAGGTGGCCTAGTATCTAGGTAGAATAGAGATTCTGAACCACCTGCAATGATTGCACCACTTACAGGTTCAACCTTGATGGTTACATCGCTACCGAAGTAAACTGGCAATGCTCCAGGTGTAGCATCAAGTAGTGTATCGGTATCGAGTAACTTTGCTTGGATAGGCCTCTCTAGTGGGTTAATTCCAGCGGTACAAACGTCTACTGGGATCCCTTTCAGTTCTTCTTCGCTCGAGCAATCCACAGGGGATACACCATATCCGGATAGATCGAGTAAGTCTCCATCTCCAGTGATGAAACCACCAGATGTACCAGCGATACTCTCAATTTCAATCAGTCCATAGGTCGCCTGATTCTTGGTGGTGTCTCGCCATGGCATTTCTGTGCTACCATCTTGCATGACCATCTCACCCTTATCGCACGTGTCTACTTCTCCAGTACAGATTGTATATTCTGTGCCATCTCCAGTAGAGATTCCACCAGAGCCAAAGTAGGTCTTGTTTGACTCAAGGCTTGTCCATCCAACACTCATGTCTTCGGAGTCACCACTATCGAGGTATGCAACAACTGGGTCGTGCCATCCGAGTAGCCAATTATTGATTGGCATTGTAAGATATGGAGAAGTGCCAAAACTATCGACGAGGTAATCAGGGATGAATCCTTTGAACATTCCTTCGATAAGGAGTAAGCGCATTGCTGTAGCAGCGTATTCATCAACTCCGTACAATTGTGCAACGAGCGCTGTACTCCATTCCACCGGAGCTCCCGGCTCCATAGTGGTGAGATTTATTGGCGGGGTCATTCCGCTCATCTCTCCATAAAGGAATAGGGCAGCACCATCTGATGTAGTTAGGCCAAGTGGTCCATACAGAATATTTGCACTTTGTTCTGGAGTTAGGTCGATTGCTGGCATGCCTGCTGAGCCGCCCATGAGTGATGTTCCAAACAGTCCTCCGAGGTTTAGGCTATATTCGAGATAGCCACCATTTACTGGGTCTTCAGCACCAAAGGATGTATTGACGAATTCGGATGCTGTAATGTATCCTTCACCACCGAGTAGAATCAAAGGCAGACTTAATTCATTACCAAGCCATCCACTTGTCCAGTTAGCGATTGGCCAATATTGGTCATTGCTAAGTCCGTAGTACTCCTTTGCTTCATTTGGCGTCATCTCATCGAATGCTGAAAGACCGAATCCTGTACCGGATGCACTGGTTGCAAGGATTCCCATAGGCTCGTCTCCACCATTTCCTTCGAATAGTAAATTCATGGCGACATCATTGGCGATATCAAGTCCAAAGAGGTTAGAGATTCTCTGACTCGCATTTACTGATTCTCCAGTAGTGTCGAGCATCCAAGTTTCATCTAGGCCTCCATAGTCGGTGACTAAGTTTCCTATGCCTCCGAAGAATGTCCAATCACGTGCGATTGTAATGTTGATGTCATCTGGGTGAGCGAAATCCCATAGAATCGCTCTCTGCATTGTTACGGAGTTAGCAGGGTCTGCCATAATGGTCTCATAACTATCAGGTTCTCCCAGTGCAGCATAGACCAATGGGCCTAAGCCATTGAGAAGTGCAAGGTCTTCTCCATTAGGGCCAATGGCATCCTCAAACGCATAACTTAGGTCAATTCCAAGGTAAATTCGACTTTCATTTTCATCAGTTCCTGGATCATCTGCCACTACTTGGCCGTTCATCCAATCGATATTTTCTTTCCAAACTTTAGAGTCGTTCTCGCTGTTTGTTCCTTCCCATGTTGGGTTAGAACCTCCGGACTCGAGGTAACTCAAATTACTCTCTGGGCCGATGAAATTTTCACCAAACACCGGGTCAAATAAATCGAATACATTGCCCATTAGGCAAGCCTTTCCATTTAGGCCGTCATTCATTTCACAGAATTGCCACATTGTTGATAGGAATTCTTGGAAGTAAGCACTGGTAGCATATGATGCTGACACCTTGTCGAGGTGAACTGCCATTACTCCAGAGGCAAATCCTACCTTGGTAATGTCCATTATTGCATTAACAGCAGTTCCTGTAGCACCGACGATCTGTGGTGTGAATGCGATGTTTAGATTGGTAATCTCAGTATCACACGCTACCTCAGTGGTTTCAGAGCACTCATAGATAGTGAATTGGCGATATGTAATGGTTCCATCATCATCATCATAACTAGTGTATTCTCTTTCTAGAGATACATCATATGTCACTGGCCCAATTTTCTCATATTGAGGATCTGCGCCATTAAGTTCGACATCATCTAGATTTGTAATCGACCAACCGTAGAAATTTCTCTCCGAGGTTGAGTATTCCCAATCGGAATTAATGTCGAAACAATTCTGGTCATTACAAATGTCATCTTTCGGCTTTGTAGCGACAGCTTCTGCAACTGCGTCCGGAACAGCACTGGTCGCCATTGGACCAAGAACTGCCAAGTTCAGAATTAGCATTAGCAGTCCGGAGACGACCATCGATGTGTTGAGTGGCTTGAAACCCATAACTCCCGTAGCAACCGCTTCCATTGTTGAAGGTTGTCATCATTCCGCCCGTAGGGCGGGATTCACTCAGTACCCGATATTGAGCCGTCAGATTCGATACGATACAGCCTAATTGTGCTTGTTGCACCGCTCATAGCCTGAGGTGAACCAGAGATTGCCACTATTCGGTCGCCAACCTTTGCAGAACCATTATCTCGCATAGTAGAAATGGCTTCTAGCATAGTATCTGACCCACGTTCATGTTCGTTCGCTATTACGCTAGCAACACCGGGAATTAAGCACATTCTTCGTGCTGCTCTAAGCCGATTTGTCACTGCGGTAACAGCACAGTCCGGACGGTATCCTGCAACCAAACGCGGGGCGTTTCCGTGTTCTGTTGCGACCAGAATGTGTTTTGCATCAGAAAGACGCGCTAATTCAACTCCAGCATGTGCAACTGCTCTTGTCGATTTGAATTTTGACAATGCACCGGGTTTTACCCCTGAAGATAGAAGTCCTTTTTCGGTTGAATTGGCGATTCTCACCATCGTTTCCACCGCTAATATTGGATGATTACCGTTTGCGGTTTCCCCACTGAGCATGATTGCGGTTCCACCATGCCTAATCGCAGTTGAAACATCTGAAACTTCAGCTCTTGTCGGCCTTGGATTAAGAGTCATAGATTCCAACATTTGCGTGGCGACAATTACTACCATTCCACGCATTAGTCCTGCATCGATGATCTGTTGCTGTGCTAGTGGAACTTCCTCCAGAGGTATTTCGACACCAAGGTCGCCTCTTGCAACCATTACAGCATCTGCAGCATCTAAGATTGAATGGAGGTTTCTAAGTGCTGAAGGGTGTTCTATTTTTGCGATAATTGGTGTGTGTTTACCTGCTGCCTTTATCGCATTTCTCGCCGGCCTGATATCTTCGGCATTACGGACATAAGATACTGCAATCCAATCTGCGTCATTTGCTATCGCGTGTGCTAGAGCGGCCTCATCTTTTGGTCCGATAGCAGGTAACTCGAGCACAGTGCCTGGGATATTGATGCCTTTGCGACTTGTCACTGGACCGCCATCCTCAATCAGGCAATCGATATTGGAATCTGGAACACCGTCTATTGCGGTAATAGTTAGTCTGATTAAGCCGTCAGCGAGAAGAATGGAATCACCAACTGATAATTCTGCAGAGAGTCCACCATATTCGACAGGTAATTCCTTTCCTTCATGGTGAGTTTGACCACATAACAACCTGATTGAGTCACCACTCTTGAGTAATTTCACACCATCGAAGTTTCCTAATCTTAATTTTGGACCGGGGAGATCTGCGAGTATACAGGTAGGGCGGGATTTAGTTTCTAGGCTGCGAATCCGTTGGTATAACTCAGTCTTGTCCTCTGGTCCGCCATGAGAATAATTGAGGCGGAATACATTGGCGCCTGCATCGAGAAGTGCCTCTAGTTTGTCGAGGTCCCAAGATGAAGGTCCGATGGTTGTAACCACACGAGTTCTTCTCATATTCATAGCCAAGAGAGACTTATGATAAAGCACTCTCTATTTATTTTCAGGAATATATTTCACAATATTGGCTGATTACGTAACCATTCCAAATCTGAAATGTAGAGTTGACGAATATCATCGAGTCCGAGAACAAGCATTGCTAATCTCTCAAGTCCCATGCCCCATGCGCAGACAGGGTCTTTGATTCCCAGAGGTTCAGTGACTTCGGGGCGGAAAATTCCAGCACCACCAAGTTCGAGCCACTTACCTCGCCATTTCACCTCGACCTCAAGACTAGGCTCAGTATATGGGAAGTATGCAGGACGTACTCTTACCTCTGGATAACCCATTTTCTCATAGAAGGTTTTCAGAGTGGTAACCAACATGCCAAGGTTTGCACCTGGTTCCATAATGATACCCTCGATCTGGTGGAATTCAGGAAGGTGTGTACGGTCTATGCTTTCCTTACGGAATACACGGTCGATTGCGAAAACACGGCACGCCTCCGTTGGATTTTCAGCGAGATATTGAATGGTATTGACAGTCGTATGGGTGCGAAGTAGGCCTTTCTGACTGATTGCTGGATCATATTGCCCACCCCATCCTGTTGATTCAGTATCTCCGCCATGTTCGTGAATATCCTTCCACTGTTGAAGCAAACTGGGGTCGAGTTCGATACTATTGGGATTGTCGAGATAGAAAGTGTCCTGCATCTCTCTGGCTGGATGGTCCTGCGGGATGAAAAGCGCATCCATATTCCAACCAGCAGTCTGAACATAATCCTCGACGATTTCGGAAAAACCCATTTCTAAGAAAATCGAGCGAATTCTCTCGATTAGTGCTTGCATTGGATGACTTCTACCACTACGTGGCATAGTTGCAGCGAGGCTGACATCATATGGGCGGAACTCAGCATCTCGCCATTCATCCCCTTGGAGAAGTTCTGGAGTAATTTCAGCAATTTTCACCACTTCTTTGAGTTCATCTTGTGAAATGATGGAACCCGAGGTTGTAATCGACCATGTGCGCGTAATCGTTCCAACATCCTCGATTAGATTTCTTCGGCCCTTGAAATGTGAATATAATGGGTCATCAGGGCTAGGTGAATTTAGGAATGCAGTGCGGGAATCAATTTCTTTCTGAACTACTTGCGGGTCTTCACAAGTGAATACTCCTCCCTCTAATGACACGCCGAGTTTCTTTAGCAGACCCACACCAGGCCCTGCCTCATGGCGTTCAAACGCATCTGACAACTCCTTCATCGAAGGTGAATCATTATCTTGAATCCAACTCCAGAGGCGTGCTTCAAGCAATCCATTTTCCACCGCTTTCTCGCCTTCTATTCCGAGTTTGATAGCATTGGTAATGCTCTCTTTGATTTTAACAAAGCCTCGATTTGAAAGACCGTGGCCTGCTCCAACCGCAACTGCTTGATCTTCCCACTCACAAGCAGCAAGAACCTGTTCAAGAGTCCACGCTCCCTCACGGCCTTGGAGGGCCATGAGCATGCGTCGTTCGGGGTTGGACAGGTCGCCCATGATTATGTGGAATCATGATGAGGTCTTCAACCCGACGACATAGAGAGTGAGAAACCTCACTCTTCTTCAGGCGCATCCCAAAGGCGGCGGCCACATTTCACACAGTCGTATTCGGATGGTTTTCCACCATCTACTAATTCGATATGGCCGCATGGTCCGCAGAGTATGGAGGATTTAATTGGGTCATCAAGGGTAACATCTACTCGAAACATAAAACGTCCAGCATCTGGTAATTGTTCCATAGATGGCTGCCAGCCTGCAATTGCTTCAGGGCTCATTTCTAACTCACTGCTAATCGACATCCCCAATAAGAAGCAAATGATTCCACTCAGGCCCATTATCGACCCCATCATAATATCTAATCCAAGTGAAAAAACAGCTCCTAACACGATGAGGAACATCCCGGAAATCAGGAAATTCTCACGCTTATTCTTCATGGCAATCAACTCAATGCGTATGAGAGTGCATCAACTACCTTCTCTACATCCGAGAGCGCTAATGCGCACAAGCCTATCCGCACACCACCATCAAGTGGCACCAGGTATACTTCTTTCTCTGCGCAAGCCTCGGCTAATGCGACTGGATCATCTGATTCAAGCCAAGCGAAGAATCCATCCATGGTCGGATTCAGTGGGATACCCTTTGCGCTACATGCTGTTTTCAGCGCAGCACGCCTTTCAACAAGTAAAGTTCTCAATCGGTCTCGCTCTTCTTCCCAAGCAGCGCCTCCTTCTTCGGTTGAATGCATTTCCGAGACACAATACTGTGCAATCCGGGGTGCGGCGGACCAAGTCTGTCTACCAGTAACAGCCATCACGGTATTTATCCTATCAGTGATTTCCTGTTCGGGATGAATGGAAACCAATGCCCCGGTTCGCAGGCCATAGATAGTATGTGATTTTGAAAGTGAAACCGAGATGCAAACTACCAGATTAGATGGCCATGGCGCACCATCTTCTACCGCATCTAGAATTGTATCAGCCCAGCCATGAGGCTCGTCGGCGTATAGAGCATATGCTGCATCGATGAGTAGTGTATGTCCAACATTCTCGTTTCGTAATGCACTGCTGACAAATGAATCGAAAAGCGCTGCTCGACCATTTGTAGTCATTGAGAGTCCTGTAGGGTTGTGAGCAGGGTCATTAAGCCAAACCATCACCTTATCCTGTTCCTTACAAAGTTCACCGAGAACGCCTTCAAATTCACTTCTTGCGAAGTATGGATGCTCTGTATTAGTTTGTGACGATAGTAGGGGCCAAGTACGGAAAGAGAGGCCATTGTTGACTAGGAATCCTTTGTATGGGCCCCAGTGCCTATCTCGTAACATGACAGTTTGGCCACGTTCTAACAAATTATTTGCCGCTAAGTAAAGCGCACCGGATCCACCCGGTGTAGCAGTAGAAGCAAAGTGAAAACCCGCCTCTTCTAATGGCCCTCTACATTCACCTAGTGCGAGAGTTTTGGATAAATCGAGAAAGGCTGGAAGTCCGGGTAGTGGAGCATATGCAGAGATTTCCAATTCTGGAGCCGCACGTACTGCTGCATCGACTACTTTGTTAATCGCTAGAGAACCATCATCTTCGAGAAGTGCTCCAATGGTTCCATTGACTGCATCCTTACCGGAGGCCTTTGCATTTTGGTATCTGGCCCACCACCCAAAGATGGTGTCAGAGCCCTGCTTTGCTGAAGCAGCAGCGTTGAAGATTTGCTCTCCAGCCATGACCAAGCCCATCGTGGCGTTGGATATTGTTCTACCGACGCATTCTTCAGCCCCTTGTGGTTGGATTCGTCTGCGCCAACGTAGCATAGCTGGTAGTGCTTCGGATTTGTAATCCGACGGTCGGGGGTTCGAGTCCCTCCGTTGGCTCCACACACACAGGTCGCAGTACGCCATTTTCTATCTAGAGTTGGCATATAATTGCCCTGTATGCTTATGTCGGAGTTTCGATTCGCCAGAACGATGGCAGCCACCCGCCTCGACGGCAAGGCTTGCGCGGCAGCACTCGAAGAAGAGTTGCTTGTGCGTGTTTCAGCGTGTTCGGTAAAACCACATCTTGCTGTGGTTATTGTCGGTAAAGACCCTGCTTCACATGTATATGTCAACAACAAGGTCCGTGCATGCGAACGCCTTGGGATTCAATCTACTCACATCGCCTTGGAATCCGATACTACTGAAGATAGTCTCCGTTCCACAATAATGAAATTGAATTCTGATTCCACTGTCCACGGTATTCTGATTCAATCACCACTTCCCCCTCATATGGATGAAGAGTCGTTGACCGATCTCATTGAACCGGCCAAAGATGTAGATGGATTTCATCCAATCAACCTTGGACGCCTTGTCCAAGGGCGGCTTGATGGGCTGTTACCATGTACACCCTCTGGCGTCATGCAAATGCTCGATTGGTCCGGGGTCGACCTCACTGGTAAGAAAGCAGTTGTCATTGGACGCTCAAGAATTGTAGGGATGCCTCAAGCATTACTATTAGCGGCTAAAGGTGCAGATGCTACCGTTACTATTGTTCATTCCAGAACCGCAGATGCACGAGCAGAATGTTTGGCTGCGGATGTCATTATTGCTGCTGTGGGTCGTCCAGAAATGGTGAAGGCAGATTGGGTCAAACCAGGTGCGATAGTAATCGATGTTGGAATCAACCGTGTTGATGACTCAAGTCGTGAGCGAGGTTGGAGATTGGTTGGAGATGTAGATCCTTCTGTCGGCGATGTAGCATCGCTTCTTTCTCCCGTTCCGGGGGGGGTTGGACCAATGACAATTGCCATGTTGATGGCAAATACCGTTACGGCCGCTGAGAGCCAACATTCTTGAGTGTGCCTCGTTGGTTCAACATCATGGACCCGCGCCACCCGCACATCGCATTCTTTGCGAATGGCCTCGGAATCATCTTTTCAGTAGGTACATTGTTTTCTTGGGTTTTACCTTATGTTACACCACGAGGTTGGGGAATTGAAGAAACTGTAATGGTCATACTTGCTCCAGCAATGTTTGGACTTGGCTGGTGGGGAAGGCGAGACCATGACGTGTTAACCGTTCATGAAACTACATCATCTGCCGAACAATACGAGGCATTACAAGATCTTCCAATAATGGTCTCACTCGATAATCCTGAGGACTTTGTTAATCCTAATACGGCAGCAGTAATCGCTTCAATTGTCGGCGAAATGGAATCACAACAAGTCGGCGCGGTTGCAACAGCAATCGACACTCTTTCATCGGGTGATATTGGTGCTGCATCAGCAGCAGCGGTCGCTCACAATAAGGTTGAACACACATTGGTTAACATTGAAGATACCGATGACCGCACAGTGAATGTTGAGCGTACGGACTTTACATCAGAGGGATTGAAATCTGTACCATTACCACTCGTTGAACCGCTAGAACTCCCAGAACTTCCTTCCTTTGATCCGGTTCCCACAATGCCAGATATCGATGAATTACTCGCCGAGGAGGTTACAGTTCTCCCCCCTCTAGATTTACCCGAACTTCCAGATTTTTGAGTGGGTTTTGATGTGGACCGAAGCAGTTGACCTGCATTCTCATTCACATCATAGTGATGGCATGTGGTCTCCAACCGAGATGGCTACAAGAGCACATGCTAATGGTGTCAAAGTGTGGGCATTAACCGACCATGATACAATAGAAGGATGGGATGAGGCATCTTCTGCTTGTGATAGCCTTGGCATACGTTTTGTTGCTGGCGTGGAAATTTCTTGTAGTGTTGAGATGGTATCAACAACGCATAATCCCACTTCCTGGCATTTGTTGGCTTATTTTCCAAATGGTGCAAATGAGAAATTTTCTACATGGCTTAAATCACTCAAAGATGCGAGGGTTCCACGGATGAAAAGGATGCTAGAAGCGCTATCAGAATTAGGCCATGATATTGAATTCGACGAAGTACAATCACACGCCGAAGGGTCAGTGGGTCGTCCCCACCTCGCTAGAGCGATGGTTGATCACGGAATTGTCGAAAATATGAATCAGGCCTTCGATGAATGGATTGGAGATGATGGACCAGCTTTCAGGTCACATCCTCTTCCTTCGGTTTCTGAGGCGGTAGAAATGGTTCATTCTTGTGGAGGAATAACCAGCCTCGCCCATGCAGGATATTATGGAATAGCATTGGATATTCTTATTCCACATCTCAAAGTTTTGCGCATCGATTGTATCGAAGCATTTCACAATTCACATCTAGATAGCGTGCGATATGCAATGATGACACAGGGAATGCCTGTGACCGTTGGCGGTGATTCACACGGTACTGAGAACCGGCCAAGTCCGGGGAGAATGTCCGTACCCCTCAATCATCTGCATCCGTACTTCCACCCGTGATACCATCCCAAATGATGGCGGCCTCGAATAATACGATGATTGGAATTGCGACTAGGAATAATGAAAGTGGATCTGGCGGGCTAAATGCTGCTGAGAGCACAAATGTGGTGAACCAAATGTGTCGCCGATAAGCGAGTAGCATACCTCTGCTAATTGCACCTGAACGCAGTGCGAGAGTAGTTACTAAAGGTGCTTGAAACCCTATGGCGCTAGCAACACAGAGGTTGAGAATAAATCCAATGAAAGAAGATAATCTCCACTGGGTGGAAAGGCCTGCAGTATTGGCATCACTCGCAAGGTAATCGAGTAGCATTGGAGTGAGTAGTTCCCATGAATACCAAAGCCCTGCTAATGCGAGAATTATCACCATTGTTGCACTTAATGCTACGGTTATTCCGGGCTTTGGCACCTTCCGCGCTATTTCGCTTCGCCATGCCATTTCAACGATTAGTACCCCGATTGCTAGTGACGAACCCAGCCATGCGCCAGCCTTAACTTGCAGCATCATGAATTCAACTGGTGTGAGTATAATTATGTCTACATCATCAGGTACAAGACCACTTTCTAGAAGAAATTGCACTAATTCTTTAGAGGCATTGAAGCCAATAACCAATCCTACAATGAATAGTGCTAGCAGTAATTTGATGCGGCTTCTAATATGCGATGAAATTCCATTGAATAGACCCTTTAATTCAGGACTAATCAGAGGCTGTTCGCTCATCACTCCTCCTCCCAGAGGTGTGAAGGTGTGGAATCAATGAAGGATCTACCGGCAACCTTCAGGCGCTTTAATCGGTGAATTACGAAACCTGTCATCCATAATGAGGGTAATGAGAGGGCAATAGCCTGCCACATCACATCATCACCGTAATCATTGAGAACTCTTACTTCGATAACATCGTCAACATTTTCGGCTGAATTATGCATTATTATTAGATGGTAGAGCTTTGGCTCATCAGTAGTTACTACTATCGATTCACCAGGCGCTACAGTATGGACTTCAGATAATTGTGATACTACTTCCCAATCGATTTGACCTTCATTCATTGCTGAAACTGAAGCGTCTACCCAAATCACCACAAATTCAAGTTCATTTGTCGAATCTAGATTGAAAATCGTAGTTTCGATACTCTCTCCATATTCAATGCGGTCAAGTATCTCAAAGGTACTATCTCCGCCACCAAGGCGGAATGAGACACGCTCATCAACCATTTCTTCTTGGTATGAGACGCTTGATAGAATTAGGAAAAGCATAACCAGTGTTGCTGCGCCTTCCCAGAAAGTATGGTTGACCACCTTGGCTTTAGTTACGCCTTTGAACATGGGCCCGTGGTCATTTCGTAATCTAGGTTGAAGATGGTGGATGAATAAGGCACCAATTCCACCGATCAACATTCCAAGAGGAATGTCTACAAGCCAATGAATTCCCAAATATGCAATTGTAAAAATGAATAATACTGTGTTCACAACAACAAACATGTGGTATGGCCAATGGACCCATTTCCGCATTTCAATACCCTTTTCTTTGCAATGCAACCAATTCAACAATATTATTCCAAATGGAATTGCTACATGTAGAGAAGGTACCGCATTGTCGAGAGGGTCATGAGTGGCATAGAATACAGTATACCAACCATCGTGGTACAGCAATGCATCCATCCCAGGAATCCATGAACTTGTAACTTCGACATTGTAGAATAGGTAGTATGGGACTGCTAATGCATAAATCAACAGATAATTCAGTGCGACTTTGTCGGTCAAATCCCTTTCACCAACATAGGCGTAGTATACCGTTGTGATGTAAATTAAGAAGAGGTAAATGAAGAGGTAATGGAAGTTTAAAAATTCGGTTAACCATACATTCTCAAATGTTTGTTGAATCCACAATGTTGCATCTCCCTCAAACGAATAAATCCATTTGGTCCAGTTGCCTGTGGAACTTTTAATCGGTTCATTTAAGCTGTCAGTAACCGCTTTCCATTTGATAATCACGATATATCCCATCGCGTGGAGATAATATCGTTTCTCGTGAATGACACTTGCCATTCGGTTGAATGGAGTCCGAGTCTCCGTTCGGCCAAGTGTGAACACCCAGCAGATGATTGGAGTTAGGATGAGGATTAACCCCATCATGACCCAGTACGGATTCATTAGTTCGACCCCCTTAGCCTTCGGCTAAGAGGTTTTCACTCCACAGAAGCCGCGCGGTTACGCTCATCCTCTGCATTCGCAACTGCGATTCCATCTTCGACGTCTACCTTTCTCAGCAGAATGGCTCCTGCGATAATCAGCAATGAGATTGAGAAGATTCCGACTCTAGAATCGAATGTTACTGTCATCACGGAGTAGAGAAGTGGCCCGATTAGGGCTGCGACTTTACCGAAGAATCCGAAGAATCCGAAGAACTCCGCAGATCTTGTTTCAGGTACCATCTGTCCAAACATCGAGCGGGATAATCCCTGTGAACCGCCTAGAAGGGCTCCAGCCATTACACCAAGAAGCAAGAATTGGATTGTGACAGAAATTCCGAGTGGTGCCCAAACCCAATCTCTAGCAGTCTCCGGCATGAAATCTAGCATTCCATCTCCGAGTGCTGTTGGGTGACCTTCACCGATGTTGGTACTGCTGTCAAGAATTCCACCACTGATGCTCATGGAAAATCTGGTGTCTGAAATCGAATCCAATAACGTTTGAACTGCAACGACATCGCTTGTGTTCAAACCATTTTCCGACCACTGATATGTGGTTCCAGATTTGATGTATTCATTCTCCTCAAG
>JASLKC010000048.1 GCA_030747785.1 Candidatus Poseidoniaceae archaeon | reverse complement strand
GGAGTAAGTGGTAACTATGGCATTCAACCGAGGAAACCCAGCGCTGAATAAGAAGTATTTCGCGCCATCTACAGGAACAGAGAGAATGACTCTCGATGGAACTATTCAGAAAACGCTCATCCTCCTTGGGATTGTTTTCCTCACTAGTGTGGCAGCATATTCGATTTCGATGAAAAGCCCCGCTGCTGCGCTGACCTTCTTGATTGGAGGAAGCCTCGGAGGGTTCGTACTCGCATTAGTAATCGGCTTCACAAGGCCAAGTGAACCTCAGGTTTTGATAGCGATTTACTCGCTGCTTCAGGGATTAGTTGTCGGTTCAGCGTCCTATATGACCGAGGAACATTGGTATGGAGGAACCGAAGGAGTGATTCTACAAGCCCTCCTAGCAACAGTTGCTGTCTTCATCGTAATGCTAACACTTTACCGATTTAGAATCATTAAGCCAACCAAGAAATTTGTCCTTGCAGTAACATCCATAGCCAGTGCAATTATGGTGATATATCTAGTGAATATGGTTATGTTTTTCTTCGGGATTCGGATGCCATTTATTCACAATTCAGGCAATATTGGAATTGGTTTCAGTTTATTTGTAGTTTGTATAGCAGCATTATTCTTGATCATTAATTTTGGTTCTATCGAGTACGGCGTCCAAAATGGCGCACCAAAAAATATGGAATGGTACGGCGCTTGGGGACTTGTTATCACCTTGGTTTGGCTATACCTTGAACTCCTAAGATTGATTGCAAAACTTCGTGATTGAAATGAGTAGAACCCTCGAAATCTGTGACCTCTCCGATTGGCGCGCTGGAGGCGAAAAGCGTTCTCAGTTCGTAGAAAAAATGGGTGCTGCCTTGCAAGACATTGGATTCTTTGCTCTGACTGGACATGGGATTCCTCTGGATTTCATTTCCCACTCCTATACGATGGCTGAACGATTTTTCCACCTTGAACAATCGACAAAGAATGCATATGAGGGCAAGGAAATCGGTAGACAACGTGGCTATACACCCTATGGTGTTGAACATGCAAAAGACAACCCTGCTCCTGACCTCAAGGAATTCTGGCAGACTGGTCGCACAACTGATACCCCCGGATTCCTAGCCAATGTTTGGCCTGCAGAAATCGAAGGATTTGAAGAATCAATCGATGGCTTATATGTTGCAATGGAGGCAATGAGTAGTGAACTACTAGCTGCTGCTAGCCTCTACCTCGGAAAAGAAGAATCATGGTTGCCAGATATGGCGGATGACGGTAATACCATCCTCAGAGTAATCCACTATCCACCATTGAGTGAAAACGCCCCTGAAGGTGCAGTAAGAAGCGCACAACATGAGGATATCAATCTCATTACTCTCCTTGTAGGTTCGACCGCAGATGGCTTGCAAGTGATGGATCACGATGGTAGTTGGATTGACGTCGAAGGCAATCATCACCACATCATTGTAGATAGTGGAGACATGTTGCAAAACCTCACGAATGGCTTATTCAAATCAACAACTCACCGTGTAATCAATCCACCAGATGCACTTAGTGACCGCTATTCCATGCCTATGTTCGTTCATCCTCGTGATGAAATTGATCTGACACCAAGACCTGAGTTCATTGAGATGACCGGTGGTAAGGCACTCTACGAACCTATTACCGCCGCGGAATATCTTCACCAGCGACTGCTGGAAATTGGTCTTATTTCCTGAGGTAATTCAATGGTTGATTTTCCAGACATCCTTGCACGAAAGCGGGATGGAAAAGAGTTGACTCAATCGGATTTTAACCTCATTTGTAATGAGATTAACTCCGCTCATCCCGCACAATTAGGCGCCTTTGCAATGGCTTGCACTATCAATGGACTTAGCGAAAATGAAACGGCATTGCTAACTGAAGCCATGCTATATTCTGGCGCATCTTTCAAGCAAGAAAAAGGCAGGGTAGACAAGCATTCCACCGGCGGTGTAGGCGACAAGATGAGTATCGTTCTTGCACCCGCTTTAGCGGCCGCAGGTGCTACTGTTCCAATGCTTGCTGGTAGGGGCCTTGCACATACAGGAGGAACCATCGACAAACTCGAATCAATACCTGGTTTCAATACCGGATTAACTCTGGAGGAAATGGAAGCATCTCATTGCTTTATTTCAAGACAGACCGATGAAATCGCACCCGCTGATTCAGCACTTTATGCTACACGTGACATCACTGGAACCGTGCCGCAAATTGGATTGATTACAAGTTCAATCATTTCCAAGAAGGCCGCAGAGGGACTTGAAAAATTAGTGCTCGATGTCAAATGTGGCCGTGCTGCTTTCATGAAGACTGAGAAAGATGCTCGAGAGTTAGCAGAATCAATGGTCAAAGCGGGTAAGTCTCTCAGCATCGATGTATGTGCTCAGATTACCAGAATGGACCATCCAATAGGGCGTTATGTTGGTAATGCTCATGAGATATTCGAATGTATTCAATGTCTCCAGGGCCATGGGCCTGATGATACAATGGAATTAGTTTACATGCAAGCAGATGCACTTGGCTATGATATTCGACCTCATATCAAAGATGGAACTGCTTTGGGTGAATTCCGAGATATGTGTGTGAGACAAGGGGTGGATGAAATGGTGGCTAACATGTTGATTGCCGATCCATGGTCCGTACTACCAAAGGCAGAACAAGAAATAAAAATCCATTCAAAAGAATCCGGATATATCACCGATATCGACGCATTGCTAATCGGCGAATACATGTGTAGATTAGGTGCTGGGAGAACTGGTCAAGAAGAGAAACTCGACCATGGTATTGGCCTTGAAATCACATTCCCTGTTGGCTCATATGTCGAGGAAGGTGAATGTATTGCAGTTCTCAATATTCCATCTGGTGCTGATACCAGCCAATTACCGATGATGTATGAGGCGTTTAAGTTCGGTTCAGTACAACCAAAACACGAGCCAAGACTCATTGATACAGTGAAGTGAAATTTACGCCGATTGAGGGGTTCGAACCCTCGACCTTGGGATTAACAGTCCCACGCTCCACCAGCTAAGCTAAATCGGCAACTTCGCCGAATCACCTTCCCTATATGACGATGTCCATCGGGTGAGGTGCGATTCACTCCCACTCGATGGTACCCGGTGGCTTGTGAGTGATGTCGTAGACGACCCTGTTTACTGCACCCTTTAGCGTATTGGTAATCCGGGTGCTAATCTTTGCCAGTACATCATGTGGAATCTCGGAATAGCGTGCACTCATGCCATCCATTGACTGAACTGCTCGTACAACAATCGTCTCGCCGTATGCACGTACATCGCCATGAACTCCTACACTTCTAACCGGTAGAAGTGCCGCGAAGTATTGCCATGGAAGTTCCATTTTACCGGCTTCAGCAGCCGCTTCAAATTCCTCTTCGACAATTGCACATGCTTCACGAACGACATGGACTCTCTCAAGTGTTAGGGGGCCAAGACATCTGAGTGCGAGTCCTGGTCCGGGGAATGGTTGGCGGTCTGCTACCCGGATTTTTTGAACACGGGCTAAGTCTCTAACCTCATCCTTGTAGAGATCACGAAGTGGTTCAATGACTTCAAGCGTCATATCCTCAGGCAATCCCCCAACATTGTGGTGACTCTTGATGGTATCACGAACGCCGCCACCAGATTCAATCCAATCGGGTGCAATCGTGCCCTGTATCAGAAACTTGGCACCGACCTTTACTTGTTCTTCCTCGAATATTCGAATGAATAACTCTCCGATTACCTTGCGCTTTGCTTCAGGATCAGTAACATCTTTGAGCGCCTCGAAATAGCGGTCTTCAGCAAATACTGTTGTGAGATTTAGTCCGAGTTCACCAAGCATTTCTTGAATCTCTTGAGTTTCGTTTTTGCGCATCAAACCCGTGTCCACATAGACGCAGTGAAGTTTGTCTCCAACTGCTTCGTTAGCGATGACTGCTGCAACTGATGAATCGACTCCACCACTACAAGCAATAATTGCAATATCGTCAATCTGCTCCTTCATCGAAGCGGCACTCTCTGCGATGAATTGTTCACAATCAAACATCAATTCTCGCCTCCGCTCACTTCTGCATCCATTCGCTTCACTCGCTCGATTTGGTCGAGTTTGTTCTGCTTCAGGGCTGCTGCATAGTCAGCGTTAGACAAAGCTAGTATCTGAGTAGCGAGATATCCGGCATTATCACCACGGTCTACACCAACTGTTGCAGCCGGTACACCGGGAGGAAGTTGAGCGATTGAAAGTAGACTGTCAAGCGGAACTTTTCCACCTACAGGAACTCCAATTACAGGCTTGGTCGTGATTGCAGCAACCGCTCCAGGCAAAGCAGCCGCAAGGCCAGCCATTGCAATGAAAACCTTGCATCCATCAGCTTCTGCGTCGTGAACTATTTGCTCAACAAATGCAGGTGAGCGATGTGCGCTTGCTACACGTAATTGGTAACTAACACCAAAGTGATCAAGAATCTTGGTACACTTCTCAGCAATAGGCATATCCGACTTCGAACCAAGTAGGATGGTGGCATCCATATTGTTGGGCCATCGACGGTGGTTCATCAAGGTGCCGAGGGATGGATGTACTAAATTTACAGCAATTCTAGTGGGTTAATCATACCATCTCGGCGGATTACCTCTGACGGGTGAGGAGATGACTCTGGTATCGACCACTCCCATTCTCCCGGGCAAAGTAAGTGGCCTCCAGATAGAATTGTTATTGGATTATTGTGAACCATTGTACGAAATCGATAGATGAATGCAGGGATAATCCATGCCGGTACATCTTGTAAATTCCAGATGCCTGCTGGCCATTCCCTTAGGCGATTGAGTAGTGTTCGAACCCGTTTGCGTTCATCATTGAGCACATTGCGCGCCCGAACTTCGATTTCAATTGGAACTGTGCAATCCAGTACATGCGCCTCCAATAATTTCTGAGCAAGTGTTACCCTACCTTGTCTTGCGGCAACACATGCTGCTCTAGCAAGGCGTGGACCTCTATCCGAGCCATCTAGCGAGATTATTTGTTTGAGACGTTGACGCTTTTTTAAATCGAGATTACACGCCATTAAATCGATACTACCTCTCCAACGAAAAGGTGCAACCCAACGGTATTCTCTTTCAGGCTCAAGGAATCTCATCACGATTCCCCTTATGTCCAATGGCTGTTCCAACATGATGCTGGAAACGGGTGATTAAGGATATTCATTCTTCAGATGACCCGGGTGAGTGAATGTCAAACTGAATGGGTTCATCTGCCTCGATTAAGATGCGCTTACCTTCCCGTACACCGCGAATAATAATTCCGTCAATTCTCATTAACGGACGCGCTGCCCATCGCCTGTGGAAAATTTTCGCTCCTTCTATCTGCGGGAGTAGTACCTGAGGATCCCAATCCATTCTATACGCTGTTCCCGACAGAGTTGAAAGTTTAGAGGCAAGTCGATAATTTAGAGTCCAGCATCCAATTCCAATCAAGGCAATGACAATTTCAGGCATGGGGAAAAAGAGGATTACTGATGCGAATGGCGATACTAAAAGATGAAGCATATCTATGCGCCCTGGTACTAATTGAGTGCCGATGAACACCGCAAATAATGATAGCATAAGCCCTGTTGCAAGAAGACCAAGTGGCAAGACTCCACCTTTTGTGAATAGGAAAATTAACCCTGCTACCAGCGGTAATAATGACCACGCAAGTGGAAATAGCATCTTTGGCCCAGCTTTTGGACCCTCTACCTTTTCCCACTCCATGTTGCTTGGGAGTAAGACCTGCAAATTGAACTTGTTTCTATTCACAAATACAATTCTATGAGTATGAAAGTGATTATTCCTCTTCGAAAGGATGTGCAAGTGTCAGATTTCGCGCAGCATATACTTCGTCAACCCTTCTAACAGGAGTTGTAGTAGGTGCTTGATGCAGAACCTCTGGGTCCTCTGCCAAAATATCGACAAAACGTTCAGCGAATAAATCGAGAACTTCCTTTGATTCAGTTTCAGTTGGTTCTATCATCACACACTCTGGTACGATTAGCGGGAAGTAAACGGTAGGGGCCATGTATCCTCGGTCGAGAAGACCCTTTGCGATATCCATTGCTCCAACACCTGATTTTTCTTTGAGTGAAGCAAGTGATAGAGTAAATTCATGCTTAACCACATCTACAGGTGCACCATCACAAAAGAGGTGGTCAAGACCACGCTCAACAGCGATATTATGAATCATATGTCGAAGATAATTTGCATTGAGGACCGCGTGTTCAGACATCGTTTTCAATTCTCTTCCAAAGCGCCGATAGAATGCCCATGAACGGATTACTGCGCCCGCATTTCCATGCCATTGCTGTACCTTCCCGATGCTATTTTTAGGGAAATGCCACTGATACCACCATTCATTATTTGCATTGGTGAGACGATCTTGAGGCATTACTGGCCTACGCTTCACAACAGGACCCGGTAAGAATTCGGCAAGATGTGATCTAACACCAATAGGGCCAGAACCGGGTCCGCCACCACCATGGGGTTGACTGAAAGTCTTGTGAAGATTGTAATGAACTGCATCGAATCCCATTAAACCCGGTGATGTGCGCCCTAAGATTGCATTGAAATTTGCACCATCGTAATACATCTGTCCGCCAGCCTCATGGACAATATTGGCCGCTTCAGCAACCTCTGGCTCAAAAATGCCAAGAGTACTTGGATTGGTGATCATCATCGCAGCAGTATCATCTCCAACAACTGCTCTCAATGCATCGAGATCGAGTCGCCCATCCTCTCGGGATGGGATTTCTACGATTTCAAAACCAGCCATGGCTGCTGAAGCCGGATTAGTTCCATGAGCGGAATCGGGAACTATCACCTTGGTTCGACCCAATTCTCCGCGTGTGCGGAAATACTCCTGTATGCAACGTATTGCGGTAAACTCACCTTGAGCGCCAGCAACGGGTTGCAAAGTAACAGAATTCATTCCAGAACAGACCGCTAACATCTCTTGCATTTCATGGAATATCGCTAATATACCTTGGATTTGATGCTCGGGTTGTAAAGGATGTAGGTCGGCGATTCCGGGGATTTGAGCAATTACTTCATTCACTCTTGGATTGTGTTTCATCGTGCACGAACCAAGTGGATAGAATCCGGTATCAATTCCGAAATTACGGTTTGAGAGCCAGGTATAATGGCGTACCATCTCAGGCTCTGACAGCCTCGGCCAACGAGGTGCTGCTGACCTTTTCATAGAATCAGGCAATCTTAGTGAATCAACTGAGAGTATTGGTTCGGGCTGTGAATAGCCTTTGCCATCAGCTCCCTTGTGCTCAAATAAATGGCTCACTGAACCACCTCCTGCGTTTTACTGGAAGACCAAACGGCCAAATGTGCAGCAAGTAGTTCAATTTCGGCGGGTTTTGTCTGGTCGGTACATGTTACCAAGAGCCAATTCTTTCGACCGGGATACCATCCTGAAAGGTCGAAACCACCAATCAAACCATTCGATTCCAGATAATTCAAGCATTCAGAAGCACTACCAGGTAATTCGACAACGAATTCGTTGTAGTGAAATAATTCCATATGTGGCAACGCTATAGTTGCAACCTCTGATAATTTATTTTTGGCCATCTGGGTAGCAGCCATATTTCGACATGCTAAGTGTTTGAGTCCCTCAGGACCCAATAGCGACATGTGCATTGCGCCCATTAGTGCGATTAGTGTTTCATTTGTGCAAATATTGCTAGTTGCTCTATGTCTGCGAATATGTTGTTCTCGAGTGGATAATGTCAGGCAGAATGCCTCCTTTCCATCAACATCTATTGAGCGTCCGACTATTCTACCGGGCATCTGGCGCAAATATGCCTTTGAACACGCAAAGATGCCGTAGAGCGGGCCACCATAGGTAATTGGTGAGCCGAGGGCCTGACCCTCGCCAACTACAATATCAGCCCCATAATTACCCGGAGCCTCGATCATGCCGAGACTAGTCACAGAAACTCCAACGATGAATGCTGTATTCTCTCCAATGATTTCTTTGACCGAAGATAGTCCACCATCAATCAATCCCAGAGGATTAGGCTGCTCGACATAGATGCCGCAACTACCCGCTGCTTCTTTCAGTGAATCGAGATCAAGGCTTCCATCAGAATTGTGGGCGAGAGTTTTGATTGTAATTCCACCGCCTTGGGTATAATTTTGAATTACCGAAAGACGGGACGGTGGAAGCATATCTGACACATATATCGTATCCTTTTGTGTGGCTTTACGCCCATGTATTCTAACCGCACAGGTCAACGCCTCTGCGGCCGCAGTAGAGCCATCATAAACCGAAAGATTGGAGACTTCTAGGCCAACTAATTCACTAATTAGGGTCTGGAATTCCCACATTGCTTGTAGCATTCCTTGACTGACCTCAGGCTGATAGGGAGTATATGCGGTTAGGAACTCTCCTCTGTTGATTAGTTGGAACACAGCTGCAGGAACATAATTGCGATATAATCCAGCGCCTAAGAAATTTACACGCTCTCCAAGGGCGACATTTGCACCTAAGAGGTGGCGGGCATCAGCGATAATTTCTTCCTCGGTTTGTGGTGGGCGAAGCGGTAAATCAAAGTCCATTCGAACCTCTTCAGGAATGTCGGAAAACAAATCATCCATCGATGACATTCCCATAACAGAAAGCATTTCCATTTCTCTTCCGAGATTGGGTAACTGGTCGACCATGGCCACGCCTCCAACTACCCCCCAGCGCGTACCGGACATGAATGTTGGCGGAGAAG
>JASLKC010000047.1 GCA_030747785.1 Candidatus Poseidoniaceae archaeon | reverse complement strand
ACCCCTGCCCATAATTTCGAGCATCGGGATTACCATGGAGTTGTTGTACATCTTGGGAGCAGCAGTCATCACTGGATTCATCGTATGGATGTTTATGCGTAATAGAGCCGATGCGGCAGTCGCAGAAGCACATCGAGAAGTTTCAATAATTCAGGCAGGATTTGAAGCCAAGGAAGAGGCTTTTCTCAATGCATCGAACGATGCGGAATTTAGGATGAAGGACGCATTCAAAGTTCTTGCACAGGAGACCCTAGATGAGATTGTGAAAAAGGCAGAAGATAACAAGGAATCCTCATTCAAGGTAGCCACAAGTGATCTATCTGTACAGTTGAAGGGTTATATTGCAAAAATGGAGGAAGTACAATTAGGCCATGTGAGTAGAAACGCAAGCCTTGAACAAAGAATTTCCGAAGTTGCTAATCTCGGACTAAATTTATCCGAGGAAACAAGGAATCTTACTAGGGCACTAAGGTCCGATTCACAAGCACAGGGAGCTTGGGGAGAACTCGTTCTAGAGAATCTATTACAATCACTCGGTTTCAGGGAGGGAGTGGAATACCACAAACAGGAATCATTCACTCAGGCTGATAGAAGTAGGAAGCAAACCGACTTTATCATAAACATGCCAGACAATCGTCAAGTAATCATCGATTCCAAAGTCAGCCTAACTGCGTGGGACAAATTCGTTAACGCTGAAAACGAAGAGGAATCTGAAATAGCAATGAAAGAACACGTAACAAGCGTGAATAATCACGTGAAAACTTTGGCTAAAAAGAACTACCAAGACATTGAACAGGTAAACACTGTTGACTTTGTTCTAATGTTTGTTCCACTTGAACCGGCTTTCGGTGCTGCGATGCGCATACGTCCAGATTTGTATCAGGAATTCGCTGAAAACAATCGTGTAAAGGTTGTGACAGGTGGAACAATAGTCATCGCTCTCATGTTGATTCAGGACATATGGAAAAGAGAACGACAATCAGGAAACCAGGTCAAACTCATCGATGAAGCAGGAAAATTGCATGACAAAATTGTACTCTTCCTTGAATCATTCACACAACTCGGACATGAGATTAGTCAGACTAGTGAGGCATATGAGGAGGCTATGACTCGATTATCAAAAGGTACTGGCAATGTAATCAAGCGAACTAATGATCTGAAATTACTTGGTGCCAAAGTCAAGAAAGAGATTGATACTCAACTGTTGACAGAAGGCCAGGTCAATCATGAAATGGCTGGAGAAACATCAGATTGATTCAAACACAACTGGGTACTGCCACACATCATGGACCACCCTGCTACCGTTCTCCACCTCGAGCACGATGGCAAGATTCTCCTCGTAGATTCTGATGGAAATGGGCCGCATCGCCCTGTCATGATGAGAACTGGAAAAACATCACTACGCCTACCTTCTGAAGAAGAAGTAGCGGCGATGGGAATCCGTTGGACTCTGAAAAACCGCTTTGATATTCGAGGAACTGAAATCCTGAAAGGGCACCCTGAAATCGAATGGCCAAAGGATTGGGCATGGAAGGACAAATGCATCAGTGATGATGCAGTCCATCCAATTGCTCGAGATTCAATCTATCGTTCAATACACAGACTCGTATCAAAAGTGATGGTACTCAACAGTGAAGGAAAAGTGCTACTCGGAAAAGTTGAGCGTGGGCATTTCGTTGGCCACTGGACCCTTCCGGGAGGATATATGGACCACGATGAACACCCCGAGGTCGGCTGTGTTAGGGAAACTTTTGAGGAAATGGGCATCATGATTGAACTCGATGATAACACCCCCATTATCACCCAGAGAATATTCACTACAGAAGGAATTTCTTTCGTTTCATTTACCTATACAGCAACATGGTTGGGCGATGATTCAGAAATCAAGCCAAAAGTGGGAGAAATCTCTGACTTTGCTTGGTTCGAACCTACTGAAGCATTGGCCTCAGTAGTATCTGGGTTTGATGTAGCTGCTCTCAGGCACCTATGATTTCACGAGCTGCTGCAAGAGCATCTGGTAGACCATCGGGATTACTTCCTCCACCTTGGGCAAATGTAGGCCTACCGCCTCCACCGCCACCAATGTGGCCTGAGATTCCTCGAAGGATATCTACGGCATTATAGCGCTCGCTTGCCGGGCTATTTTCAGTTGCGGCAACCATCAATTTACCGCCGCCATCACGGCTTCCTAGAACTGCCAAAGTTGGAGTTGATGCATCGAGAGTCAATTCCCTCAGCATATTTGTCATCTGTTTCAAATCTCCATCTACTTCCATGATAACAATCCTAACTCCATCGATTTCGGAGGAATCATCACCGCCACCACTCGTTCTCAGACGAACGATTTCTGCCTCAAGAGCTTCAATTCTCTTTCGCTGATCCTTCCATTCGCCGAAGAAACGCTGGGCTGCAGCCGGTACATCTTCAGTTGGAACTTGGAATGAATCTGCGGCACGGCGCAAGATATCTTCTTGACCTCTTGCATGAGACATTGCCGCCGCACCTGCAACAATATGTAGGCGCTCGACACCATCCTGTACAGCATTGGAGCGAATAATTCGAATCTGGCCGATTCGACCTGGTTCATCGTGGTGAGTTCCACCACATGCCTGAATATCATGGTCTGCAATTCTAAGGATTCGGATGTCATTACCTTTCGGAGCCCCACCTTGATAGAGGTCAAATCCGTATTTACGGTCTGCATCCTTGCGGTCAAGAGTAATCTTCTCAGTACGTTGAACCTGCTGAATTACTTCATTTGCTAAGGCTTCAATCTCGTCGAGGTCAGCGCGGTTTAATCTACGATGATGAGTGATGTCTAGCCTCGCACTATCCACGCTCTTATTCGCACCAGCCTGGTAGATATGTGGGCCTAGTAATCGGCGTGCTGCACCGCCAACGATGTGAACTGCAGTATGATGATCCATCAATTGTCGACGGCGGTCCCAGTCGAGTTCTCCATGTACCATATCTCCAACCTCGAATCCCCCATTTGTGAGATGAATAACCAAAGAACCTACCTTTCTTGTATCGAGAACAGAATAGGCGGCAGAATCGGATTTGAGGGAACCATGGTCTCCTTCTTGGCCACCACCCTCGGGATAGAAACATGTTCTGTCGAGGATTATTCCATGTGTTGCTCCCTCTGGCAAATCTTCTCCTGTCAAACTCAGACTTGCCAACACACTGGCCTCAAATTCTCTTTGTGATACATCCTCGTAGTACAGAGGTATTGAGGCTGGTAATTCTGGAATAGAGCCCACAAGAGGTACAGGTTCTACAGACTTGGCAGCAGCCTTGGCAATCGCTGCATGTCTTTCTGCCATTTCTGCCGAGAAACCGGTTCGTAGCGAAAGAGCTTGCCAACCCATTTCTGATGCGATTCGTATCACTAGGTCAGGCGAAATACCATGACTATCATTGATTGTGAACAAGGTCTCGTCAGGTAATTCAGTAGCATCTTGTGGAATCGATTTGAGTGCGGTCTTGACTACCTGTTCTCCCTTGCGTAACATCTCCCCATAACGTACTTCCTCGCCTTTGAGTATAGTGATTAGACCGTCACGTGTCTGCTTCATATCAGTCGGGTCATGATTGACATCTAGATGATGGTTTACCAAGTCGACTAGAGTTATTTTCAACCCGAGTTCGTCTCGCATTCGCAAAACTCTTCGTGCCATCATCCTAGCGAGATAACCTGCTTTTGCATTCGAAGGCACTAATCCGTCACCGAGCATATTTGAGAGTGCATGCATGTGATCTGGGATTGCGTAAATACTGGATAATGGTTCGGTTATGGCATTGAACATCTCTTCACTAATCTCATGGCCACGTTCAGCGAGGCGTGAGATGAATAATGCCCGCATACGGCCACCATCACTTCCAACTTCGATATTCATGATTCCAAATAGTCGACTCATCTCCCCTAGAAGTGATGCTAGTTCTTCCTCTTTCATCCCAAATTTATCAGCAGAAAATCCAGCTTGTTGCTTGAGCCATTCTACGCTATCGGGGTATATGGCCTCGTAAATGGTAGGCGTACCTGCTGCTGCCCAACAAAATCTCTCGAGCCCATAACCTGTATCGATAATCTGGAGAGGCATTTCACCATAGCGAGTTCCTTTGATCTCAAATTCCCCATCCTCTCTCTCCTCGAGATTCATGAAAACAAGTGTTGCAAGTTCAAGCCCGCCAACGATTACCTCAACTGCTGCTCCAGCATTACCGCCACCCGACCAAGGGTTTTCCACATAGGTAATCTCCTTTGCATCGATTGCGAAAGTATCGCAAAGAAGTTCATGACAATATTTGACGCATTCTTCCATCCAGTAGTACATTTTACCCTCATCAGGGCGATTGAATACGTGATGTGCCATCATCTCAAATGTGGTAAGATGGCGTCCTGAACGTCCTACTGCATCTACATCAGTCAAACGAATACAGGGCTGAGAAATCGCAAGTGGATTAGCCGGAGGTTCTACTGCACCAGAGGTCACATGCGGTTGAAAATCAGCAATGCTTGCAATTGTGAGATGAATATCATCTCGCCATCGAGCTAGGACTGGATAGGGGGCAATGCGAGTATGCCCTCTGCCTTCGAGGAATCCAAGGAATGCCTCACGCATCCTATCTTTCAACTCACGGCCCCTTTCTGGGAATCCAGCAATAATTGGACTGCCAATGAATGTGTACTCATCTTCCTCGGTATCACCGCAGGTATTTCGCTCTCCATCAGTGGTCCAGAACCACAAGTCAGTGACACGGCACTGGCGGCGAACATAGCCGTTCTCGTGGAAGACAGCGAGGTCGATGGGCGGGAGTTCCATGCACTTCACCTGCCCTTAGGGCAGGTTTACGGGGTCACCCTAGGGACTTGAAACCCTCGTATGGTAATAGAGAAGAAGTGATGAGTTAGAGGCCATCGCAGTAATGTGGCCGAGGCGTCGTGGACCGAACATCTCGAGCAGGCCGGAGACGGCCTGATGAGAATTAGGCGTCATGCATCGATGAATGTCGATGCGATGATTGTAACCGACAAATCACACCTCGAATCGAATAGCGATGACCGCTCTCTTTCGCAATTGGTGAATATTGCATCAATGCCAGGCGTAGTTGGCGAGGCATGGGCAATGGCAGACTGGCACTTTGGCTATGGTTTTCCAATAGGTGGAGTACTGGCAACAGATACCGAATGGGGCGAGCAAGGTGGTGCAATTTCTCCCGGTGGAGTAGGGTTTGACATCAACTGCGGAGTTAGGCTACTAGCCCTCGACATCACCGAGGATCAAATTCCCAATATCGGCAAACTAGGTGGAAGATTACGTGGCAGAATCCCCGCAGGTGGTTCGGGCAAAGGCGGAGTTCAACTTGACGAGCGTAGCCTCGACGAAATTATTCACGGTGGAGCCCATGCAGCCCATGAATTGGGACTAGCACATGATGCGGACCTCGCTAATATCGAATCAGGTGGCCGCCTTGAGACTGATGGCCAAGTCTCAACACGAGCAAAGCAAAGAGGTATGAAGGCTCTTGGCACACTGGGTTCAGGAAATCACTTCCTCGAGTTGCAAGTTGTTGAGAGGATAGAAGATAGTAACCCTCATGATTTATTTGAAGGGCAAATATTGGCTATGATTCATTCGGGTTCTCGGGGATTTGGGCACCAAATTTGCACGGACCATGTGAGAGCACTAGAGAATAGATATCGCGCAAGAGACGGTATTTGGCACGATGATGAATGGGGTTTCACAATTCCTGACCGCCAACTAGCAGCCGCACCAATTCATTCCGATGAAGGAATATCATACCTAGATGGGATGAATGCGGCTTCGAATTATGCATTTGCCAATCGAAGCGCTCTCACTCACAGATTACGTAAAACGCTCGAGGTCGAACTTGGAAGCGATGGTGAAGCACGTCTACTGTATGATGTGAGTCATAATATTGCCAAAATGGAAACTCACACAATAGATGGTAAGGCCTGCTCGTGCTGTGTTCATCGTAAAGGAGCAACAAGGGCAATGCCTGGCCAGCCAGTACTCGTTCCGGGCGATATGGGGACCGGGTCTTGGTTGCTTGAAGGAGTGGATACTAACCGAGCATTCTCATCTTCTTGCCATGGAGCAGGTAGACAGATGTCACGGTCCGATGCAAAGAAAAATATCGATGCAAAACAACTTGGTATCGATTTGAAGAAGAAGGGTATTCACGTTCATGCAAATACTCCAAACATATTATCGGAAGAAGCACCAGATGCCTACAAAGATGTTGACGAAGTAATTCGACTAACAACCAGTGCTGGTTTGGCAAAGCCAATCGCACGCATGAAACCCTTGTTGGTAATCAAAGGATAATCACATGCAATAATTCGAACTGGGCTGACCCTGATATCCGGGTGCAGCTCCACTAGAAGCGCCATCTGGTTCTTCGCAAATTACTGCGAGTAATGTATTGACTAACTCCTTGAGATCATCGACCTGCTTCTGCAGTTCTTTCACTCGTCTGGCAGTATCTCCTCGGCTATCGCTAACTCCTTGCATCGTGCATCCCATCTGGAGAAAGTGACTTTCTCCAACTAATAATCAGTAAAACAGGCTTTAATGGATTTCGGTCATCTAAGGGGTCGGCGCGCGCGTTTTGGCACCTTCACTCTTCTTCGGTATCGCTATTTCCACTCAAAGCGGCTACTAATTCTGCCTTTTTCATCGAGGTGTATTTCTTCACGCCCGCAGCCTTGGCCTTCTCTTTCAAGGTCTTTACATTGTAAGAAGAAAAGTCCTCTACTTCAATCTCCTCAGGTTCATCAACCTCTGGAGTTTCTGTTTCATCATAGTCTACATCACCCCATGGGTCTTCTGAAACCTCAACAATTTCCTCTTCAGGTTCGTCTATTTCTGCAACATCGGGTACTGATTCAATGGGCTCATCGAGAATTTCTGGACGAGGCGGAGCCATAGGTGGAAGTATTGGAGCGACCTTCTCAATTACGGTATTTTCAAGATTTTCTACGATTTCTTCTTCGTCTTCATCTTCGAACTGATCCCAATCATCATCGTCATAATACATTGAGGATTGGTCTGGACTGCGCTTCATGATTACAACAATTGCAACAGCCATTCCTACCAATAATAGCGCTAATATTACAATCACTAGGGTCATTGTTCCAATTCCTGAATTCGCTTCTTCAGCAGTGATGACATTGGGCATATCTGGGTCCAGATCAAGGGTGCAAGATGCCTTGTCTAGATGGCCACTACAATGCGGTACAATCACATTGTCTATCCAACGATCTTGTCCAGAGACATTGAGGTATAGATACTGTGAACCTGAACCATGTGTTTCGAAGGTAATAGCTTGAGAATTGAGGCTCTGGCCGGGTCCTATCGATAATTCAACGGTATCATGGAGTAACCAATCACGGTCTCTCTGCAAATCTTCCATGAGGGAGATTTGGACAACACCTGCCTTAGTTCCAAGGTTCTTGACGATAATGGTTACAGAGATAATGTCACCTTCAACCACTTGATTTCCTCGCGGAATTGTACCGTTTTCAAGTGTAATATCAATCGATGTGATTGTAATATCAAAGGAGAGTACGGTGAATGACGGACGCATTGGGTCAATTTGGCTGGTACCAGTACCAACTGCGGTATTGCCTGCGAGGTCAACTACATTGATCCACCAGATTAGTGAATCTCCATCCGCAAGACTGATATTTACCCCCTGGGTGAAATCAGCGGTTCCACTGTATGAATGAACACCTTCATTTGTAGCAATGTAAGGAATAATTCCGCTGGATTGTCCTCCTTCTAATACGACTCCATTTCGAATGAATGCCCAATGTACAACAAGGTCTCCTTCGGGTAAGCCACCTTGGTCATCGATAGCGATAGTGAATGGAAGTACTTCCAAATCTTCATCGGTTATTACCAGAGGTACTGCAGTGTAGGTCACAGCAGGTACGATATCATCTACAATGATGCCTGTTACGACAGTTGTCGCATCTTCACCTGGAGAAATAACTCCTACTACCGAATATTCTACAGTTAGTTCTGGGGGCAATAATGGACGGCTTGGCAGAAGCATTTCAGTAGACCATGTTCCATCACTGGAGATATTTGCAAGGGCTGAGACCAATTCTGAACCGTAAATTGTGGAGACTTCGACGCTAAGGCCGCTTTCGGGTAGAATTGAGACCGGTGCTTGAGATGCACTATACCTGACAGAGCCAGAGAAAGTCAAATCATCACCTGATTTGACGTTGATCAAGGTATCCGAAGGTGAGGAAAGTGGAGGAGTATTATCGGTCATTTCATCGACAACGGCCTCAAGATTATTGTCTAATTTCCACCTAATTTCCCCAAGATTTGTCATCAATTTAACCGGGTTAAATGGATCGTCATCCCATACGCGAATAGTTGGCATCGCCCAGTTTTCAATCAAAGTTTCATCAAATGTCCAATCGAGACTGAATGTGAATTCGACTCTGAATGAGTCGGTTAATTCTGTGACATTTACATCATGAAGAGTTAGTTGGCTGCCTTCTGGAGTATACATTGCCCCATTTCTTGGCTCCCAAATCAATACACCATTGATTTCTTCATCGGTTCCAAGGAGTTGAATGTCTATTTGGTCTATTGAATTTACACCATTCGCATCGCTTACCTCAAATGAAAGTGTGTGCAACTGGCCAGCAAGCAGATGTTCTGCAGCAGTATCGAGTTCTAGAGATACTGGGTCTATTTCAGTTGGCTCATTGGTTGCAATAATCAAAGTAGCCATGTCAGAATCGACGCCTGGTGCGCCACCCATCTGCAAGGAATGTCCTGAGAAATCTGTCGATGAGAACCAAACTGAAAATTGCGCATTCATCTCTAATCCGGATACATCGATTCCACTGAAACTTTTCGTGCGCTCGCCTGCAATACCATCTGGTAATGATTCACTGCTCGTCTGGTATTCCAAAGGATCAGCAATGCCGTCTCCATTAGAATCATCAGCACCCTCACGCCAGTAATGCAATGTGAGTTCAGAACCTAGAGCCTGATTATCTGTAATGGTGACTTGTAGTCCAAGAGGGGATGCAGGGTCCCAAGTATATCCATCAGCTTCTTGTAAACGCTGTCCTGTATTTACCTGAAGTTCTGAAACCCATGGTGATTCATCATCGAGACGAATCAAAACTGGGGACTGTAAAGTGACATCATCCGCACCGTCCGCACCTTCGATAGGACCTACACGAAGTACGTATGGAGTTAGATTAGCATTCGACATATTGTTTGGGAGCGTAACTATTCCCGACCAAGTACCACTACCGGTATTCATCATGATGTGGCTATCTCCTTCGACATCAACTGCAATAACAAAGTCATCTTGCTGTGGCCTCATATCAAGTGTATTTTCAAAGCGTACTGTACCGCTAACAATGACATCACTGCCGGCCATTGCCCAGAATGGATACGCCGGATTGAACATGTCTGAAAGAAGATGGCTGGAATCGTCTTCAACGCTCCAAGTATCGACCTGTAGGTCATTTTCCGAAGCCTGAGTTCCTATTCCACCGCTCAATGCACTAGCAGGGGATAATCCATCACCATTCACATCAAATCCTTGAGCGGTCCATACCATTTCTGCAGAATCATTCCAATCCCAATCTACATCGAATTGCCAATCGATAACCCAGCGGCCATTGGTTTCTGAAAGAGTGGTTGTGTTAAGCAACTTGAGCATCGCTTCTCCACTGGTCTGAACAAATGTCCCACCAGTAGATAGGTCGGTAAGTACAACCTGTACCTTATCTCCTGTTGAATCGGTTCCAATCAAGTGAACCTCGGTGATATCGTCATTGTCTAGAAGATGGTGGTGCTGGGTAGTAAAGCCTTGAATCAAGCCATTTGGATACCAAGTTTCTGGAACGGTGAAGGGATGATTAGTAATCATATTCTCGTGATATATTCCACCGCCAATACCAACTCCACCTGCTTGTGCAGTCCAAGATACAGGAACATCTACTGTAACCTCAAGGCCGTTATTGGAATTAGCTTCGTGGTAGGCTTTGACTACAGAACCTAAGCCACTTACATTCTCCGCTAATGTATATCCAATTGCGAAAGAACCCATGGTATATTGCGTAAGCGAAGTTGTTGTGAAATCAAATTCAATTACCGACCAATTCCTCGTTCCATCACTGATTGTTGAAGTAGCAACCAAATTGTTCAGTTGGATACAAGCCGAATGAATTGTCCAATTCTGTTGGGAAGTGGACGACAGAAGATTCCCATCGTTAAGTATTGAAAGTTGACCGGATGGTGCTGTAGAATTTAACCCAATTACAAGGGTATGAGGCATTGCATCTTCTGGGATCAGAGTTTGCATAGTGGAGGTGCCAATGTGTGCATCAGAATGTATAATCGATGAACTGTAGATGCGCGTCTGCCAGCCATATGACCCATATGCTACATCGGACACAAATTCCCAATCGTCCACTCCATCATCCGCAACATCGATTGTCGCATCGTGAGCTGGTTGGACAAATTCGCCTCTGAATGCGAGTGAATCTATTGTTGCACCCGGTGATAGTGTGATTATTGGGGAAACTCTACCTTGCATTCCGCCCAAATTCAGTACAGAACCTGTAGTCTGGGTGGTAGCGAAATTACCATTCATGTTGAGTAGCCCTACTGTTGCCTGAGTGAAATTACCTGTTACTTCCGCAGAAGAAACAGGGCGGGAAGTGATTCCCGTTTCGGCGGATAACTGTGCAGTTACTCCACCACTATACACCCAAGTACCATTGGCATTACGTTGAAGGTTGCTTGGAATATTCCATCCATTACCATCACCTAAATACCGAGTTGCACCAATGGTCAATTCCTTAATAATCGGTGAATAATAGAAATCGGTTGTCCCCATTGACAATTCGATGTATACCGAAGGATAGAGGTCTCGGTCAAGAGTTGTAAGTGAAAGTGGAAGGCTACGATTTTCATGTCCAGCAATAGGATTGCCTGTTGAATCTAGTAGAGTAACGCCATACCATGTCCCATTAGGAAGGGTGATGTCAGCATCTATGAATCCGTATCCAAGGTCGTGAACTGAAGTAAGCGGGCTTCTCCATGATCCCTCATCATGGAACCAATCGACTTCAAGTCCTGCATCATCGATGTACCAACCGCCCATTTCAACAATGCTATCACTGGACATTGTGAATCTGAAGGATACGTTGGAGCCGGACCAATTTGATACATCATAATCCATCTTCACCCATGGAACTGAGGAAGCAGTACAACTGAATCCAGTCCCGCTGTGCTGAATTCCATTCCAAACCTCAGAACCGAATAACGACTGAGTTCCACCTGAAGTAATTGTATCATCGTACCATGAAGTACCATTTGCGTAGGAATATGTTACCTGATTCCAAGCACCATTGTTGACCTTCATGAAAAGGGCGCCACCATCATATGAGCCCTCAGCACACATCCAATGTTGCCAAGTGAATCGGGCTGATGCTACTAGAGGAATGGAGTATGTTGGAGTGTAGAGGTGGTTTTCAGAACTCCCATCATAATTGCCACAGAGATTGGTGCCAAATCCAAGATTTGGTGATACAAACGTAGTAGGACCACCTGTAAAGTTAGAACAAAGCGAACCAAATTGCCAGCCGTCCTGTCCGGCTACATTAGAAATCGCCCAACCGCCAGGGGGTAGGGCTGATGAATCTTCGAAACTATCAGTGATAAACAAAGTTCCAGCGCCGGGATATTGCCAATCATTTACCCCGCCATTTGCAGCAGGAGTCATTGAAGTTGCATTGGAAAAGGTGTTGCTATAATAGGTGGTGCCGGATGAATCTGTCAAGGTGAGATTATCGAATGTTGCGCCTTCCCTGTCATCTGGACTTGCCCCATACTGAACGCTTGAATCAGTCTGAACTCTGAATCGTACCCAAGTGGTAGAATCTCCTTGATAACTCGCAGGGAGATCGAATGACATGGAAACCCACCCACCAGAATCATCAGTGTAGCTATTACCATTGTAGGTAAATCCGCTTGCAGGGATTCCGCTAGCTCCAAAAGTTGAAGAATAAGTCAATGCAGAAGATGTGATATCATCCCAAAATATGCCATCAGTAGATGCTTCAGCCCACAAATTATCATATGATGAACCCTCCAAATCCCACTCTACTTCAAAATTCATTGCAACGGTACTTGTTGCTGAGGATAAATCGATTGTTGGCGAGGTGAGGACTGCATCTGCATTATTCGAATAGCCGCAAGTTGCAGGTGCTTGTGTGATGCAACCATGATGCCAATTTCCAGCAGGTGAACCAACATTGGTCAAATCAATGTCGTCGATGAACCAACCTGGCTTTCCACCATTATCGGTCGCAGCCTTGAATCTAAACGTAATTGTTGAGGCATTACTCAGGCCTGTCAAATTATCGAGATTGAATGTTGAGGTCATCCATCCACTGTAATTCGCATCTGCGAATACACCAAATCCACTTCCAGATGCACCGTTTGGAGTTGTGATATTTGCTGAAGCATTGGAAGGATATCCACCCGCTGGTGCCATCCAATTCCAAGCACCGTTATCGAGTTTATACTCGACCCATCCACCATCTCCACCGCCACTAGTAGAGGAAGAAAAGTGGTACCAATGCGAGAAAGTTAGATTGAAGTCAGATATTGGAGAAGGCAGAGGTACTGCTGGTGTTGCAAGAGTTCCTGAAGAGCTCGCAGGTAGTGCAGATCCGGGTAGAGTTGCAGCAACTACACCTCCATCGACTGCTGCTGCTGGTACAATTCCGTACGACATTGCTTGGTTAGCACCCATGATGGTGCCGCCCATTCCAGACGGGTTTACCACACCCCACATCGAACCGCTTGTGGTCCAGTGACCTGCAAGTTGCAATGATGCTGATGCGAATGTATCCACATTAGAAACTGCGGAATCAGGAGCGAGAGATAGAGAATCTGTGAATTTACCCATCATCGAATCGGAAAACATTCCAACGCTGAAGTTTCCAGGCACATCTTCACCAGTCCAAGTTTGCCCTGTGCCATCGGATAGTGCGCCGGTCTCATCGACATTGAGCCATGCATCGACAACAGTGGCATTGCCGGGGACCTGAAAGGCATCGCTAACAGTTTTCGAACTGCCATTGAGTGAGGAAGGTCCACTCCAACTTGTGACTGCCGCGCTAGAAATATTTGTCAGCATTAACAATGTGAGGAAAGTTGCAAGAAAGGTCCGACTTCGATATTGCATGGATACCACTCGGACCCTACGGGTCCGCAGATGCCTATCAATACTGCCCCCTTACTTCATTTGTAAAAAATAAGAAAAATGTGCTAGAATGGAGCCACCGGCGAGATTTGAACTCGCGACCTCCTCATTACCAATGAGGTGCTATACCTCTAAGCCACGGTGGCGCAAGCGTGGCGACCTACCGTCCCGATATAATCGATTCGGAAATGCATTCGATGGCGGTCAACCGTTTCGGTTAAACAGGGGAGGCTTGTCAGGCGGCTTACTGCCGAGATCGCATAGCCTGGTATCGCGCGTGACTGGAAATCACGTGGGCCCGTTCCCGCGAGGGTTCAAATCCCTCTCTCGGCGCTTAACGAACTAGTTCGTTAGTTAGGTTTGCCAATATTTTATTGAGCAAACCGGCGCTTTATTGATTGTTAGCTGCATCAGGTGATTGAGGAGTAATCAATACATTGCTCGCATCGCTGTATGGAAGATAAGGCAATGAAATCATCCCGCCATTGACATTGATGGGACAACTCGAACCACAAGCCGGTGCGAGATAGTCTTCACCCGTTTCAGTCAGTACAATCTTAATCCCATGTCCTGCAGGAAGTAATGCGTCAATTCCTTGGAATTCCATCAGCATTACCAGTGTCTGCCCTGAGAATACAGTTGTCGGCTCACTACCACCTTGATGATAGCGAATATCCATGGTAGCATGGCCGAGTCTCATCCCGGTTTCTGCATCCTGCATCTCTGCGAAAATTTGGCCCCCGTCCATCGATGCTCTGACATTGAGATGTAATCTTGCAAGACCTGAAATGTGCATGTCTTCAGAGAACCCTTCGCACTCGATTGTAGCAGTTTGTATTCCACCTCCAATCACCGAAAATCCTCCCACTGTTCGACCATCGAATTGGCAGTCCTCATTGAGGTCCATATCTTGCCATTCGACATCTTGTGGCGGCCATGAATCCTCTATTCTCCATTGGCCATCATTGCGTTGGATTTGAGCATTGAGTTCGGGCTGTGGGCCAATGCCCTTGAGGTAATATTCGTACCACTCAAACAAGTCCTGAGCCCAATCCCATCTGGTCATGTTGTGAATTGCTTCACCGCCATACCCACTGTCCTGAGCATTGTGTTTACTCCATTGGTCTGGATAATTGTGCTCCCATTGACCAAGAATACCACGAACATCGAAACCTGCATCGATGTAGTCCTGATACCAATTATAGCCAATGGGGCCGCTGAACACTTGGTGTGGGTCAACATTCCAATCCTGCATTCCTTGAACCCAATATACTGAGCCATTCCAGTTCTCAAAGGCCTTGTCAATGTGACTTCTTTCCTCGTAATAATTCTCCATGTATGGGTCTAATTCTCCCATTCCATAAGTGACTGGGCCTGCGAACAGGCCTTCAACAATATCTGGGCAGACATTGTCTAGGTCGTCTTAATTATAATCGACTGTACTGGAAAAATAATTCATGTGCATGACTTGAGATCTGGCTTCTGCACTTCCATTTTTGTATAGTAATGGATGAAGAGC
>JASLKC010000046.1 GCA_030747785.1 Candidatus Poseidoniaceae archaeon | reverse complement strand
AGGCGGTTTAGGAGTGGCGGAATATTCTTCAGCAGAAACGACTAGAGATTCTAGTAGTGAACTACCCAAACGTCGGAAATCCGCTTCAATAATTGGGCGAACTGATTCTTGTTTAGTATGCATCGAGTATGAAATTGTCATTTTTACAGGACCGGGTTTTCCATCTTGGCCTTCAAATTGACTGATTCCCCCAAGGAATGAACTCACCGGATCTAATTTGTGTTTAGAAATAGTATCCAGTATGGATTCCAACATTGGTTCCCCAAGTTTTTGTCTCGTCGTCCGGACTTTCCTGAACCCTGAATAGATTACAGTTGCCTCAATCTTGCTCTTATTCATTGCAGATTCGATCATAGCCAACCATATTGCCAATCCAATCGAAACAAGAAGCGTAACCCCAAATGTTGGGATAGCGAGAATGATAGTAATCCAAATCCACATTTTAATCATTCTGAGTTTCTGTGGTGAGACCCACATTCCGTATCTATGGCCGTTGATATAGCCGCCAAGTTGTTCCCATCCATCCGATCTAATTCTGTGTCCAGAATCGCTCAAAACTAAAAATGGTCCTTCATTGCTTTCTGAAGAAAATCCTAAATTTTCTACAGATCTCTTTAGCATTTCATGCGTCATTATCAGTGGTTGAGATTTTTCAATTTGCAATAATGGAGTTTCACCGAATAGTGAACTTCTCAGCATTTCATGCCGATTGTATTTCATTACCGCCTGGTTGAATTCTTCCTGCGTAAGAGTTGCATATGCAGAAGGCTCCTCGATTTCGTCATCGCCAAACGGCCACCATGATGCCATGCCTAAACCTACACTTTCGAATAGATAATACATTCCCTTGAAAATTTCAAATTGGGATGCAAGGTTATCGAGTTGGAAATGTGAAATTATCACTCGACTGTGAACTCTTCCTTGCAAGATGGACAACGTGCATTTCCTGAGTATTCTGCAGGTAGGCGGATATTGGCTTCACAATGTGGACATTCGAGAGTAATTTTTTCTAGCGATTGAGTACTTTGATTATTCATTCCCATTCCATCGAAAATGTTCTGAATTCCTTCAGGCCATCCTGGCTTCAAATTTTCTCCAGCCATAATAGGAATTAGTACCATTACAATACAAACAGATGAGCACATTAACGACCAACCCAAAGGGAAAAATCCATCTAAGCCCATCGATAAAGGACTAAATTCATCATGATACATTATGTTTAATACTCCTGATATTAGCAGAATTCCAATTGCCATGAATAGACCATTTCTGAACCCCATTATGGTGAATACTCCTGAAGCGATAAACGACATGCCTATCAACCAAGCAATAAATGATTCAAAGAAGAATACTCCTTCGTCAGCTCCGGAATAAAGCATCGCAATTCCGATTCTAAATATTCCGTATAAGATGATGAAAATTCCGAATATTACCCCTACAGTATTCTCATTGCTTGGAGCAGCAATATGAATGATTTGAGGTTGCATCTGCTGCATTTGCTGAACCGTGACTTGCTGAGGTGCAGGTAAACTCCCTTCGTCATTTTCCATCAGACGGATGATGACTTCGGCCTTTGTTCCACTTACTCTTAATCCTCTTTCTTTGCATAGGGTCTTGAGGCTCAAAACCGTCATGGAGTCGTAATCCATATTTACGGAAATGCGACAATATACTTCAATATATACCCGGCATCAAGCCTCAGCAAGTTCACTTACTGGTGCTAATACTTCGATTTGAGCCTTCTTCGCATTGACCTGGCGTGCGAGGAAACTGACGACATCGAGAATCTCGACATCATGGCGCTCATCACCTTCGAACTTCAAGCACTCAAAGTGTGAAACACATTTTGGACAACTTGTGATCATCATGTCAGCACCGGTAGCACGAATCTCTTCGAATCTCGAGACACGTAGTGCACGGGCATTTTCATTACATGACATCATTGAAGATATTCCACAGCACATTGCATCCTCGCCATGGTGCTCCATCTCGACTAATTCTACACCCTCAACACTTGTAACCAATTCACGGGGTTCTTCGTAGATTCCCATCTGGCGTCCAAGGCGACAAGGGTCGTGGTAAGTGACAGTGATGTCTTCTTCTGCCTTCATCTTCATGTCAAATCCATTTTCGATTAGGAATTCGGTAGTGTGCATTACCTTGACTCCTTCGAGTTCGTAATCTCTTGCGAAAGTACGGAAGCACTCTGCACAACTAGAGACTAGAGTATCGATTCCAGAAGCTTCGATCTTCTTCTGATTGTAAGCCTTCAATTTGTCAAAGACCTCGTCAAGACCTTGCCACTTCTGGTCGTGTCCACAGCACTTGAGGAAGTCACGACCAAGGTAGGATACTTCAGTTCCCATTTCCTCAAAGAGGGTAAAGGCAGCAGTAGTGCTTTCACCTAGGTCCATCGAACCTTCGTTAAGGTGGCTAAAGACCATCTCTTGGTCGAGGTAGTCTACACATCCAGGATAGTAGCCAATATTGGAATCGATTGGATATTCCTCTACACTGACAAAGTCAGCGTCAGCCTCTTCTTCTGCTTCAGCAGCAAGAACCGCTTGAAGCACAGTGTGGGGGATTTCAGCGGCAGGACCGCCTACGATTAGGCTACGGCGAATATCGACATATGAGTCGTAGTCCACAAGTTGAGGACATGCATTGGTACAAGCAGAACAAGTTAGACAGGAATACATTGGCACTCCGTCATCTTCGTTATTCCAAGTATTATAGATGATGTTCAACTTGTCACCTGCATTGAATAGACGTACAGGGCACGCATCATCACAGAGGTCACATCCGTAGCACTTATTCATCTCGAACTCATAGCCACGTGCCATGTTTCTGAGCAGGATGAATACAATTGCACCTGCGGTAAGACAAGGGATTAACATAGCATATGTCAACTTAGCATCTAGACTCTTAGGATTAGTGTGATAGGTTGGGTTTTCAACAACCTCACCATTTCCGACTAGAGCGAATGCAGTACTATCGGAGAGGTTGACCACATGTCCATCGTATCCTTGTCCTGTTCCAGCAGGATAGAGAAGAAGTGGTTGGTATGCAGCAACTGCAAATGAGGTTTCAACATCGATACTATCGTTTGCAGCAAGACCACCAGTCGAGGAGACTTTGTAATCATATGAATAAATTCCAGCTTCTAATTCGACTCCATCCGCTCCCTCACAATTATCGAAGGAAATTACAGTTTTATCTGCAGCATCAGTGACAACCATACTAGATGTGATTAGATCTGCTGTGCCGATGCCATCGACCTTTCTCTCAGATGCTCGATAATCACATGAAACATCTACTGGTACAGTGGTAAATGTTGAATCACTAGGCCAGTAATCATCTGTGATTCTGAAAGTTCCAGTCGTCCAAATGCTATTTTCGCCACTATAGGAATACATTCCAGCGGCTGCATTTTGGTTATTGGCAGAATCCTGGTGCCCGTTTTCATCTGAGAAATCAATTAGGTAATACCGCGCAGGTTGGTAAATTTGCCAATCCATCCATGCACTAGCGGGAACTACATCGCCATCAAAGCCTTGAGCAGTCATAAATTCGTTATGAGAATGAACATGAACGTCCTTTGGCTGTGAACGCATATCTTCTAATTCTTCGTAATCTTCAATGGTGAGCAATCCTTTTGCATCCCAGAATCCATTGTCATAAACAGGGAATGTAACTACAGAAGCAGCAGTTGCCACGATGAATGCACCGATAATCAACTTCTTTCCATGTCCTGGAGTGAATCTTGCACCCCATGCATTAACGAATAACCATCTCGCTCCAAAGTAGATAATTATCCATAACAGAATACCTGTCATTATCCAAGGAATCGCATTGAATACATCCGCAACCCAAGGTGATCTTACTCCACACACAAGATCTCCGTGACTGTCGAGTTTACAATAATCACTACGATTTTTCCCGTATATTTCGAGGAAGATGTTGATACTGAATACCGAAATAAACCAGATGTGTGCGAGATAAACCACGCCGGCGCTTGCAAACCAAGGGTCTTCGACAGGTCTCTTCTCACGACCGCCGAGGAATGGTGGAAGTGCGAGGATACCGACTGGGATTCCAGTTAGGAATGCTCCCCACCATGCTGCGTTCCATGGGAATTTTGGCTGGCCGAAGAAGTCTCCAATTGGTCCAAGAGGTACATCGAATTGTGGAAGGTATTCTCCCCATCGTAGGTAACCATAACTGAATAGAACATACCAATCAGGGAATACGAAGCCTGCTTGGGCGAAAGGATCGGCAGCACTGTGTAGTGGTGGTGGAATTAACCACGCATAGAATAGTAGTACAGCAGTAATTGCTGCAAAAATGATAGTATCACGAAGTGCTTCATGCGGCCATAGTCCATGTCCTGTCATTGTGCGAACACGCTTTTCATCAGCACTCTTGAGGTTCTCTTTCTCATCCATATAGGAAGATGCGACTCGACCAAGATTTTCCATTAATCCCATTCATAATCCCCCCAATATCAGTGCGGCTCCGCTATTCCTTGAACCCAAACGATGAACAAGTGAATTATGATCAACAAGGTTACGATAACTGGTAGGATGAAAACATGGATGAAGTACATCCTAGTAACAGTACCAGCAGAGAGAGAAGACCCTCCAAAGAGGAGAGTAGCAACATATTTCCCAATCAACGGAGTTGAGTTGGCCATGTTGATACCAATGGTAGCTGCCCCGAATGCGAGACTATCCCAAGGTAGTAGGTAACCAGAATAGCCGAAGACGATGGTTAGTGCCATCAATGCGACTCCGATTAACCAGTTTAATTCACGAGGATTGCGGTATGCTCCAGTGAAGTATACACGGCACATGTGAAGGAATACCGATGCGACCATGAAGTGAGTTGCCCAGTGGTGAACTGCTCTAATGATATATCCAAATGGAAGTTGAGTCATGATGTATTCCATACTCGCATATGCTGGCGAGGGGTCGCCTTCTCCACCAGGAACGTAGTAAATTCCTAGGACGGTTCCGGTTACAACGAGAATGATAAACGAGAGGAACGAAATTCCACCAAGGCAGTATAGTGGATACCAATACCAGATGATTCGCAACTTGTATTTCTCAGCGTGAGTGAGAGGCATCTGTCTATGCATGTTGTAATATGCTCCTTTGGACATATTCCAATAATCCTGCAAACGGAATCTTGTGTCAAGGAATGAGAATACCCAGAGGAATGTTCTCTCAGCGAAGCCCATAGAGCCACTAGACTCCACAGCACGTAGAATTTCCCTTCGAGGAATATCTTCGTTCTCTTGGCGTAGGGTAAATGCTACTAGAACAATGACGAAAGTGATGAAGAACCACAGAACCCAGAATATTGTACTCATGTCATTCACCTCAATCACAATAGGTCAACCAGTCTAAGTGGGTTGTAGCACCTTCAATATAATCACCATTCATGATGATTGGAATAAGAGGGAGACCGACAGGAGCAGGTCCACCGGCCCTACGGATTCCGGCAAACTGGAATTGTTGTCCATTGGATCGGTTTGTATTCTGATTCATCTCAAGAGCAGTAGGGTCGAAACGACTAGAATGGCAAATACAGAACAGCTTACTTCCACCACCGTCTCCGCCACCAGGCGTCCAGTTATCATCGGTAAATGCATTGGATACGAGTTGCCATCCGGGGATGCAACACAGATGTGTGCATCGTGAAAAGACCATGATTAGATTTTCATCTGGGTTGAAGAGTTCGGGTTCAGCATCGGTCATGTCTTCGAAATGCCCGACATAATTGCCACTGAGGTTGTATCCTTCCATGAATTGGAATCGAGGAACGTTATCAGATACTGCCTTATCCTTATTCTCAGCATGAGGGACATAGGTGACATTGACTGGTAAGCCATTCCAAACACCTTGAGCACCCGAGACGCCAATATTAGACTTGGCCGCTTCTTCTACAAATGATGATTTTGTCATAGCTTGCAAGTGTTGAGCGCCATACCATGCCTCATCCTCACGGCCTTTAGCCCAGAATTTGACTTGCAAGTCGCCTCCGCTACCTCCTCCTGGTGGTAAGAGTATAGATGCGAATCCAAGAGTGCCAAGACTTACTGCTAGAACTCCTCCAGCAGCATTGAGACTGTAACCCATAAATTGGCGGCGATTGATGATGGATACACTTTGAGATGCAATTGCGGAGCCATCGATTGATGGAGCCGGTCTGAGTATTCTATCTGTAGTCATATTATTCACCACTTATACTCCGCCCAGTCTTTGGGATGCTCAGTAACATATTTGTTACGCCTGTATTTGACAATAATCTTGTCAGGAAGTACATATTTCAAGTAGATAATTCCCATGAGAATAATCACTGTAAGTGCCATTGCTAGATGGTATGATAATTGCTGTTGGTCCCACCCGTTGAATAATCCGTAGAGCATAGTCCCCATCCAATAAATGGACCAAAAGATTCCCCATACAAAGAAGAAGAATGTAAGGGCTGATGCGCCAGAAGGAGCGATAGAAGCAGAAATAATGGTTCCAGGTTCTGCAGGATTGAACACACCGTGATTGATTGCAGAGTCCATCTCCTCCTCGGTTAGTGAGGCGCCTTCGAGTGCTTTACGAGCATCTTTGACATTGACTTTGCCTGCTGCGACCTTGTCAAGCAGTTCTGCAATCAGATCTCTCTGCATCACTGGTCACCTCTTCGGTTCAATTTGTAGCGGAGTCGCAACACATTGCTTCGTCCTTCATAAGAAGTTGAGAATCCATAGCGTAGCATTATTCCGCAGAAAATAATCACACTGATTACGGCTCCAAATCCAAGTAATCCAAGCCAGTGAGCACGGAATTGCGCCCCCATTGAGTGAAGGTCTACACCGTGTGAATCAGGGGAAGGTGGCTCAACATTTCCATCACCAGCAAAGATTGTTCTAGTGCCGAGGCCATCGTCTTCCGAACTTTCGACTAAATTGAATACCAATTGATTCCAATAATCGCCAACATTTCCGTCAGCGCCATTGATGCTATTTCCGGAGATCCAGAAATCGATATGTCCTGAGCCAGCCTCAGGTGCAACCCAAGTGATGGTCCATTGTGGAGCAGTTGGTGAAGAATGAGTAAGAGTAGTTGTATCCTCATCGAAATATTCCATACCAGCGCCCTCTGTGAGGCTACCAGCGGAAACTCTCATTGCAAATCCACCTAAATCGGCTGCGGAATTAGGGCCGCCAATCAAATACAAAGTCATCTCATAAGTCTCTCCAGCAACCCAAGAATAAGGCACACCATCCATGATTACCTGTACGGTATTATCAGCGGCTCCATCATGACAGAGACATCCTTCCTTGGCAACATCATCGATTGACTCTCCAGCATTGGTTTGTGTTCCACCGATGCCAGTTGAGTAAGCTTCGCCCAACCCCGGAAGGAGCATCAAAGAAACTAACGCGATGATGAGCAATGAGCGGAGTGAAACCTGAGACATACGCATACGCCTTCACAACTGGCTCTGCGACTTGGAATGCGCCTATAATCGTTGCTTGCCCTATCTACGATAGGGGGTAAAGCAGTCCAGCGTTTTTACCGACGCAATTTAGTGAACTTCTACTCGCAAATCCTATCATCAATGACAGGGACAGGAGGGCTATGAGCGGCCACGCTTTCGACAACTCATACGACCTTTCCAATGAGCAGTTACAGCAATTGGAGGAAGCTGAAGAAGCAATGTTGAGAGCAGACTTCGGCAAAGCAGAAAAAATTCTTCTGGAAATGTTAGAAGAAGATGACGAATGTATTCCTGTTCTCAATAATTTAGCCCATCTTCATGGACGTCATTTCTCTGACTTTGAGAAGGCTGTCGAATTATATGATAAGGTACTAAATCTCGAACCAGATAATGCATGGGCGCGTGATGCTAGACGCCGATATCAACGATATGTTGGTAGGGATTGATTGAAGGACTGCCGCCTCACCAGTCCCAAGCATGGATGGAGCGCAATTCCTAATCGCTGGAATCGGCGGTCTTGGATGCTCTTGGGCCAGCAGGGCTCATGACAAAGCAGGTCAGGGCGTTGACTTGGTGCTAGTTGATTCGGATGAGGAGTCATTCTCTGTAGATAATGCCCACCTGATTCGTTTGGGTAGAGATCTCGATGAGGCGGGGTGTGCAGCACTCCCACCACTTGGAGAACAAAGGATGCGTCAAGCATCAGGCGTGACTAGCACATTGCTTGAGGATGTAGAATTGGTAATTCTTCTCGCTGGACTAGGTGGCGGAACTGGTACAGGGGCAGCTCCTGAATTTGCTCGGCAAGCGAGACTCTCGGGTGCAATTGTGATTAGCATTGCAGCGATTCCGTTCAGCGCCCAAGAAACGCGGGCTAAGATTTCCCGTGAAGGATTGTCTAGACTGGAATCCAATAGCGATGTTTGCGTCCGTCTGGAACTCGACCGCCTAGCCTGGCAAGCCCGTGAAAGAGGAAGTGATTGGCGTCACGGTGCAATGTGGGTTGAGGAATTCATTGATGGTCTGGTTCGTACTTTGATGAGACTCGGATTGATCAATCTCGATATGATGGACCTCAAAACAATCGTTGGCCACCCCGGTGGCTCTACTTTGCTCGTAGCCCAAGGCGATGGAGAAGATGCACAAGCATTACTCGATGATGCGATGGATGCCCCATTGGCAAATCTCGCTCTCGATGGTGCAAAGGCCTGCCTCCTCCAGATTGAAGGGGGACCGGGGATGACAGTTGGCCAAGTTGGAAGGGTAGCAGATGCATTCACAGCAACACTCGACGATGACGCTCAAGTAATATTAGGGGCGCGTGTAAGTGAAGATCTCCAATCAAGAATGCGTGTTGTAGCAGTGGTAAGCGGATTGGATGAAGGCGACTCAAGCACTCTCTTCTGAATCGTCAACTAATTCAAGTTCATCTTCTGACCATTCGGTCTCTTTGCCGAGTTCATTCCCCTCGTCCCAATCAACTTCATTGTCTTCTTGCCAAACCTGTTCTTCATCTTCTGAAACCTTCTCTTCAGTTTCCTCAACATCAGACTCAACAACTTCGTTCTCGATTTCGACTGTCTGTGCTGCGACTTTCAAGTCAGATGTTGTGCGGCTCGCACGTAATGTTGAATTCAATATTAGGAAGATGGTGATTATAGTTAGGATGTGGCCAATAACCATCACAGTTTTGATATTGTCAAAAGTTCCAGTAAGCATAGTTACCGAACCCGCATAAGCATATCCAAAGGCAACTCCAAGCGGTAGTGCTGCTTCTTGACTAACCAGTGCTTTCCCATCCTGCACCGTATGACTAGTAAGCCCCCAAATCGCGAATAATACTGTGAATGCCATCAACAAACCCTCTTCGATAAATGTCGAAGTTGAACTAGCATCCATAAAAGTTCGACGATAGATCGATAATAGGTGCCAGACGATGAATAATTGTGCTACAACCATCCATTTGAATGAAAATGACGCCAATCCTTTTTCCGCACCAGCCATTTCTCTTTCCTCTCTGGTCCACCACAGGATGAAAAACTGAGAAATAATCGTCAAAATTAGGAATGCAAATCCACCTACTAATGCTGAGCCCCAACTGAGTGATTCACCGGCGTCAAATGCTTTTGCAGCCCAGATAATAATGAAGGCAAAACCTTGCACAATAAAAAATTGAGATGTGGTGGAGAGGCCGCCTCTATAGGTGTGAAGCCTTGCATCTCCGAGTCCATTTGCAAACCATTCTACCATTCCTGTTCGAAACGATCTAGCTTGGGCGATTGACCATACGACAAATAAGGCTGCAAGAGTATTTACTAGTACCCATTCCTTTCCATCAAAAAGTGCCCAAATAATGCCTGAAATTACACCTGCAAGGAGGAGCGGAATAATGCAGATCCGGAAACTCTTCCCCATCCTTGCAGGTAATCCTCCCTCCGAGGCAGAATCTGGCAGCCTAGTGAGATTTTGAATAACTTCAACATTTGATAATAATGCCAATATGAGATACGCTATTGCCATCGAGGTGAATAGTATCGCTGATATCCCTTCATTTAATCCAGAAACGGCCATTAGCGTCGCAGAAAGAATCGCTGCTAAAGCAAGGTGAGGAAGCGTCTTTGGCGACAGCATCCTGCGAATTAGTGCAATAATGCCAATCGACTCGACTTGCTCACTCATCCCCTCACCGTTTTGGGTCTGGTGTGAACACCATGTTAAGTGAAGCGCCCACAGGCACGCATATGGCGAAGAAGTTAACCAAGGCGCTACGCGGCAAACACCGTTGGATTGGTTGCCTACACGATGGCTTTGCCAGCCGAGATGCACTAGAAAAGCACCTTACAGAAATTCCAGTCAAACTCTATGACATGGTAGATGGCAAGTGCATCCTCAAGGTCTCTCACTCAGATTATGAGTCTGTGAAGGCCATATTGTCTGAAGGAAGAGTGGTTAGTCAGACTGCTAGCGGTAAAATCAAGCTCGTCAGAGAGCGTCTTGGAATTGTACGTCCGCCTCGCAAGCGTTGAAATGCCGGACTGAACTGCCTTAGAATATGGGCGGAGGCGGAGAGGCACCACCAGTGAAGGGCGAGGATGTAATGATCCTCATCGGTTCCTCCATCCTATTGTTGATGTTCATCATGCAAGCATGGGTCTCACCAACGGCCCTCGATGCAGGGGATAGTCACCAGGTGGTGAAATCATTATCGAAAGGTGATGAAATCAGTATTGAATCAATCGAGGGTGAAATTTCGATTGTTATTGAAGGCCCAAACGGCGAAATATATGCGAGCGATGAAGTCTACAAGGTCGAGACAGATGGCGATCACACTATTTCTATTGTAGCGGTTACAGATGCGAAATTCATAGTAGACCTGCCATCGTCCTACATGGCAAATCTATTGCCATACGTTCTGGGATTGGCTTTGCTTAGTTTCGGTGTTTGGAAGAAGACCGCAGCGCAAAAAGACGAGCCTCTAGAGGCCGTATTAGAGGATTAAGTCCATTCGATGTCTTCGCCATCGTCGATGATAGTTCCATCGTCAAGGATTAACTCACCATTCTCGTTAATCCCGAATGAATCATGGATTATACCGTTAACTACCGGGCGCCCATAGTTCCGCATATGTTCGAGAACTCTCTCCCTGATGCCATTGTAGTCCAGCGAGGGGATGTCATTGCGTTCCTCCAGCAAGGATGCGATTTCTGCGTGGAGGGTTATATCCAAACGGGCTGCATCAATCTCCAATAACTCATCAACCGATGCGATTTCAATATCGAGGTCATTATCTCCATTTTTCAGGTTAATTCCGATTCCAAGAACTACTTTGGTACCATCACCAAGAGAACGCCCTTCAGCAAGTACTCCACAGACCTTTCTCGTATCGATTAAGATATCATTTGGCCACTTCAGCCTAAGTGATTCATGCTGGAGCGAATCTAGCACAGCAAGACCCCCTGCGAGTTGCATATTTCCCGGACTGATTTCGGAATTTTCTGCAACTACCCAAGAGCCTGCATAGCAATCTTCTATAGAGGTCCAAGGCCTTCCTCTTCGACCTTTTCCAGCAAGTTGTCGTCCAGCCCTTAGGTGGGACCCAATTCCACCTGATTCTAGCAGGTCAGAATTGGTAGATCCCGTTTCCTCGACATATTGGTTTGAAGCACCTTCAAACGGTTTCCACAAACATGTCAAATACAACTCTTCTCCGTCGTCAAAAGATAATTTGTCCCAGGTTCTATGAGCAAAGCCAAATGCTCCAAGGTTAGTGCATTTCCTCCCTACAATCAAAATTCTACCCTCTGGGGCAAGCAGGTCCTCATTTGCAATGCTAGTGAGCAATCGGCCTGCTAGACCAACAGAATCAGTATCGAGAAGAGCAGCCTCTTCCATTGGCCCGAGGAAATCCTCTCCAGCTTCTTCCAGTGGGATATAGGGCAGATTCCAAACAATCAGATCAAACTGTTGCTCAAAGGGGAATGGTTCCGGTCCAATTCCTCCTTCTCTCACATCACCCTGGAGGCAATTTAACTCGAGATTTCCTCTAGTTGCTGCTACCGCAAATGGATTGATGTCACACGCACTTACCTTCCAACCAAATGAGGCTGCTAAAATGCTGATTGCTCCTGAACCACAGCCGATTTCGAGGAAGTTTCGTCCTCGACCGGCTCCGAGGTACGAAATACGGCGCGCCAATAGGTCAGAATCATGCCTCGGCGGGTATACTGTGGGTGGAATTAAGAGGTCGAAAAAAGTGCTATCAACAGGGTTCCAGTGGACCTTTTTTGCACCCTCTGTAAGACGTACAATCTCCGCCTCAGCATTAGCACTAGCAAACGGCTCCTCCATTCAATGCGCCCCAGCACCCCGTTTGGCCCGAAGCCTTTATGCCTCTTGCCGATAAGAGGGGGTTGGAGACAGACACCCTGTCCACTCCTCCGCAACCCAGCGAGTAGCATCTATTTTTGATGGCGGAGATTTTAAGAACCCCATGCAGGTCGGCGAAGAAGCCCAAGACACGCCTTTGGGCCTGTAGCTTAGTCAGGTAGAGCGTCCGGCTTTTAACCGGACGGTCGCGGGTTCGAACCCCGTCAGGCCCGCCTGACAACTACTCTCCGGAGGCGTAAAAGGGCGAAACGGGGTGTGTGTCAATGGTCGTAAAATCAGCAACTAAGAAGCGATTAATGGAACTTGGAGTCGGTGAAGAATACGCTCACAAACTGGCTACTGATAGAAACATGGCCGATATCAAGGCCCTCACTTCCGATGAAATCGCATCCTGCCTTGGAGTTTCAAAGGATGACGAGGTATTCCAGATTACAATGAATGTTCTAGGTGAACTTGGTGCTCGTCGCCAAAAGCGCCGAAGCAGAAAGATTACCATTTCCAGAAAGGCCCTCGAAGATGACGACATGGATATGGCTGGTACCAAATTCAATGTACTAAATCACATATTCGTCCCCCACCAGGAACTCATTCCTGCAGAGGACGAGGAAGAGGAACTTCGACCATGGGGTCTTCTTTCTACTGACGAAGAAACCGGCGAGCCACGTCTTGCAAAGGAAATACTTCCTAAGATTCTCATTACCGATCCAGTCGTTCAGGTCATCAAAGAGACCGTAGAGCGTGAGGACATGGCCAAAGCAACTGATGACGAGGAGCACATCCCGCTCCCCGCTGGGTGGATTGCTGACCGTGTGCTCAAGGTCGTGCGCCGTTCTCCATCGGCCGGAGTGAGTATAGCCTACCGCCTAATTGTGGAGGGCAAGTGAGTCTGAGGTGATATTATGAAGGAAATTATAGAATCATTTTTCCGCGAGCGCAGTCTCGTGAACCACCAGCTAGCATCGTACGATGACGCCATTCCAAATGGTGATAACGCATTATCTCGAATGGAGAAAATTGTCCGTTCAATCCGTGTAGGAACCGACGAGGAAGTCGATGACGACGAAGGCGGTTTGATCAAACTTGACGTAATCGACCAAGAAATAACAATCCGAGTGAAGAATATTCAACTCGGTGAGCCAACTATTCGTGAGGCAAATGGTAGTGAACATCCATCCAGCCCTATGGAGTGCCGACTTCGAAAGTTGACCTACATGTCACCAGTGAAGATGGATTTCACCATCATCCGTGGCGCAGGTGCTAATTCCCTCATAGAACCAATCATTAGCCCACCTGAGAAAGGTGTGCAGGTTGGAAACATGCCAATTATGGTGCGTTCTAAGCGCTGTAACTTACATTCAAATCACGTAGCAGGAGACCGTGTTCTTCATCCAACTACTTCTGAAGAGGACCGCAAATTGTGGGAGACTCTACTAAGAACGAAGGGAGAAGACCCACTAGACCCTGGTGGTTACTTCATTATCAACGGAACAGAGAGAGTTCTCATCTCTATGGAAGACCTGGCACCAAACCGAGTGACTGTTGAAATCAACAAGCGATATGCTAAGCGCACAGAAGTCGCTAAGATTTTCTCACAGAAGGATGGAATGCGTAAGCCGCTAACCGTCGAGAAGCGCCGTGATGGAATGCTGATGGTCAAGATTAGTACAGCAGGAACTACTGCTATTCCTGTAGTTCTCCTAATGAGGGCTCTTGGTATTGAAAACGACCAAGACCTTTTCCAAGCAATTGCAGGACCTACTGAAACTTTCAAGTATATCGTTGCAAATATCAACGAAGTCAAAGATAACGAAGAGTACAACGTCGACGCTCTTGAAGAAGCACACCAATGGCTTGAGAAGAAATTCGCAGCTGGGCAACAGAAGGAGTACCGTGAAGCTCGGGTTAACCAATTACTCGACCGTGAACTTCTTCCTCACCTTGGCGACCAGACCGAAGACCGTAAGAAGAAAGCAATCTTCCTTGGAAGAATTGTTCGTCAGGTTCTCGAAATGGCAATTACCAACCGTAAGCCGAACGACAAGGACCACTACGCAAACAAGCGTGTCCGCCTTGCTGGCGATTTAATCGAGGACTTGTTCCGTGTTTCCATGGGACAACTTGCTCGTGACCTCAAGTATCAACTTGAGCGTCACCACAACCGCAAGCGCGAGTTGAAGATTACCTCCTGCTTGCGACCTGATGTTCTAACAAGCAAGATCATGCATGCTCTTGCTACAGGAAACTGGGTCGGTGGACGTAGCGGTGTAAGCCAACTGCTTGACCGCACCACCTATCTTTCTGCGCTATCACATATGCGCCGTGTTACCAGCCCACTGGTTCGCAGCCAACCTCACTTCGAGGCACGTGACCTTCACCCGACACAGTGGGGACGACTTTGTCCTAACGAGACCCCTGAGGGTCAGAACTGTGGACTAGTGAAGAATGCCGCACAGATGATTGATATTTCTGAGAAAGTTCCAGAGGAAGATATTCGTGCTCGTCTAGATGAGATGGATGTATTCCAACCAGAAGACTGGACTGACGGGGATAGAATTCACGTAAACGGTGACATCTATGGTGTACACAAGCGTGGAGCAAACCTTGTTCGTCAGTTCAAGAATGCGCGACGCCGTGGAGCAATTCGTTCCGAAGTTAGTATTCGCTACGATAATGCGAACCGCGACATATTCATCAATACCGATAAAGGACGTATTCTTCGTCCTCTACTAATTCTATATGATGGGGCACCACGCTTGACTCCACAGCACCTTTCCGCAGTTTCAAACGGTGATATGACCTTCAGGGATTTAGTCAATGAAGGAGTAGTTGAGTGGATTGATGCAGAGGAAGAAGAAGACCTTTACATCGCTCCGAAGCCTTTCGCCCTACCAGAAGTAGTGCCCGAAGGAAACAAGTACGCAGGTCGTCCAATAAGCCACTCAACTATCACATGGTTGAATCTCGGTGAACCTGGTGCAACCAGCGCAACTCTCCAAGCAAGAGTAACAATGCCAAATGGCGAGAAGGCAGATGCTAAATTCAAGGTAGATCTACTGTACACAGCAGAGCACACACACTGCGAAATCGACCCACAATTGGTCCTTGGAGTATGTGCCGCTCTAATCCCATACCCTGAACACAACTCTACCCCAAGAGTAACTGGAGGTACTGCGATGGTCAAGCAATCCCTTGGTCTACCAAGTGCAAACTATCGCTTGCGCCCAGACACTCGTATGCACATCTTGCATTACCCACAGCGCTCCATCACTCATACAACGGCGATGGATACTACCAACTTCGACAGCCGCCCCGGTGGTCAGAATTTCATCGTGGCTGTCATGAGTCTTCATGGATACAACATGCAGGACGCAGTTATCTTGAACCGCTCAAGTGTTCAGCGTGCAATGGGTCGTTCGACCTTCAATCGCACCTACAATGCAGAGCGTCGTAGATTCCCTGGCGGTCAGGTAGAAGAGATCGAATTCCCAGGAACTGGATTGGAAGAGGTCAAGGGCCTCAAGCCAGTTGGTGCTTACGACCACCTTGAAGAAGACGGATTACCGCACCCAGAGAAGTATCTCGAAGGTGGCGACGTACTGGTTGGAAAGACCAGTCCTCCACGATTCCTTGAAGAAACTGGAGCCGGAGCATTCCTACAAGCTCAGGAACGAAGAGAGTCTTCAATGCTGATTCGTCACGGTGAAAAGGGATGGGTCGACAATGTATTCGTTACTGAGTCCCTAGATTCTGGACGCCTAGTACGTGTAATGGTCCGTTCTCATAAAGTTCCTGAGGTTGGTGACAAATTCGCTAGCCGTCACGGACAGAAGGGAGTCATTGGCCGCATGGTCGATGCAGAGGATATGCCATTCACACGTGATGGTATCGTTCCTGACCTAATCATCAACCCACACGCGATTCCATCTCGAATGACCGTTGCCCACGTTCTCGAAATGATCGGCGGTAAGGTCGGCGCTCTTGAAGGACGCCGAATCGATGGTACCGCATTCCGTGGAGAGAAGGAAGGTAGCCTCAGAGATGGTCTTGTTCGCAATGGATACGACCACACCGGCCGTGAAGCCATGATAAATGGTGAAACTGGTGAGACTTATCCTGCTGATATCTTCGTTGGATGTATTTACTACCAGAAGCTGCATCACATGGTTTCTGGAAAGATACACGCCCGTAGCCGTGGACGTGTTCAGATTCTCACACGACAACCAACCGAAGGACGTGCCCGCCAAGGTGGTCTGAGGTTCGGAGAGATGGAACGTGACTGTTTGATTGCACACGGTGCTTCGATGGTTATCAAAGACCGTCTTCTCGATGAGTCAGATGGTATCGACCTATTCGTTTGTGCCCAATCTGGTCACGTCGCATGGTATGATCCGAAGCGACGCACTTACGTCTCACCGATTCACGGTGATGGCGCTGAGGTCTACAAGGTACAGACCTCGTACGCATTCAAGTTGCTCCTAGACGAAATGAAGAGTCTTGGAGTGGCAATGCGTCTTGAACTGGAGGACCGCAAATGAGTCGAAACAGCACCACAATGATTCCAAAGAGAATCGCAAGCATTCGCTTTGGCCTAATGGATCCACTAGAAATCCGCAAGATGTCTTCGGTTGAGGTAAAGACCGCTGACACCTACAAGGATGATGGACACGCGTATAATCAAGGACTGATGGACCCACACATGGGTGTTATCGAGCCAGGACTTCTTTGTCCAACTGATAATTGCAAGTACGACCAAAGTCCAGGTCACTTTGGACACATTCAACTTGAACTTCCAGTTATCCATATTGGATTCGTCAACTTGATCAAGACCATTCTAAAGGCAACCTGCAACCATTGTTCGAAGATTCTATTGCACGATGCACCAGGAACTCACCCCTCTAACCCAGAACTTTCTGAGCAGGATTACTATCGTGCTCGTGTTCGTGATTTGATTACCAAGCACGGAGTCGGTTCAACCGAGTTCAGCAAGATTATCAAAGAGGTTGAGAAGACTACTTCTGGAACCAAGCGTGCAATTTGTATGCACTGTGGAGAGCAGCAGGGTAAGATTGTCCTAGACAAGCCTACTACTTTCAAGGAGAACATCATTGCACAAGGTGGCTCAAAAGCTACTGAGCGCAAACTCAATGCTCGTGATATCCGTGAGTGGCTTGCAGGTATTCCTGACGAGCACCTCATCTTCGTAGGTATGGACAAGTCCAACCGACCAGAGTGGATTATCTTGAGAGTTCTACCGGTTCCACCAATCACCGTTCGTCCATCGATTACCCTCGATTCTGGCGACCGTTCTGAAGATGACTTGACCCACAAGTTGGTCGATGTCTTGAGAATCAATCAGCGCCTACGTGAGAACCGTGACGCTGGTGCACCTCAGTTGATTGTTGAGGATTTGTGGGAACTTCTACAGTACCACATCACCACCTATTTCGATAACCAGACTAGTGGTATTCCACCAGCACGCCATCGTTCAGGACGTACTTTGAAGACTCTAACTCAGCGTCTCAAGGGTAAGGAAGGACGTTTCCGTTCCAACCTTTCTGGAAAGCGTGTCAATTTCTGTGCAAGGTCGGTTATCTCTCCAGATCCATACCTCGGAATCAACGAGGTTGGTGTACCAACAAAGATCGCAAAGGAACTCACAGTTCCAATTCGTGTTACTACCAGAAACCGTGAACAGATGCGCCAGATGATTCTACGTGGACCATTGGTCCACCCTGGTGTCAACTATGTCATTCGTTCAGATGGACGCCGTGTTCGTATCAATGAGCGCAGTCGTCTCATCAATGCTGGTTTCCGTTGCCACAACCCAGAATGTATGGAAGAGACAACAACAAGGTTTGATTTGCATCAGGTTCTACCTGCACCAAACTTCCTACCAGGTTTAGTCATCCGTAAAATGGTGAACCGTGAAGCAGCAACTGCTGGCGGTGAAGAAGAAGTCACCTACGTTATCGATGAGGCTGCAACACTTGCTAATCTCCGTGGAGAAGACCAAGATTCCATGCCACTACCAGCTGATGACCCACGTGCTGTCCTACATCATAGGTGGAAGTGGTCACTTGCAAATCCAGATCAAGAATACCCCGAGGAACTCGAGGTTACTTGCCCACACTGTGGTAGCCCTGACAATGAGTGGGGAGAGCGCACACGTGTTGAGGACCGCCTGTCTACTGTAGATCTACAGAACAACCCCAAGCCAGGTCTACTGGTAGAGCGTCACCTAATCGATGGTGACGTAGCTATCTTCAACCGTCAGCCTTCACTTCACCGTATGTCGATGATGGTCCACGAAGTTCGTGTAATGGAAGGACATACTTTCAGATTCAATCTGGCTGTGTGCACACCATATAACGCAGATTTCGATGGTGACGAAATGAACCTTCACGTCATTCAAGGAGAAGAAGCACGTGCTGAGGCTAAGATTCTCATGCGTGTCCAAGAACACATTCTGACTCCACGATATGGTGGAGCTGTAATTGGTGGAATTCACGACCACATCTCTGGAGCATACCTCTTGAGCCGACCTGGAACATTGATTTCCAAGCGTAACGGTCTAGAAATGCTAGGCAATATCAGTTGGACCGGTGCTCTTCCTGACACTATTACCAAGGATGGTAAAGAGTGGTTCAAGGGTGAGGATCTGATTAGCGTAATCATCCCTGAAAACATCCATCTGCGCTTCCGCAGCCGTTCTAACGACAATGTCGTCGTCAAGAATGGGCACGTTACCGGTACACTCGATAAGCGTGCAATCGGTGCTGAAGACGGAAGACTGCTTGATGCAATCGTTCAAACTAATGGCTCTACAGAAGGAGCACGTTTCCTCGATGAATTCACACGCCTTTCTATCGCTGCTTGTACTTCGCTCGGTTTCACAACCGGTATTGATGATGAAGACCTATCAGCAGAGGCCCTCTCCCAAATCGAGGGGCACAATGCTGCTGCTCGTGCAGAGGTACAGGAAGCATTGGACCTGTTTGGTAAGGACGGTAAGAAGTACGAGGCCCGACCGGGTCGTACTCCTCTACAAACACTTGAGGAAGACATCATGGTCATCCTCGACCTTGGAAAGCAGGCTGCTGGTGACGTTGCTAAGGATGAACTCAACATGTCAACAGATAACGCTGCAGTTGGAATGGCGATTTCTGGTGCCCGTGGTTCGATGGATAACCTGACTATGATGGCAGGTTCAATCGGTCAAGCAAAGGTTCGTGGTGCACGTCTAGAGCGTGGATACCACCAGCGAGTTCTACCTCACTTCAAGCGTGGAGGACTCGGTGCAAAGGAGAAGGGATTCATCTCATCCTCCTTCAAGCGTGGTCTTGAACCAACAGAGTTCTTTATGCTCTCTGTATCTGGACGAGAGTCCTTGGTCGATACTGCGGTACGTACCAGCAAGTCTGGATACATGCAACGCAGACTGATTAACGCAATGGATGACCTCAAGGTCTTCAACGATGAGAATTTGTCTGTAAGGAATACTGCAAACAGAATCATCCAATTCTCCTATGGAGAAGATGGAATTGACCCAAGCCGTGGTGTACACGGAAAGCCGTTCAACATCGATGTTATCGTTGATGCAGCACTTGGAACCGATGGTCCCAAAAAGATTGTTGATGAAGATTACAAGGATAGCGGCGACAAGGTATTTGATCTCGGACACGACGATGGAGTTTCCGAAGAAGCAGGAGGTGAAAACTGATGGTAGTAAAGAGTGCAACCAAGAAGAAGCTCATGGATATGCTAGTCCCAGAGGAATTCGCTCATAAGTTGGCAGATGACCGTAAGTGGGATGATGTCAAGGTTCTAACTGCACAGCAAATTGCTAAATTCTGTGAAACAGACTCAGATACAGCCTCTAGAATTCATGGAATCATCGTTGGTGCTTCGACAAGTAGTCGAGATTCCGGCGGAGACTCCAACTCTGCAACAACATCGGTCCGTCTACGCCGTGGAACACGACGCCGACGTACAACAAAGATCGAACAAGAACTAGAGTCATATGATAGCGAGGTCAAGTTGAATTCCTATCACGATGAACTTGCTGAAGATGCTGTTTACAAGGCTCTAGCCGAAGCAGCAGATAGAGCAGGAGAATTCTACAACCAGCAGACACTGCACGACCTAACAACTGCAATTCATCTTCGTGATAAAGCAAAGTTGACCAAGAAGCAGGCGGACTCAGTTATTTCTGAAGCAACTACTGCAACAGGAATGGCTCGTATCGATCCATTCGAAGCTGCCGGAATTTTGACAGCTCAATCTATTGGAGAACCTGGAACCCAGATGACAATGCGTACATTCCACTATGCGGGTGTTGCGACAGTCAACGTCACTCAGGGTCTACCTCGTATCATCGAGATTGTTGACGCACGTAAGGTGCCAGACACCCCTACAATGACAATCCGTTTGGAAAGCCCAAACTCTGAATCTGCAACTGCTGCTCAGAAATTGGCTGCTGCAATTGAGATTACTACAACTCGAAATATTGCAGATATTGAGACAGATGTCGCACAACGTCGCTTGGTACTGAAACTGAAGAAGGGAAATCTGAAGCAGAAAGCAATGACTGGAATGGAAGTTAAGGATAAACTCGAGCGTGCACTTCGCCTATATGTTGAAGCTGACAAGGAGAAGAACCCCGGTACTTTGACATTAATTCCTGGAATTCAGACTGAAGAGGATATGAAAACTCTTGCAGAGAATCCTCCATCATATACCGAATTACTTCAACTCGAAGACAAAATTAAGGATTTGCGCCTAAAGGGAATTCCAAACATCGAGAGAGCAAATGTTCAGCTTGATGACAAGACTGGTGAGTATTATCTCTCCACAATTGGAAGTAACCTTCGCCGTATTTCGGACATGAACGGTATTGACCGTTCTCGAACATACACTAACAACATCATCGAGATTTACGATTATCTTGGAATTGAAGCGGCTCGTCAAGCAATCATTAACGAGTTGCAAGCAACTCTAGATGGAGCACGTCTCGAAGTAGATGTTCGCCACTTGTTAATGGTCTCCGATGTCATGACCAGCGAAGGTGAAGTCAGAGCAATTGGCCGCCACGGTGTATCTGGAACCAAGCACTCAATTCTCGCACGTGCGGCATTCGAGGTTACTGTTAACCACCTGCTCAAGGCAGGAATTATTGGCGAGCGTGACAACCTGACTGGTGTTGCTGAGAATATCATCGTCGGTCAGCCAATCAGCTTGGGAACCGGCAGTGTACAACTGTACTATATCCCAGAGTGAATTGAATTCAACCATTGAGAAACCAAATTTAGGAGGAATGAGAAATGGATCTAAGCCGACAACTGAAAATTGCAAGTGCAACTGGAAATTTGCTGTATGGGCAGCGTCAGGCAAGCGATGCCTGCGCAAAAGGCGATGCCAAGTGCATCATCTACGCAGTAAACTGCCAGCAAGAGTACATCGATGAAATGACTGCAAAGCACCCTGAGGTTACAATGCATCGTACTATGCTAGTGAACCGTGATTTAGGAACTGCTTCTGGAAAGCCATTTGCTGTTTCAACCATCACCATCATTGACGCTGGTGAGTCTGAGTTGTTGACCCTACGTGGCAACCTTGAGTGAACACTCAAGGATTGTCCGCGCCCATAGGCATGCTATGGGCCTAGATGTGCTTGCACTTCTTCGACGACTTGGCGTGAGCCTTGATAGTGGTGGAAGCCCTCTTACCGGTCCTGGAAAAATCAGTTGGATTGGTAGAATCCACGACCTTACCCCCTCTCAAATGGACCGTGGATTGACTGAAGGAATAGAGGTTTGGACCGCAGGCCAGGGATTCGCCCCGCTTGATTTACCGAGCATTGAATCTTGGCTCTTCGATGTACCACGCGGCGAACATCTCTTGATAGTAGAGAGAATAATGTCATTCAATATCGATGAGGTTATCGGTAGAGATGGTAGAATCCTTACTATTTGGGATAAAGAAAAACTCTCGGCATTTATTGGATATGGGGTACTAGATGGAGAAATAAAACTTCTAGAAGATAGTAATGTTGAAGACGAAATTATTGAAGAGCAAGGACTGTTCAAAGGCGATGGGCCATTTGCGCTCAAGCCGATTACAGACTTTTCTATTGTAGAGGAAGCAGGATTAGATCTAGGGCAAGGACGACCCATTCTTCTAGATGGACTAATACATGTTGTCAAGGGTAAACTCAAAGGTCCAAGTCAGGAGCATGATGTCGAAGAAGTCGTTCTCAATTGTGGAGGATTATTCAAACTTCATTCGGTAGAACTTCTTGAAAGAGTACCTATGCTTAATCGGGTTGATATTGGTACAGAGGATGAATTGAATTTTAGTGATGTACTCAGTGAGCGTCGAAGTGAAGAAACCGAGGAAGGAAGGGGTGGACTCCTTCGTTGGTGGAGATTTGATGACGATAGTGCAACATACGATACGTACAACGTGTTAGTACCTGCTCACCAAGGGCAAGAACCTGGGCCTGGAACATGGATACTCAACGGTGTGACCAATTTATTACACCGGAACCAGAGATAAACACCTTCATGACCCTAAGACATGACCGTAGGTCATGCGCTCCCCTATTACAGTGAGTCTTATTTTGTCGACCTTAATGCTCGTCAGCATTATTCCGTATGATGTTCCAACCGTTCTCGAAGATATCGATGAAGTCATGTTTGCGAATTCTGAACCACAAATGTTGGTCAAAGCCGGCACTTCTTCTGGTCACGTGAATTCAACAAATATTGAAGCTGTACCTGGTGGCTGGGTTATTTCAGGTGATACACGTAATAACTTGCAGTTTGGTCCGCACCAACTGCAGGCAACTTCACCCAATAATGGTGGAAATGATGCTGATTCATATATCGCAAAGGTCGATGATAGTGGCGTTTGGCAATGGGCGGTAATGCCCGATGCATCTGCTGGCTTAGTTTTCCTTACTACAATGACAGTCAGTATGACTGGAGATATCTACGTTGGTGGTTTAATTTGGGGACAGGTCGGATTTGGACCTACCATTTTATCCGAATACAATAATGCCGGCGATGGTTTTGTTGCGAAACTTGATCCAATGGGCAATTGGATGTGGGCTACTTCGTTTACTACTGACAACAATAGTGGAGGCACTTGGATTAGAGGACTCTCTGTCAATATGGCTGGTGACCTAATCGCAAGTGGTGACCAAAGTGGAGATTCATCTTTTGGAGGCATTACCCTCAACACATCTGACCGAGAGTTCCTATTGATTGGAATGGATTCGATGTCCGGAGGGGTCAATTGGGCTTCTGCAACTGGTGGACTTGGAACAGAAATTGCATATGATGTTGGAGTTGACATGGCTGGAGATATTTGGCAAGTAGGAGTAACTGGCGGCACTTTCACTGGTGGAGGAAAAACTCACCAAGCAGGCGGTCAACAGGATACTGTATTGGTAAAATGGAGCCCCAATGGTCAAGTTCTAGACGTAATTGGATTGACTAGTAATTCTGGTAGCCTAAGCATCCCTGATGATTTGATAATCACTGCGTCTGGTGACATTCTTCTCACAGGTGTTTTCACCGGAACACTCGATGCGGGCAACCAGAAGACGGTAACCGACCAAGGGAATGGCGACGCATTTATTGTAAAAATTGCAAATAATGGTGCGACCTCATGGATTACTTCAGCAGGCTCAAGCGGTAATTTGGAATGGGCATATTCGATTGCCGAAGATCAAAATGGAGATTTTGCAGTAGGAGGAGTGTTTAGCGGCACTTCCTCATTTGGTTCACATTACCTGTCATCAAATGGCGGTCAAGATACCTTTATCGCACAGATTGACAACCTTGGTAATTGGAAATGGGTCGAGAACCTCGGAGGTTCTAGTGACGACTTATTCGGTGATATTGCGATAAATATGTCTGGGAATTATTCTGCTACAGGTTCATTCCAATCAACTATCAACAAAGGCACTCAATCGATAACTTCGTCTGGAGGCCTTGATTTATTCGTGTGGGTTTTGGACCCAGTAAACAATGCAGACCGTGATAATGACGGTGTAAATGACCAAAGTGACAATTGTCCAGATGATAACAATCCTTTGCAGATAGATTCTGATTTAGACGGTCCTGGTGATGAATGCGATTACGATGACGACAATGACGGAATTACCGATAATGCAGGTGATGATTGCCCACGAGGTGGCGCATGGAACTGGACCAGCGATTCTACAACCGATTTCGATAATGATGGTTGTAAGGATTCTTCAGAAGATACCGATGATGATAACGATGGTGTAAGTGATGGTGCAGATGACTGCCTAACTTCTTACAACCCACCTCGTGAATGGTGGGTTTCCACTATTGAAAACGACCTTGACGGTGATGGATGCAGGGATTCCGATGAGGACCTTGATGATGACGGCGATGGCTATGATGATGCTGCAGATGATTGCAATAAGATAGCCGGAACTTCCAACCTCGGCTCATATGATGGTTGCGTAGACACTGATTCAGATGGTTATGCAGACATAGAAGACACCTGTCCTACAATGGCTGGTAATTCCACTCATGGTACAACTCTTGCCTGTCCAGATATGGATGGCGATGGTTGGGCAGACACTGAGGATGATATGCCAAATGACCCAACTCAGTGGCTCGATTCTGATGATGACGGATATGGAGATAATCCTGAAGGAAACAACCCTGATGCCTGCCCATCAATTGCAGGTACCAGTATCATCGATAGAGTTGGATGCCCTGACCCTGATTCTGATGGTTATTCGAGTTCAGATTCATCTTGGTCGATAGAGGATGGAGCTGATGCATTCCCTGCTGAGTCCACACAATGGTCTGACTGGGATGAAGATGGCTTTGGTGATAATTGGGGCAATAGTACCTGGGTTGAACGCAATGAGAATTGGCCTGGAGAATTCTACTTATTCGCAAAGGAGCAAGATACTTGCCCGACCTTACCTGGAAATTCATGGCAGGACGATATCCTTGGTTGTCCTGATTCAGATGGCGATGGATGGGCAGATTACATGGATGCCTTCCCTGGCGATGCTGAAAACTATCGAGATATCGATGGAGATGGAGTCGCTGATGGAAATGATGACTGTATGACCGTCAATGGGTCCTCTACTGAGGATGTTCTAGGATGCCCAGATATGGATGGAGATGGATGGGCTGACCCATTCGAAGGCTCCGATGCTTTCCCGTTAGATCCAACCGAGTGGCTCGATTCTGATAGCGACTTCATAGGAGATAATTCCGATAGTTGTCCCAATGAAGAAGGAGACTCACTATTGGGTGGACTAATCGGTTGCCTTGATTCAGATGGTGATGGATGGGCCGACACAATCGATGCATTCCCTGAAGATTATGCTGACTACCTTGACACCGATGGCGATGGTTTCGGAGATTCAGTCGATGACTGTATCGACGTTGCAGGCGCTTCTACTGAAGATAGAACTGGTTGCCCTGATGAGGATAAGGATGGAATTTCTGACCTCAATGATGTCATCGACCCGATGATAATCTACGGCGGTGTTGGCGCTGGAGTATTGGTAGTAATTCTGCTAGTAGTATTCCTGATAATGAGGCGAAAAGGCTCATCTGATGAGACCAAGTCATGGGAAGCACCAACAATGCCTGACATGTATGCGCAGCCTGCACAGCCTGCTTATTCACAGCCTGTACAACCAGCGCAGCCTGCAATGCCTGACATGTATGCACAACCAGCACAGCCTGCTTATTCACAGCCAGTGCAACCGGTACAACCAGTACAGCCTACAATGCCAGATATGACTGCACAGCCAGTAGGACGCGAGGTCTATACTCAACCGCAGCCAGTAATGATGCCAGTTGCTCCAGCAGCACCTACAGTACCAACTGTAAACGATGTAGGAACCATGCGCTCTGATGGAAATGAATGGCTTGAATTCCCTGATGCAAGTGGCGCATGGTACATGCGTGATGCAGTTTCCCGACAATGGGAACGCAAGATTTGAGGATGATTTGATGGTAAAAGTCACCCTTCTGGGCAGCGCTCAGGACGGTGGTGTTCCACAGGTTGGTTGCGAATGTTGTTCTAACTTGACACAAAGGTATCCAGTATCTTTGGGATTAACCGATGCAGATGGTGGGAAGCACCTGTTCGAGGCAACCCGCCACCTTGGTGAGCAATTGCGTTTGTGGGGTTGTAACGAAGTTGATTCGGTCTTCCTTACTCACGCTCACATCGGTCATGTCGATGGTCTGGGATTATTTGGAAAGGAAACTATGGCTGCAAAAGGAGTCAATCTATACTGCTCAAAATCAATGGTTGAGTTGATAGAAAGAACACCGCATTGGTCCAACCTACTTTCTGAAGGTGTCTTCATTCCAAGG
>JASLKC010000045.1 GCA_030747785.1 Candidatus Poseidoniaceae archaeon | reverse complement strand
CGCAGAAATTCCATCTCCACAATCAATTGTACCAGCATCTATTTTGGTTGTAGACCAAGTAATCAGAGCACTATTATGGGTAATAGCAGCAACCTGAGCGCCATAGATTTGTTGAGATAATTCCGGAATTTCAAATCCAGTTAATTGGACGTATTGTTGGTTATCGACATCGTAGTTGCTAAGCATGTTTAGTTGACTATCAAAGGCCTGTCCGATATCTTCGAGAATGATATCTACGATATTTGAGTCATAGTCATGCCCATCTGCAGCAGATGGGTCTGCCCCTCCACCCATTGTCCATGTTTTTGCAGTCTCATCGACATCACGCCATTTGCCAGTGCCAAATCCATCCTGACTACCTATGATTACGATATAGCGATATGAAGCGAGGTCTGTGCCAATTACATCTTTGGATATGGTGAAGGTAATCGTATTGGCTTCTGAATCCCCTTCAACCTCTATTCCCCTTGAACTGGTCGCACCGGTTGCTGCATCGACCGATAATACGGCACCGGGTTCTCCTGTGCCGCTGATTGCAACTTCCCATGCCCAATCTGGGTGGACCTCAGCATTGACACCGGGTAGCATACTAGTACGCCCATTTTCAGTCTCGCCGCGGTCAACATAAATCTGAATGATTTGATGGCTAAATCCGTTGGAGAGAGACCAGTAATCGGTGATTTCCTCCATTGTAATAGTGAATCTAGCATTCCAATCTGATTGTTCTATTTGTAGGTGATTTGCATCGAATAATCCAACTCCTGGAGCGAAATCACTTGCTTGTGGATAGGTGTAATCTCCATCACCAGTTTCATCGCCAATCGCATCATCGATATCGAGAATTGTCACCCATTCTTCAAGGTCAGGGAGTATCATTTCTGCAGGTGCTGGCGGTGCCATCTCAAGATCGAGCATAGTATCTGAGAATGCTGTTACCACTTTGACTCGAGTTGAATATCCAGGAGCTAATCCAAGGTCAGACCAAGGTATTGCGAACTCGTGAACCTCATCAAAAGCACATCCGCCAAGTCCGGAAGATGTCGAACTAGTCCACCTTTCTTGGCCGGCGATTTTTCCCTTTGCACTGTAGAGGTTCCACTTTGACCTCCCATCATCACGTAATTCGTCAAAGTCTAAAGAAACCATTTTCTTGGCGGGGAATCCAAGTATCTCCTTCCCTTGCTGAGTACGGAAATTTGTTTCTGCTTCATTGAAGTTGATTGCATTTGGTTGCATGAAGTAAATCTCAATCGCCTTTTCACCAGTCAAGGAAGGTGCCTCCTCAGTATCAACTCTCACATAGACATTATTGGAATCGTACCCGAGGTGGAACGAGGTAATGTCCAACTCACCACCATCTACAGGTGCATCATAGAGTGCAGCACCATCCCATTCACCTGGAAGTGCAATCCCGTCGATCATTGGCTCAATGGTATTGCCATAAGGCTCGATAGGCAATGCAGGATTTGTCCATAACTCTTGGAGATAAGGTGGTAATTCAAGGCCGACTGCCAGATAGATATTGGAAAGGTGTACCTTGTACAGAACATCCCACATCTCATCATATCCGCTATCTTGGTCGAGTCCGTACCACCAATACCAATCACTGCCTTCAGCGATGTAGACGCTCTCCCAAGCAGCATCGAGACCGGAATGATTTGGATTTGAGGATTCAAAGTCAACGAGTGCACCTCTAGCTTCTACTAAACGCTGCCATGCAAGGCTCTCTTCTTCTTCTCCAGCCCATGTTGATAGTGTTCCATCTACCCATGAACCGGTACCAATTGTATCGATTTGTGGCAGGACTCTCTCTTCAGAAAGGAACTCCGAAGGAGTAGTGGTTTTGATTGTTGGATGTGAGCCAAGGCGCGAAAACCATTCATCGACAAATGGCCTGCCATTGTCATTATGTTGGAATTCTGACATGAACATCCAATTTTCTCCATCCATCGAAACGGTGAGCATGTGTTCTGAAGGGTCTTCACCAGCATCTAGCAATTGTTGGCGGATACCGTCAACATAGGAAATAAAGTCTGCAACCGCATCTTCTGGAGCCATTGATCCATATTGCCAAGCAACTCGGTCACTGATAACTCGGTCACGGAAAATAACCGCGACTTCCCCGCCATCTACACCTGTAGCAACCCAAGGCATTGCAAGATTTGTGGCATCATCAACATCGACATTATTACCTGATAAATCGAGACTCTTCATCAGTAACTCTTCATCGGTAACCATCCACTCAATCCCAACATCGGATACCGGTTGAACCATTGCTGGGCTCACCGCTTCTTCACTTGGCCACATACCGACTGGTCTGTATCCCATCTCTTCTTCAAAGAGGTCCATTCCACTGTTGAGTTGGTGTCTGGTATCATCTTCCCAAGAATCCTTGTTGACTCTAATACCATCTTCAAAAGTCCAGCCATCCATCATCAATAACGGCATTATTGGATGGTAGTAAGGGGTAGTACTCAACTCAACTTGGCCTGAGGCGGCAAGGTCGGAGTACATCGGCAAAACATTGCCCATGTGCTCATGTTGAGAATCAACAACATACATCAGGTCTTCATGACTGTAGTTTCCATTCTGCTGGAAGAGGGCGATTAAGCCCTCATCACGATGGCTTGCATCATAGGACCCAAGAACATAGTCAGGACTGAATTGGTAAAGATACCACAGTACTTGGAGGTCGAGAAATTCCTGCGGAGGTAAGAGGGTATCATCCATTATTGTCGCAGGTTTGAGATTGTGCATGGTACGGTCATGAAGTTCTGAATAACGACCGCTCGATGGCTTTACCCAAGCGCTGGGGTCATCGTCGCTGACATTGTAGATCCATCCCGAATTCCAAAATGATTGAAATTGCATTGTATGAAGTTCCAAGTCTGTAGCATTTGGATAATCCCCTTGAGGCCAAGGGCGCTTAGCGATATCAGTATGAACATCAAGCGTTTCATTTCTATGATAATCCATCAGCTGTTCCATGAAAGAGGGCACTAAATTGTAGGTCACTTTTGTATCTGGGTACTTCTCAAGTATTCCCGGAGAATCGACGTACTCAGTCATTGCATGTACTCTTACCCATGGCATTTCATACATCCCGGTAAGCATGTTACGATAGTATGGTTGGTGCTGGTGAAAAACGATTGCAAGATTGAGGGCATCATCGACCTTATCGGCGCCAGAACGTTGCTCTATTTGCAAATCTGCAGGCCCTGAAGTAGAGAGATTCTCTCCGTGATAGAAGTGTGTAAGTGAAGAAAGGCTGTTGTTCAATGGGAAGGCTGTCCACATGTTTCCGGCATCCTGCCATTGAGCCCAAACTACAATATCGATATTTTGCGGAGAATCAATCAGAGATAATGGAATAGCAATCTCAGTGATTTTGTTACCTGTCCAACCAGTGTAATTGTCAGCATTACCCGTATTATCCCATGATGCTCCATTGTATGAGATAATCTTGCCATAACTTGAATCTTCGAGAATATAGGCATGGTCTGCCTTGAATGGCAAGGACTTGACTCCATTCCAATCCTTGGAGGTGTACGAACCATTCTCACTGGTATTGAGATAGACGAAAAGGTCGGCTCCTTCAGAGGTGGAAGCAAAATCTGTTCCATTCCATCCAATGTACAGGTTAGTTTCATCCCAATCGATTAGTAAACTGACTCCGTTTGAATCGGTTCCCATCATCGATTCGGGCGACCATTCGCTTAGGTCGCCATCAATTGTTGCCGCCATCGCCGACCACTGAGGCAGGAGAAAAAGGAATGTAAGAAGCAAAGCACAGCGGCGCATTAACTCGGCGACGAAGGGGCAAGGTCAAAGGTTTTCGGCGTTGACACCGAAAGTGATGGCACAGTATTCCGGGGTCCTGTGCCATATCACGAGTCTGCCAAGTGGAGACCTCAGAGATGCAAAGAAATTCATCGATACCATCGCTGAAGCAGGTGTTTCGATTTGGCAAATGTTACCGATTACACCACCTGATGAGCACGGTTCTCCTTATGCCTCGCCATCGGCATTTGCCGCCGACCCTGCATTAGGTCAAGGCCCAATTGCCGAAATGGACGACGAAGAATATTGGCTGAATGACTGGCTACTATTTCAGAAAATCAAAGAGGAACAAGGAGGTAAACCCTGGACTGAATGGCCCATTGAACTGCGTGATAGGGATCCTGAAGCACTCTCATCAATTGAGATAGATTCCTCAAATCAAGCTGCTTTCATGGGAGCGTGGAAAGAAGTTCAAACATATGCAAAGGGGCGTGGAATAAGCCTGATGGGCGACCTTCCTATTTTTGTCGCACATGATTCTGCAGATGTGTGGGCTCATAGAGAATTATTCCAACTCGACGGAAATGGGATGCCGAACGTCGTTGCTGGAGTTCCTCCCGATTACTTCAGTAAGGATGGGCAAAAATGGGGTACTGTGCTCTATGAATGGGATGCCCACGAGGCCGAAGGATGGCAATGGTGGCGAATGCGAATGGCGAGAATGCTCAGGCTTTTCGACATGGTTAGAATCGACCATTTCAGAGGTTTTCATTCAGCATGGGCGATTCCTTCTGGAGCGAAAAATGCCCGAAAAGGGAAATGGCAAGATGGTCCTAAAGATGCACTAGTCAAAGTATTGGTAGAGGTTGCTGGAAATCATGAATGTATTATCGCAGAAGACCTTGGAATTATTCCTTCAGAGGTAACTGAACTTCGAAAGCGGCATAATCTCAAAGGCATGAGTGTTCTTCAATTTGGCTTTGATGACAATAATTCTGACAACCCTCACAGGCCAGCCAATATCACACATGACCGTATAGTTTACACTGGCACTCATGACAATGATACAACCGCATCATGGTGGGATTCATCTCCTAAATCTCGCATCAAGAAAATCAAGCCACACATAAGGGTTGGAGAAAGCATTTGTCAGACGATGATTCGCCTAGGGTTATCAAGCGATGCTAGCATGGTAATCGTCCCATTGCAAGACATAATGGAATTGGGTAATGAGGCTAGAATGAATACGCCTGGCATCGCTCATGGCAATTGGAAATGGCGGTTTGAATGGCAAGATTTGCAACCTTTTTCTCTTGTGGGTGAAGGGTCAAAATCATAACCCCTATGGCCAAGCCAGCCGATACATGAGCGTCATTGGCTACTTCACCGCGGAAATTGGTCTGTGGTCAGAATTACACACATATTCTGGTGGACTTGGGGTACTTGCAGGTGACCACGTAAAGAGTGCGGCTGATGGTGAAATCCCGCTTGTTGGTATCACTCTACTATACCGTGAGGGATATGGGCGTCAGCATCTCGATTCTGAAGGTATTCAAACCGAATCATATGCAGAAATAGATCCTGCACACCATCTTGTTGATACCGGTTTAGTCCTATCATTACCTCTCGATGGAGGAAACTTGCTTTCCAAAATTTGGCGGGCGGATATCGAAGGAATCACTGGCCATATCGTCCCAGTATACTTCCTTGATACGCAACACCCAGATAATTCCGAAGAGCATCAAAGACTTGGTAGTCGTCTCTATGGAGGAGATAATTCAACTCGAATTAGACAGGAATATCTGCTTGGAGTTGGGGGGATTCGCTTACTCTCACTTCTTCAAAAAGAGATTGTCGGATTACACCTGAATGAAGGCCACTGCACCTTTGCGCTACTAGAAATGCTTCAGAAAGGATGGTCTAGAGAAGAGTTGTCAAAACGGGTTCTTTTCACAACTCACACCCCTGTTCCCGCTGGTCACGACCGCTTTGAATGGGAAGCCGTTGAAGAAGTCCTAGGAGACTTACTTCCTGCCGATGCAAAAGAATTGGTCAAGTCGGCAGGAGACCCAGAAGAAGGGCGACGCATCTCGATGTCGCATCTGGCAGTAGCTCTTTCTGGACCAGTAAATGCAGTTAGTAATCTCAACGCTTGGGTAGCTTCTTCGATGTTCGCAGAACAATATATCGCCCCAATTACCAATGGTGTACACCACCTAACTTGGACATCTCCTGATATGGCAGAATTATTCGATACCCACCTCGGTGGGTGGAGGAAGGACCCTGCGGTTCTCGCACATGCTGGAAAAATTCCCGATTCGGCTCTTTCAGTGTCTCGCTCTAAGGCACGAAGTGTGCTAAGAGACCTAGTGAAAGCATCGACTGGAGTCGAATTCCATGAAGACAGGCTTACTATCGGCTTTGCACGTCGTTTTGCTACATACAAACGTGCTAATTTGGTATTCGCTGACCTGGAGAGACTACGTTCCTTGGGCTCAGGTAGAATTCAGTTTGTTTTTGCTGGTAAAGCCCACCCACGTGACGAAGGTGGTAAGGCCTTGATCAAGAGTATCTTCGGCTCAGCCAAAGAACTAGCAGAAGAGATCCCCGTAGTCTTCCTTGAGGATTATTCGATGGCGACAGGACTGGCGATGACCAGTGGGGTCGATATATGGCTCAACAACCCGATTAGGCCACTTGAAGCATCTGGAACCTCTGGGATGAAAGCCGCGATGAATGGTGTTCCAAATTGTAGCATCCTCGATGGTTGGTGGCCAGAAGGTTGTGAACACGGAGTAAATGGTTGGGCCATCGGCAAGGCAGATGATGAGAGAGATGATGCAAGAGATGCTCAAGCGGTTCTCGATGTAATCGAAAACGAGGTTTTGCCAGCTTGGGATGAAGGCGCATCCCGTTGGAATGAATTGATGCGAGCATCGATTTGTACTTCGGCTAGATTTACAGGAGCGAGGATGATCAGTGATTATCTCCGCTTCTACGATTCATTTGAATGAATAGAAT
>JASLKC010000044.1 GCA_030747785.1 Candidatus Poseidoniaceae archaeon | reverse complement strand
CCAATTTGCTTCGAGAGTGCGGATCATGATATTCCAAGTTCCTTCTCCAGTATGTGGGTCTATCCAACCCATAGAGCCGGTCCAGAATGAGCGAGGCTTGCCTTCGATTTCATCAATCGCAGCACAGGTCACAGTCTTCGGGCATCCAGTGATACTGCCTCCAGGGAATAGCGCCTGTAATACGTCCATGCCATCCTTATCTTCGCGTAGTTCTCCAGTCACCTGACTCACGAGGTGTTGCACATTTGCATATGCTTCAACATCGAAGCGTGATTGGCGTACTGTTCCGGTTTTGCATACAATCCCGAGGTCATTCCTCTCAAGGTCAACAAGCATTCTATGCTCGGCTCTTTCCTTAGCATCATAGACCAAATCTCGCCTCAGCATCGACTCTTGGTCGGCATCAGAACCTCTTGGTTTGGTGCCTTTAATCGGGGCAGTCATCACAGTACTACCATCCATATCGACCAAAATTTCTGGGCTACATGAGACCAGTGAAAGACCGAGGTCAGCAACTTCCATGAATCCAGAGAATGGAGCGGGATTAGTTCTGGTTAATCTCCTGAATATCGTACAAGGGTCATCGGTTAGAGGAGCTCTCCATGGTCGCCCTAGATTGAGTTGATACAATTCACCTGCCGTGATTGCATCTTTGACCCGCTGCACACCTGCAGCATGTTCAGCATCGGTATGCGAACTAACTTCACCTTCGACCGATATAGTTGGAGCAAGATCTCCCGAATCGATTTCTCCAGCAGGTGCTTCTTGCCAGTCTTCAACCAGCCATAATACTCCGAGTACGCTTCCAGCATCGGGAGGGTTCTGCAGTCGAATTGGTTGGGTCCATTGAACCAAATCATAGGCTAATGCTCCTGCCCAACGCGACCCACTTGGAGTCTCATTTGCGAGCAAGCGTAACATTTCTGCCAGATTTCGAGCTTGAACTATTCTCACAGCTTTCCACCCTTCTTGTGAAAGGGATTGAACCGTGCCTTGCATTGGCAGAGCCTCTCTTTCAAGGATAGTCTCCCCTGATAGTGGAGAATGAGTCTGTTGGGATTGGACAGCAGGCTGAGTAAGCACAAGTCGCTTTGTCATGCCAACACAGAGCATGCTGGTACGAGCCAGATGACTTTGCGGCCCTCCAGAGAGTAGGAGCAAGCGGTCCTCACCTTCATGGGCGAGGAGTTCATTGATGAGACTCAATCCCATTCCTCCTTCAATGCGGCTTTGCATATCATCTGTAGAGTATTGCTGCCATCGCCAATATCGACATCGTCGAGAACTTCGAGACGGGCAGCACCCATTCCAGTACCGAGCATTACGATTTCTTTGGCTCGAGCGACCAGCCTTTCGTTGAGTCTTCCTTCGTGAATTACAAATCCAGCCGCTTCGATAGCAGACTTACAGGCTTGGAAAGAAACCGAATCCACTCCTCCAAACTCCGGTGAGCTGATCCAAACCGTGCCATCCTCATCGAGGATCAAAGGCATCGCTCTATCTCCATCTACAATGCAGAATTCGTGAACGAGCAGGGCGACATCTGCGCCTTTCTCAAAGACCTGAGTAGTAATTTCTCTGTATGGGTCCCACGCTCCGTGCTTGGTGCCAGTAATCTTACGAGTCCAGCGCGGGGCGGCTACAGTGATTCCTTCAATCACTGCATGCGGCTCTTGATAGAATGGAATGACATCAAATGAAACCTCATTATTCTCAACTTGGATTCTAACAAGGCCGTGCAAGTCTTCAGGGATTTCAAATTCAGGCACTTCGATGCCGAGAATCTCTGCATGACGGGTGAGTCTTGCAAGATGCAAATCCAGGTGTAGCATCCGACCATCATGGGCGCGCACGGTAGTAAATACCGCACTCTTTGGGCTCTGCATCACTTACTCACAACAGGTCGTCTAAGAAGGAGGTATCGACTCCACCTTGAGGCGGTTGTTGGGTAGGTTGTACCCAGCGTTGTGGTTGCTCAATAGTAGGTTGAGGCTGGTAAGTGGTCTGTGCAGGTTGCTGAATTCTCTGAGCCGCAGCATAGATTTCGCTTTGCTGAGCAGGCTGTATTGCGGGCGGCGGTGCTGCAGGAACCTTCGAGCGGCCTCCAAATGTGCCGGCATCATCCCAGCCATCTCTAGCCTGGATTCCCCAAGTTGCTTCTTGTAATTCCCAGTCCTTGTCACGACTACCTCTGCCTCCTCGGCCACGTAGAACTGCTAATAGCAATATTAGAGCGACTAGAGCCATTCCAGCAGCCAGCATATTCTCAGTGGAGAGAATGTCACCGAAAGTGTCGCCTCCGTTATCGTCTCCGTTACCGTCTCCGCCGTTACCTGAAGTCCCATCACCGCCTTTTATTGGCGGCTTCAATTCTTGAGAATCAATCAATGAACGACTGACGATGTCATCTTTTGCAGCAACTCCAATCCACCAACTAGTTTCATTGGTAAGAGCAGGGTACATCCTTGGAGTAATCAAAAGTGAACTAGCAGCACTGACTTCTCCGACCATTGTGGCAGCGTCAGTATCTGTGAATTCTTCAGCATCGATGTAAACGATGTAAGATCGTACCGAAGCATCGATGCTATGGTCCCAAGAAACGAGAATCGAATCTTCCATCCAACGCAAATTGATTCCATTGATATCAGGTAGATGTGCACCAGAGTCTCTCACCCCTTCGTCGGTTGGAGTGGTTCTTGCAGTAATCAGCATGTCTCGGTGAGCATTACCAGATGAATCCACAGCAACAACTGCTACGGTGACTGGCATCCCCGGTAGAACAGGAGTATCCTCTGCTAAGATGTCAATCAGAATTGGCTGGTTGTGAGACCTGTCCAGAGTCATGATTGGAGCCGCAGGTCCATTACCGCCTTGACCGACAGAATCGAAATCCCACGATGCGGCATAGACTTCGTAATAATCGAGATCGCTAGCACCTGAAAGTCCGAATTCAAGCAATAGCGCAGTTCCATCATCGAGAGGATAGTCGTAAAGAACGAGGTCGGTGAGTCTGTTCGGAGCTTCATCATCTGCAAGATTGTCGATAGGAATCACTTGTACGGTTGTGAGTCCATCGAGGTAGACATTGCCTTTGATGTCGTGCACGGTTACGGCAACATGAAGTTCAACATCAGGCATTATCTGAGCTGGAAGGCTTTCCATGAGCCCATCTCCGCCATATAATGCAGTGTTTACAGTGAGTTCAATAGGGTTCTTCTCCTCATCAATCCACTGTTTATTCATCTTGATACAACCGCAACGCCCCGGCTCAAATCCGACCTCAGGCCAGAATAGAGTTAGGTCATCTACAGGGTGTTCAGAGACCCACACAACATAGTAATCGAAGTCATCAACTTCTGAAGGAGCCCATGCGATTTCGATAGCGGTTCCATCATCTTCAGGATAGTCCCATGCATCGAGAGTACCAATTCGTTCAGGAATTGTTGCACCATCCATGTTGTTCACATACGGAGTAACTTCGAGAATAGTGACATCTCCAGTATCGGAGTTGAGCCATTTATCGCTCGCAACTGCTCCAATTTGGTAGGTCTGTCCATCGATTAGCGGTAATTCACCAATTGAATCGATCACAGTCATGTTAGTATCACAGTCTGGAACTACCTTTGCTACCTCGAAATCATCGACATTGGTTTGGAAATTATCCTGGCCATCTACTAATTCACGCATGTAAACCGTGACGAAAGCACAGTCACTGGCAACCGATAGGTCCCAACCCATCTGGACTCTTCCACCATCGTCTTGCGGTACATCTTCTGCCCATACTCCGGTTAATTTAGGCGGAGGTATTCCATCATCAACGCCTCCAGTTGGAACTACAGGTCCAATGATTGTCGCATTCATGATGTCTTCTTGTCCGCTTTCATCTGCACAAGTAAATCCTAACCAATGTGGTTTTCCGGCTTCAAGAGAGATTGTGCTTACATTACCAAGTGAAGGTATAATTTCAGTATGGACAGGTAGTCCCAGAACATCACTAATATCAGTGGTTGAAGCATAAACACGGGTACTTGCCAGATCAAGTGCTTCACAACGAGCCCATTCTGCGTAAACTTCTCCATCCACAGCAACAACTTGGTCTCCAGATATGGCAGTTGCCCAAGCTGGTGGCTTAGGGACTTCGTCAGAAGGAGTAGCAGGGCCAAATGGGGCAGACGGAGTTCCAAATCTTCCATCGTTATATTCGACCACTACTACTGCCCAATACTCGACACCATCTTGTAATGGCTGTCCGTCAATTGTAGAAATCTCAGTTTGCAATCTAGAATGTAGGCTG
>JASLKC010000043.1 GCA_030747785.1 Candidatus Poseidoniaceae archaeon | reverse complement strand
CTGATTATGCAGCCAAGCCCCTATGACCAACCTGTCATGATTGACCCCATGACTGGAATGCCATCAAATGTCATTATTGTACAGCAGCCTAATGCTTCACCTACAGTAATGGGGATTCTAATCATCATCTATGGTGCTGGAGTATCACTTCTCTCACTTCTTGCGCTTATTGGATTGGGCATGATGATGGATTCAAATAGCGAATTATACGATCCGGTATTTGCTAATAATTCTGGAGTAATATATGGCTCGATGATCTTGAATCTCATTCTAATGGGGATGTTAGTTTTCGGTGGAGTACTTATTCTCAAACGTAAGTCAAGAGGAATTCATCTTTGCTGGTTAGCAATAGGGTTAATTTTTGCATTGGATATGATAGTGGAACTTACGTATCCCGAGATTTCTGCAGCAGATCCGAATTCATTTGGAACTGGGATAAATGTCGCAATCAATGCAGTTTGCAATATTGTTTGTGGAGTATTGGTCGCAATACCGCTTATGATTACTAATTCTGGAATGGATGATTCCAGATTATTCTGAGTGAGGTGGAATGATGGGAGAACTGGTCACTGGCCAGGCGGCCACCTATGTCGAAGAGATGTATATCACCACGCCAAAACGATACGAAATTGTCTGCATTACTCAGGATGTAGAGAGAATAGTTTCTGAAAGCGGCATCAAAGACGGCCTAGTATTGGTCAACCCGATGCACATCACCGCATCTTGTTATGTCAACGACCTTGAGTATGGTCTCCACCATGACATCATGAAATGGCTGGATAAAGTAGCACCCTTCCATGGTTTAGATGGAGATTCGGGCGAAGAGTATCATCATCACAGAACTGGTGAAGATAATGGCGATGCTCACCTAAAGCGCCAACTCTTGGGCCAACAAGTAACGATGCCTGTCAAGGATGGACGACTTCATCTGGGAACTTGGGAGCAAATTCACTATGCCGAATTCGATGGTCAAAGGCGCAAGCGAATTCTTGTCAAAGTAGTGGGAGTGATTTGATGGTAAAATTATCAGAACCGGCTCAACTTAACGATATTGCAATCGAGATGGGGATCACTCGTGGAGAATGGGGTAATGGTGTAGCTTCAATAGAACTCGAGATTGCACAGAAGCATTGTAACAAGGGCGGAGTTGCCCATGGCGGCATCTATACCATGATGTTGGACATGGCTCTTGGCGGCGCATTAGTTTCGATATTACCCGTTGAAGAATGGTGTGCAACAACTCAGTTGAGCACCTCATTCATCTCGAGTGCAAAGCCCGGCGAGAAAATAACTTCACGTGGTAAAGTAGTGAAGCGCGGCCGCAATGTTGCCCATCTAAAGGGCGAAATCACCACAGCATCGGGCCGTGTTGTTGCAAGCGCTTCTGGAACCTGGGCGATTTGGGACCACAAGCCAGAAAGTATGGGATGAGAACATTCTTCCCCCTCACCCTTTTGGGGTGAGTATGGATGTTTCAGAGATTGACATGGAAGGCGGAATGTTTCGTTTCACACTCCCCTATGATTTATGGAGGTGGTTAGGATGGGGGCTAGGTGCTCTTTTGGTAGTTGTTGGAATTGTATTATCATTCGTCCAAGAACCCATATTATTGCTAGTTTCTTGTCTTGGTTTTACGATAATGGCATTTTTTTCTCCCGGTTCCTTCGAGGCTGAATTACACAGAGTCCGTAAGAATGCGATTGACCCTGCAGAATTAGAAGCAAAGGCGGAGCAAAGTGGATTGAAAATAGAGTCCTGGTGGCTTCAACAAAAGACATTCGTCCCAACTACCGACCCCTCGGATTGGATCCTTCCAGCCCCCGGTCCAGCATCATGGGATGAATCAGATAGGTATGGGCCTGAAGGAGATGGCTCGGCTCTTCCAGAGCATCCCTCAAAAGTAGGTACGCCAATCCCAGCGACCCTCACATCGTTTGCAGTTTGGGCAATTTTAGCAATAATTATTCTATTCTATGGAACCTATTCTTTCATTACTGAAACAGGAGACTACATTGTAGCATATGTCCTCATTGGCATAGGTGTCGTCCTAACGGCTGTGGGATATTTCCGAGCGAGGATGATTCGCCAAATGCTCGATACTCCGACCTCTTTGGTCAGGTCGATGGCAGTAGGCAATCCAGAGTTGGTCGGACAAGTTCGACCGGCTCCAGAAGGCTGCCTCACCGTAGTTGTAGATGGAAATCAAAACATGGTGATGCACAATATGGTGTCCTATTTTTGGGCATATGAGCAGTACCAATGTAGGACCACAAGAGATAGTGAGGGAAATTCCAAAGAAGAGTGTCATTGGGTGACAATTCGTTCAGACAAGGGCGGTTGCCCTTTCATTCTCCACGACGGAACTGGTGGTGTGAGAGTCAATGCTCAAAATTTCAAGCGAACAAACCACGGTCTTTACCTAAAGCGCTGGGACGGAGCTTTCGCTCAATCATTGGGTAAGCAATTCATGGCACAAGCGGTTGCAGGAATGCTTGGTGGTGCTAGAGTCAAGCAACACCGTTGGACTTTGTATGGAATTCGATTGGCCAATCCTGTATATGTTCTTGGAAAGGCGGTGCCACGTACCAGAGAATCGCTTGGAGCAGAGGGATTAGACGGCACTCTTCAGAACTCTTTACTCGAGGTAAACGGCGACGAGGACGCACCTGGAATCAAGGTCATTATACAGCGAGGTACAGAACTTTCCAACCTCGGCAGATCACGTTCTGGATTCGAACTCATGATTCTTCCATTTACGGTTGTAATTGGTGCAATAGCCCTTCTTGGCGTCGCGTGAGATTCATGACCCCCCGCCCTCTGGGCGGGATATGGCAGAGGATGTCGTAATCGTCGGAGGAGCCCGAACTCCATTTTGTGAATGGCAAGGTGGTAAGCGTGGAGATGGACAACCGGGCGGCCTTCTCAAGGATACAAGTGCATTGAAACTTGGAGAAATTGCCATCATCGGTGCGCTTGAAAAGACCGGTACGGCACCAGAATCTGTTGACCATGTAGTCATGGGATATGCTTTGCAGACTTGTGACCAAGCGATTTTCGGCGCCCGCCATGCAGGTCTTGGCGCAGGAATCCCTCAAGAGGTTCCAATGCTAACTCTTTCACGCATCTGCGGCAGTGGAGTACAATCTATTGTCAGCGGTGCGCAGATGATCCAACTCGGCGAGGCGAATACCGTCGTTGCTGGTGGAATGGAGAATCTTTCACAGGCCCCTCATGTATTGCGTGGTATGCGTGATACCTACAAACTTGCAAGGCCGCCCAAAGCAGGTACTGAATTAGAGAAGGACATGGAGGATTATCTCTTCACCAACTTACTCGATGGTTTCTGTGGTTCATTCATGGCTCAAACTAGCGATGAGATTTGCAAGCGCAAAGGAGTAACTCGAGAAGAGACAGATGAATTCGCTGCTCTTTCCCATTCGCGTACTGCTGCATCGATTGAGAATAACATCTGGGAACAAGAGATTGTTGCAGTTGGTGATGTCACTCACAAAGACGAGGACCACGTTGTCCTTGGATGCACAGCCGAATCACTTGCAGGCTTGAGAACTGCATTTGGTCCTGAAAGTCTCGTCACTGCTGGAAATGCCAGTGGTGTAGTCGATGGTGCAGCAGCAGTTGTCATCAAATCGGCATCACAAGCCGAGTCAGATGGTGATTCACCATTGGCTCGTATCGTAAGTTGGGGTATCGTAGGTCTTGATCCAGCCATCATGGCATATGGTCCAGTTCCAAGTAGCCGCCTCGCTCTTGAGCGTGCAGGTCTTGGTATCGAGGATATCGACCGTTGGGAAATCAACGAGGCTTTCGCAGGACAAGCAGTTGCTTGTGTCAAGGACCTTGGTCTCGATGTGAACAAAGTCAATGTCAACGGCGGTGCGGTTGGTCTCGGCCATCCTCTTGCAGCGACAGGAACACGTCTTGTTCTCACACTTGCACATGAACTACACCGCAGCGGTGGTCGCTATGGTGTTGCTACCGCCTGTATCGGTGGCGGCCAAGGTATTGCAATGGTCATCGAGAAGTTGTAATTCAGAGGGTGTGAGGGCCACCTTCGATTATTGGATCGAGTTGGCGTAATTCTCCATACATTGCAGGCCCGGTAACGAACGTTCCTACAATTCCTGCTTCACCTAATACATTGTGCGCAAGTGCAATCCAAGGGCGACCTTCGTCATCAAATTCGATATCGATAAAGTCGCCAAATCCTCCACAGCGTACATTTCCGCAGTCATCAGTAGTATCCAATGGGTCATCATTAGCGTTAACCGCTACAGTTGTGATTAGTGGTTGGTCTGCAAAGGCATCGGTCATTATCGACATGTATCCATCCCAACCGCCATTTGCATCCTTGCCGATATATCCGACTGCGACTCTTCCCTCTGCACCTGCAAAGATAGTTGGGAACCCAGTCTGGTTGGTCCCAGGTGGTGCCACCATCATCGGTTCTGACCATGTGTCGCCTTGGTCACGGGAATATGCCATCCATGGCATCTGGTCGAGGCTAATCCAAGATGCGAATAGGTTGCCTGCATCATCTGCACCAACCGCAACTTCGTGCGAGTGCCATCCCTCTTGCATTGGAACACTTGTTGTAATCGTGTGCTCAGTCCAAACGTAGCCTCCGTCGGTACTTCGGTAGACTGCTGGGCCATCGCATGATGGGTTTCCTCGGTAAATCGCTCCATCAACTGAACCAGCAAGATGTCCGTGAAGGCCGCTACATTGTGGGGTGTCAGTTGGATACCCAGGTCGCTGAATATCCCAAGTATGAGCTCCGTCAAGACTACGTGAGCACTGTGGTCCTGCGGCAGAACTTCCGGTATTGATACAGAATACGTAGATAGTTTCATGGAAACCAATTCCATTTACATCAGGCATTGATGCAATAGATTGGTGGTCCTGTGGAGAGTAGTAACCCTCTGCAGAGAATGGAATCGACCAAGTCTGGCCATCGTCATCCGAGTATTCGACGAACATTGCAGTTAACGCATGCATATCGAACTTGACCAGCCGATTGGTCCACTTATCGACATAGATGTACGGATCATTGGAAGAAGGCACTTGGCCCACATCAGGCAGAATTGGATTAAAGGGGCCCATATTGTTCCAAGTTTGGCCTTGGTCCATCGATGTATAGACCATTGTGCCCGATCCAGTTCCCCCGTATGAGGAGAAGTGAATACCGCCTGTGGAGGTAACTCCAATGGTAGGCTCAAAGGTGGTGGCTCCAATTCCGTAATAGGTGCCCTTGGTGTCAAATGGAGTATTATTTCCAGTGAGATTATCCCATCCACTTGAGTTAGTAGTAGCATTGATGCCACCTGCGAAATGGTACCAAGTTGTAGAGCCGACATCAAACCAAAATGGCCCCGGGTCCTCAATTACTGGAGCGGGCTCATCTTCACCAAAACAACCAGTTAGAGCCTGAGTTGCCAAGAGCATTAGTGTGAAGAAAACACCAGCGCGCATATTTCATCGTCATGGATTCTATTATTGAAACCTACTCTATGGCGATGGAAGTATTGAAGTGCGGGCCTCATGTGTGCAGTAGCATGGCACTTGGAGCAGGAGCAGTCATAGGAATAATCGGAGCAATATTTGGATTGATTATTCTCATATGGTTTATCAGTACATGGAATCGTTTGGTACGCCTTGAAGAAAACGTCAATAAATCGTGGGCTGACATCGATGCAATCCTCAAACAAAGGTATGACATGATCCCTCAACTCGTGAATATCGTAAAGGGATATGCAGAACATGAGAAAGGGATTTGGGACCAATTTGCTGCAGCACGTAATACGGCAGCAGGCGCTCTTGCTCAAGGTAACGTTGGTGGCGTAAGTGCTGCAGAAAGTACCTTAGCAGGTTTGATACCAAAAATCAACATGGTTGCTGAAGACCACCCTGAACTCAAAGCGAATACCAACTTCCTCGATTTGCAGCGCCAATTAGTTTCAATCGAAAATCAGATTTCTGACCGCCGTGAATACTACAATGCAAGCGCAACTAATTGGAACGCTGCGATTCAGATGATTCCTACTAACATCGTTGCAGGATTCAAGTCTGCAGTGCGTAGAGACTTATTCGAAGTTACAGATGTTGTTCAGCGTGAAGCTGTCCAAATCCAGTTCTGATTATAGGCCAGCGGCGATGATTCCCATCGCCACCCATGCACCGAGCATTGAACCCAGATTGGTGAGTGATGTCACTAGTAGCACTCGCCCAGCGCGATTGCTCCAGAATAATTTCAGTGAATCTAATTTGAGAAATTCGGTGAGATCCTCGCCAGTAGGCTCTCTCAATTTCATTTGCGCATAACCGGCAAACCATCCTGCTGCAAGAGCGGGATTTAACGAAGTAATCGGGCTTGCAATAGCCGCGACAAATACCGCTATTGGATGTCCGCCAGCCAATGCACAAAGTACAGCAGCAGCAATGACATTTCCAGCGAACCAGTAAATTCCGTTTTCCTTTATTGCCCCAAGGTCACCATTGTATGCAAACCATCCAAGCAGACCTGCAAGTGCAATTGGAATCGCCCATGAGATAGTTTTGAGTTTCTTTCCAGGCTTAGGTGTTGCATTGAGTTCAGCCATTCTTTCCTCATCGGTATCCACTCCTTTCTGAATGTGTGATTTCACTCCTTCGAGATGACCTGCTCCCATTACGACAAGCACCTTTCTCCCATCACGGGCTTTCGTGATACTACGAGCGATGAATTCATCTCGCTCATCGATTAGAACTTCACCTGCACCAGGCGATAATTCACGGAATTCCTCCATGAGTGATGTGAGTAAATCCTTGTCTGCCAACATAGTTTCGAGGTCGATATCCTCCTCGTCATCATCATCTGCTAACAACCCCCACACTAGCCCGAATTTCTCTCGAAGGCGCATTCGTTTCCAGGCTCTTCTCAAAGTAGTCTGGATGTCCCTGTCGACAAGAACAACCTCCAAGTCTGCAGATTCAGCAGCTTCTACCGCTGCGAGTAATTCTGCTCCGGGTTGTTGACCCTCATCCATTCCAAGGCGGCGTTGTTCAGAGGCGAGTAGGGATTGTAATAGCACCAAGGGCGCTTTACCTTCTTTGATTACTTTGAGTAATCCTTCTCTATCGAGGCGTTTGTCTTTGGTTAGGGCCTCATATCTTGAAGAACAGAGTTCGACAGCAACTACATCTGGCTTCCATTCTTCGATTTGCTTCTGGACTGCTTCTACCGAGGCTGTGGCCACATGTGCGGTTCCAAGAAGTCGTAGGTCATCCCCAATGTCGATGATTGGGGAATTCATTCCTCCTCTCCTCCAAATGCATCCTTGAGAATCTCTGCGACAGCAATCATAGCACTCTCACCGTCTTCACATTCTAATTCCTCAAATGGAATTTGGCCGCCTGCAAGTGATTTATGTCCGCCAGCACTACCTTTTGCAAATGTATTGGATAGTGTTTTACCAAGGTGAATTGATTCACTTGATGAGCGTGCTGACAGGATAACTTTCGATCTTCGAACCCCGTAGGTAATTACCACTTCAATTCCCTCAGTGGGCAACAAGAAGTCTGCTACTTGTGCAAGAGCATCCCGGTCAACCATCTCTTTGACCGGGGCGAGCATCAAGCCATTCTCCAGATTTGCATCATTGAGAGCCTGGCGGAAAATATTGAGAACTTCTTGAGAACGCGGGGGGCTCTCAAATGAACGCATCATTTCCCAATCAATCCATGCGCCAAGCCACGATAGCGCTCTTAGGTCAACCGCATTGAATGAACGAGTGAATCCAAGGGTATCTGTTCGAATACCGAATGCTAAGGCTGTGGCTACTTCAGGAGTGATTTCGGTATTTGCATTCATCAATACCGATGCGACAAGCGAGGAGGTCGCTGCGAATTCACTGCGTACCAGTATCACATCTCCAGCCGGCCTTACCTCACTGGTATGGTGGTCGATTACGATATGAGGTACGCAAGAAGGGGGCAAGATGTTATTCGCACCTGGATGACTGAAATCGACACATATTACCATGTCTACTTCTTTGAGTAAATCCTCAACTTCCCATTCGAGAATTAACCGTCTCAATTCCAAGTCGAGCAACTTCACCATTGCTCGATTTTGTTGGTGCTCTACCATGCCTCCGTGAACTATCTGCGCTGAATGCCCAAGACCCTCACACAGGTGGCGCATTGCCATTGCACTAGCCAGTGCATCGGGGTCGGGGTTATCATGGCAAACTATGGCAATGGCGGACTCATCAGATTCTTTCAGTAGTCTCAGTACTTCGTCTGCACCTTGACGTCTGTCAATCGAGCGCAAGCGGTCCTGGATTGCAGATACTGTAAGGTCCTCTACAGATACTAATTCAGCACCTTCGATGTTTAATGTGGAAAGAATAGGAGTATTTGGCCAATGATTTTTCAAAGCCTCAACAGGATTATCATCACAGATTATTTCCTCCAATAGTAGAATAGCAGTTGGTGCTACTTCGGGAAGTGGCATCTCATCGAGATTCATTTCAGTTGGAAGGGCTACCATCTCACATTCTTCGATGGGGACCATATTGTCAACTAATCCAATGATTCGAACCCTTGAGCGTGCGCCAATCCACTCAGCCAGTCGATTAGCCAAGGGGTCGCATCCGAAAATCAGGAACATGGTCAGGACTCCAGGGCAGTTAGGACCTTGAACAGGTCGTCATGTTCCCGCACATCGTGCACCCTCATGATGTCTATGCCTTCGTAGAAGGCATGTGCTGCAACACCCAAACTACCAGCAAGGCGCTCAGATGTATTGGGTTGGTCACAAATTTGACCGATCATCGATTTGCGTGATACTCCCCACAAGACAGAGTAAGGTCTCAGCTCTTTAGTGGAGTGCAGTAATGCGATATTATGTTCGAGATTTTTTCCGAAACCAATACCGGGGTCAAGATGTATTTTATCCATCGAAAACCCTCTTTCCACCAATTCTCTTGCCTTTGATAATAATTCATCATTGACTTCTCTTACCACGTCATGATAGGTTGGATTATCTTGCATTGTACCCGGTTCACCCCTCATATGCATAATACAGACTTCACAATCGCTATCGATTACCAAATCAACCATCTCTGGATTGCGTAATCCGCTAACATCATTCACCATCGTTGCACCTGCTGCTAAGGCGGCTTTGGCAACTTCGACATTGCGGGTATCAATGGAGATTGCACATTTGCCATCAAGGGCTTTAATTATTGGTAACACCCTCGATAATTCCTCTTTTATAGAAATTTTTTCCGCACCCGGGCGGGTGGATTCGCCACCGACATCTATCCAATCTGCTCCATCATTAATCATCTGTAATGCCTTTTCAATAGAGCCATTTCGAGATTCAGAATGAAAGGAGTCTGGCGTTGCGTTGATTATACCCATCAAAAGCGGACGGCGTCCAGAATCACCCTCGCGGACCGCCATGTAGTGGCGCCTGTGAGTGGCATGTTTTATGAGATGTGATGCGCGAGCCTGTCGTATGTCGGTAGAGGACCCTATCTCCGGGGAGGCCGAAGAAGGCCTTCCTGAGGATGATGGATTGCTTCCGAATGAGGAACAACTCGAACTAGCAGAGCGCATCATTTCTCGCTTAGATCCGAAGGACCGTGCCTCTATTGGTGAAATGATTCATTCGAGATCTCGTTGGGTTGGAGGCATATTTGCAGGCTATGCTGTATTCTGGTGGTTGGCGGTACTTCAGTCAAATGACCCGGGATTCAACTCGATTTTCTTTGGACCAGAATTCATCACTGTGACAATTCTCGCACCATGTTTGGTATTCTTGGGAAGTTTACTATCTGATTTCAGTAGAGAATTAGGCCAATTAGTACCTGGTTTGATGAGTGGAGTGATGTTTGTACTTGCAGTATTGTATGTTGCCGAACCAGCAATACTTGGATTCTTTAGCGATAGTTTGACTACGGGCCAAGGAACATGGTTCTTTGTCAGATTAGCGATTCTTTGTTCGACTGTACTAGTGGCGGCTAAGTTGTTGATTGATGCAGTGCTACTGGGATGGGTAAAGCGATTGATGGATGCTTACCCGGCACTCGATTTCAGCGAGGGTGAAAGGGGCGAAGTCGGAGAAATAGCGGCTGAAGATATCGAGCCCGAGCCTTGAAACGCTAAACCGGCTCGCCACACACATGGGCGAGAGACTCGACGTGTTGCGTTTGGGTTACCGCAGGGGCCGTGATCCTCGAATCACTACACACCTTGCGCTTGTAGCTCGAGCTCTTGGTGCCGATGGTTTCTTCCTTGCTGGGGACGAAGATCAAGACATGTTCGATAATCTAGATTCTGTATGCGATCGCTTTGGTGGTGAGATAGAAACGGGTCATGTAAGTGGCTTAGGTCATCTAAAGAGGCATATCGAAAGCGGGGGTGTTGCAATTCATCTCACAATGTATGGTGAGCCATTCCGTCAAGCAATTCCAAAGATTCGAAGAGACAGACCCCTCCTTATCGTCGTCGGGGGAGCCAAGGTTCCAGGAGACGTTTACAAATACTCTCAACACAATGTCGCAGTTGGAAATCAACCGCATTCTGAAGTTGCTGCACTCGCACTATTCATGGACGCTTGGTTTGGTGAATCTGGGAGCGAGCGACAATTCCCCGATGCTCGGTTAATTATCGAAGGAGTTAACGGCGGAAAGATAGTTCACGACAACAGTGTCGAAGAGTAGAGAGTAATCACTTACAAACTTGTACTCAGTCGCTGGTTTATTCTCATCACCTCGCGCAAGAGCACGCATACGCGAGTGTATTGAAGCCGTTGCCAATGATTATGGGGGGCATTAAGCGACCATCTCCGATGTCGGGGGCTTGGTCACAGAAAGGCGATACCTCTAGGGGTGACCGACTTCTCCTTCCTGACGCTACAGATAGGCTCGTAGCCGGTGAATCAATACCAGTTTCAGCAACTGGACAAGGAGTCCTTCTTTTAGCCGATGGTGGGCGCTATACCGGCCAATTATTCGGCGCTCCAACTTGGGGTGAAGGCGAGTTGGTTTTCACAACAGGAATGACCGGATATCAGGAGTCATTGACCGACCCTTCTTTCGCTGGACAAGTTCTAACTTTCACATATCCATTGGTCGGAAATTATGGAATTCACGCTGGTACGAGTGAATCATCCGGAGTCTGGCCAAGAGGCGTCGTTGTTCGACATGCGATGAAAAATCCCGACCACCGTGACTCGATTGCAAGCATTTCAGACTTCTTAGCAATACATGGAGTCCCTGGCATAGAGGAGATCGATACCAGAGCAATTACTCTGAGAGTTAGGGAGCATGGTTGCGTGCTCTGCGTTTTCGGACCAATCGAGGACGAGGAGGCTATGAAAGCCCATCTCGCTAAGATGAAGTCTCCTGAATTAGAGGATTTAGTCGACCAAGTTTCAATCGACGAACCAGTGATTCTCAACGAAGGAGCAATGGGTGCTAACGGCAATGCATTGCCTCGTATTGCGGCGATGGATTGCGGAATCAAATACAATATTCTACGAAGCCTATGTTGTCATTTTGAGGTCGTGTGGTGTCCTCCAGAAACTAGTTTTGAGGCTGCTAAGTCATATGGAATCGATGCATTATTTTGCTCGAATGGCCCGGGCGACCCAGCCCACCCGGGCAAGGCTACTGCGGCAAGAAATACTCTTGCTGCCGCAGTGGAATCCGGTATGCCAGTCATGGGAATTTGTCTTGGGCATCAATTATTGGGCCTAGCAAGTGGATTACAGACTTACAAGATGCGTTATGGACACCGTGGAGCAAACCAACCTTGCGTCGACCTTCAAAGCGGCCGAGTTTGGATTACCAGTCAAAATCACGGATTCGCAGTGGCTGACCCTGAGGCGGGAATGCTTGCTGCTCATCCCTCAGGAGCTTGTTCACAACCTATTGCAAATATGCATGGCGCTGAAGTTAAAGTCAGATTCGTTAATGCAAATGACCGTACAGTCGAAGGGCTGGACCTTGTTGACAGACCTGTATTCACTGTACAATTTCATCCTGAAGCCTGTCCAGGGCCACATGATGCATACCCGCTATTCCAGAGATTCAGAACGATGGTCGATGAGCACTTAGGAGGTGGAGATTAATGCCACGTCGTGAAGATATCGAAACGATTCTTGTTCTTGGTAGCGGTCCGATTAAGATCGGTCAAGCGGCAGAATTCGATTTCTCGGGATCACAAGCAGTCAGGGCACTCCGTGAGGATGGATACAAGGTAATCTTGGTCAATTCAAATCCTGCGACTATCCAGAACGACCCAGAGATGGCAGACGTAGTTTACATCGAGCCATTATTACCCGAAGCGGTCAAAAGAATACTCGAAATTGAGCGCCCTGATGCACTATTGGCCGGAATGGGTGGTCAGACAGCCCTCAATATAGCCAGTGAACTTGCTCATGACGGTGTACTCGATGCGCTCGGTGTCGAACTCATCGGTTCAGATCTTGATGCGATTGACAAAGCCGAGGACCGTGATTTATTCAACAAAGTCTGTATGGAAATCGATTTACCAATTTCAGATGCAATCGCCTGTAATTCGATGGAAGAGGTTCTGGCCGCCGCTGATGAAATCAATAGTTGGCCCTTACTTATTCGTCCAGCATTCACCCTTGGGGGATTGGGTGGCGGTACAGCATGGAATACTGGAGAGTTAGTTGAAATCGCAACTCTCGGACTAAGAAATAGCCGTATTGGCCAGGTTCTCATCGAGGAGAGTATCCTCGGTTGGCAGGAGTATGAGTACGAGGTAATGCGTGATACTGCTGATAATTGCACAATTGTCTGCACAATGGAGAATATTGATCCAATGGGCGTGCATACAGGTGAATCAACTGTTGTAGCCCCGGTTCAATCACTTTCAGACCGAGACCATATGGAATTGCGAGACATGTCATTATCGCTCATCCGTGCATTAAACATCAAAGGAGGTTGCAACGTTCAGTTCGCAGTTAATCAGTCAACTGGCGAAGTTAGAGTCATCGAAGTCAACCCTCGAGTGTCCCGTTCATCGGCTCTCGCTTCCAAAGCTACTGGTTATCCAATCGCTCGATTGGCGGCAAAAATTGCTGTCGGCTATACCTTAGACGAATTACCCAATCCAATTACCGGGGAAGGAACCACAGCAGCCTTCGAGCCAACTCTGGATTATTGCGTGGTCAAGATTCCACGCTGGCCTTTCGATAAATTCCGAACTGCAGACCGTACTCTTGGGACTTCGATGAAGTCCACAGGAGAGGTCATGGCAATTGGCCGATGCTTCGAGGAGGCATTCCTCAAGGCATGGGCGTCTTTGGAACAGGGCGCGCCACATCCTCGCCCACTTACCCGTGCTGATGAATCAGAGGGCGAAGGGATGGCTGAACGTGCTCATGAACAATTGAGCGACAGCACTCTTGTGGATTGGCTTTCGATTGCGACCGATAGGCGCATGGGGGCTGTAATCGAGGCATTTAGACGTGGTTGGTCGGTTGAAAGAGTTCATGAAATCACACGAATCACTCGCTGGTTCTTATTCGGATTCCAACGTATTGCACAGACCGAGTCCATCATTACGGAACATGGTGGCTCTCCAAATTCAATCTCGGAGGATGATATGCAATTATGGAAATCACTTGGGTTTAGTGATGGCCATATCGCTGATGCTTTGGCAGGATTCCCTGCTCTTGGCCTCAAGGGAGTGCCAATTGGCAATGGCGAGGAAGCTGTGATGGCACGGCGCCATCAGATCGGCCTCCACCCAATTTTCCGAATGGTTGATTCTTGTGCTGCCGAATTCGCAGCAAAGACCCCGTATTATTATTCGACATACGAGCCCAATGGTGATAGAGGAATTGACATCTTACCCAATCTTGCAAACCGAACTAAACGCAGGCAGGTAGTAATCGGCTCGGGCCCGATTAGAATTGGCCAGGGAATAGAATTCGACTATGGATGCGTACATGCGGTGAAGGCGATTAGAGAGGCGGGGATGGATGCAATACTGCTCAACAATAACCCCGAGACAGTTTCTACCGATTTCGATACATCAGATAGGCTCTATTTCGAACCATTAACACTCGAATGCGTCACTGAAGTATTATTGCGAGAGAATGCTCACGGTATTCTCCTGCAATTCGGTGGCCAGACTGCAATCAATCTCGCTCTGCCTCTCGAAGACCGCCTCACCCGATTGGAACTCGAACTGGAGATCCTTGGAACCTCTTGCAATGCAATCGATGAGGCAAGTGACCGTGAACGCTTCGAGGCATTTGCCGAAAGAATCGGCATACGGATGCCGAGAGGGGCAACTGGGACCAGTGCAGATGATGTAAGGGCAGCAGTGGTGAAAATCGGCTTCCCTGTCTTAATCCGCCCTTCCTATGTCCTAGGTGGAAGAGGAATGGAGATTCTGGCAAATGACAAGCAACTCGATGCTTATCTCGAAGAAGCATATCTCGCTCCTGATAAGCCACTATTGGTCGATGAATATCTCGGCCATGCTATCGAATTGGATGTAGATGCAGCTGCAGATGGAGAAAACGTGCTCATAGGGGCTGTAATGGAACATCTCGAAGAGGCAGGGATACATTCTGGAGATTCCACTTGCTTCATACCAACTCAGAATATTAGCGACTCGATGATTGCGCGGGTTAGAAAGCAAACTGAAGATATTGGCCTTGGTCTCGGAATCAAAGGTTGTTATAATATCCAATTTGCAATTCAGGGCGAAGACCTGTATTGCCTTGAGGTCAATCCTCGTAGTAGCCGTACTGTTCCATTTGTTGCTAAGGCTACAGGAGTGCCAATGGCCCGTATTGCTGCAAGGATTACCATTGGAATCCCCCTCTCCTCTCAGGACATCCCAGTTCCCACTTCAGGCCATGTTGCTGTTAAGGCACCGGTTTTCCCCTTCATCAAACTCCAGGGCCTCGACCCTGCACCCGGCCCAGAGATGAAGTCGACGGGCGAAGTTTACGGGTCGGATCTCAGAGCAGATGTTGCATACCTGAAGGCCCGATTGGCAAGTGAAGTGCCTGTTGCTACCGAGGGAGGTGCTTACCTAACAGTCCGCGATGGGGATAAAGAAAGGCTTGTACCGATTGCAACTGAACTTGCAGAAATGGGATTCACCATCTATGCTACACCGGGTACTGCAGATGAATTAAGAACTCATGGTGTCAGCGTGCAAACGGCCTATAGAATAGCAGACAGAAAGCACCCCGATGCTCTAGACCTGATGCGAACTGGCGAGGTATCATTTATCGTAAATGTCCCAACAATTAGCGGTGGAGCCGTTAGAGATGGGAATATGATGCGTAGATTAGCCGTCGAAATGAATATTCCATTCGTAACAACGATGAGTGGGGCTAAGATGGAAGTTGCAGCCATCCGTGCTCGCCGCGAAGTCGATATTGAGCCTATGCGCCTCAAGGTCAATTACTGATCAACAAGCATCGAATGCTTCGACGATATACTGTGTTAAGGGGCTAGTCCAAGCTAATTCGGACAAACCATCTTTGCCATCTGCAGCATATGTGCGCACAACGTCTTGCACTCTGACATTGCCTTGACTTGAACGTGCAACTATGGTCTTGGGTTTCAGGACCTTTCCAGTGCCATGCGGGTCGTAAATGGTGTCAAGTGCATCGGCAAGGAACCAATCGGCCTTGTCTGCAGCCTTTCCTTCGAAAGTTTTCTTTGGAGTCTTGGAGCCAAACATTCCGCCGGTCTTCTTTGGAGCGCTCTTCTTCGTTGGAGCAGTTGACTTCTTGCCAGCCGAGGATTTCTTCGAAGTGGATTTTTTTGATGCGGAACTACTGCTCTCTTCGCTTTCGAGTTCTGCTCTGATATCCTTTTCGAGTTTCTTTCGAATCTTCTTCTCGAGGGCTTCTTCATCGAGTTCTGAAGATTCAGACTTCATTGTCTCGATTACTGTGAGGTAGTGCGAAGCGACCTGGATAAGTGCAGTCTCCATCGATGCTTCGAGTTGCATCGAAACAACATCTCCTGAGGAGTCACGCCACTTGCGCCATTGTAGCATTGTATTTGCGTGGATATCCGAACCACATTTGGGACAGAAACTTCGCTTAGGTGGTTTGAGGACAGGAATTGAGCGCATAGCTTCGGGATCTATTCCCTCATGCTCCCCACTCGAAACATCGTGAATGTGAGTACTGGCCTCCATGCCGAGGTTCATCGCATCTCTGAATAATCCTTCAGATAGGTCGAGGGTTCCTTTCTGGACCAATACCCAGCCATCGGTTCCACGAACGGTAGCTCGCACAGCAGCAGAAGCGGCTGGGCTCTCTCCGAATTCATAATTCTTGAAACTCGAGCCTTCCTCATCTTCAGATTCTCCAGCGGCGAAAGCCTCGCCGATGTCAACATCATCATCATCTGCAGGGGCAGCAATGCCGAGAAGAATTGGATTAGCACCTTCCTCAACCTTGGCAATCATGTCGAATTTCTCCGCCATAGAGAGGTCATCACGCATACGAATGACATCTTTCAGTTGATTCAAATCATGCCCTGTTGCAGTGATTGGACCGTGCACGGTCAGGTCGTTTCCACACGAAAGACAGAACTTGGACGCGGGTTCCACAGCGGCCTCACAACTGGGGCAGTAGACTCCGGCCATGGCCGCCAATGTTGCCAATCCTCTTTCAAGTCCTTCGGTCAAAGAAACTTGCAGACCCCCTTTAGGGGTCTGTCATTAACTTCCCAGAAGAGTAAGTACGCGCCCACGTTCAAGCTCAACCAATATAGGGGCAAGTCGCGGGCCTTTTTCAGCGCCTAAAATTGAGAGGTATAGAGTTCGGTAACCTTCTTTCATTGGAATTTCATTTTCAGTGAAAGCGCTGGTAATTGCTCCACCAATACCCTTCAAATTCCATTCACATGAAGCGAGAGTAGTTGCGAGTGCAGTAGTAATCCTGGAATCTAGGTCATTTGCCATCTCATCTAGCACAGAGATTTTCATTTCTTGAGGGAAGTGAGGGCCATTGATCCAATTGCGCATTCTAACTAGTCTGCTAGTAATCCCATCACCGTGCATCGAGATGATGTCATCATCCGATTTGACTTGAGCAAGCATTGCTAGATGTCTGAAAGTAATAGGAGAAGGAGCGACATTTCCAATGCGGGACATTCGCATCGCACCTAATGCATCTTCAAGTGCGACTTTCTGGCGGCGACTCAACTCTTCTGAGGTCGCTTCGGCTTCCAAGTCACGAGCAGCAAGCCGTTCATATTCATCTGCGAGTTCAACCAAACTCATTCCAATATCGAAATTAATTGCTTTCTTCGGCTTATTTGAGGCGATTAGATAGCGAAGAATTTCGGGGGGAACTAACTCCAATGCTTCCCTTGGTCCAATGGTATTGCCAGCCGATGAGGACATTGCTCCCTGCCCCTTTAGTGAAATCCACTCATATGTCATTGGATGAGGCGGAGTATCGCCAAATAACTGACTGATTTCACGCCCGGTAGCATATGAGCCCCCTGCAGCGCCATGGTCTTTGCCAAATGGTTCGCAGGTAACACCAATCCAGCCCCATTTTGCAGGCCAATCTATTCGCCATGGTAATTTTCCTTCAGCCGTATTGATATCACTGGTTCCCGGCTTGCCATTTTGAACCCAATGAACATGGGGGTGTTCATACCCTGTAACAGTCACGCCATCGAGGCTACCATCATGGCCAAATGGGTTGTATGGAAACCAATCTTCTGCAAGTTCACGTCCACTTACTCGCTCAAGGATTTCCCTTATTTCATCGGATTTTTCACAAGCCATTTTGGCATACTCAGCAAAGCATCCATCGGAATATGATTGGTAATTGTCAATGATTCTTGGAATTACATCGATTTGCTTGAGTGCAGCGAGAAAGGGTTCAAGGAAATGCTGAGCATATGTCCTGCCATCTGTGGTTGGCTTCCCTTCTGCATCAGGGGCTGGGATAGTTGCAAGTGGGCAACCAATCCATTGCTCGTATTCATCGGAAAGGAATGAGTATACTTTGCGAAGTGGATCGGCAGTATCTACAATAAATACGAATTCAGCATCTAAGCCAGCATTTTTGCACGCTCGAGTAATCATGTCTCCAGACAGAATCTCTCTAAGATGTCCAATGTGAAATTCACCACTAGGGGTAATTCCTGCCGCAATAATATGCTTCTCGCCCTTGTGGGCCAGAGCCTGTGCGACAACATCAGCCCAATACATGGAATCTACCTCAGACTACAGCTGCACGAATTAGTCCACGCAAAGGAACCCCTTCGACTTCGTTTCGAACAGTTTTGTTGACTAGAACCATGCACAGAGCAACCTCGGCTCCAGCTTCACGCATTGCTTCTATTGTTCGAGTCATGGTTACACCGGTCGAAAGCACATCATCAACGATGATGATTCGCTTTCCTGCAACTTGTCCGTACTTATTGGAAAGTGAACCGTGACCAGGACCGCCATCGACATTACGATGAATTGCGACTTCACAATCGAGTGCGCTCGCAACCTCGTGTGCAAATAATACGCCATTGATGCTGATTCCAACTACTGTATCTATCATGTCGCCACACTCTTCGTGTGCTACATCTGCCATGATGGCACCAGTGTGCATAATGCGTTGCGGTCGCACACCAATAGTTCTCCAGCCAATACTGATATCCCGAGGCATCTCTTCGATTGCACTTCCGGCCAATAGCCATGAAATGGTATCCTGTGAAAGGGATAATTCATCTGCGATCTGTTGTGAGTTCAATCCTTCTTTGCGAAGATTACCTGCCATTGCACGCAATTCCTCAATGCTCATTCCGGGCTCCATGGGCACCACTCGGATGTCCGTAGGACATCAAACCATCGTCTGAGACTCCGTCTTAGAGGGGGAATCCTCAAATGAGTCGGGCCCGGCGAGAGGCTTGATGGCGGACTTTGAGTATGAGGCGCTGCTGGACCGTGCGAGGTCCAACATTCCCGAGGAGATTTCCAATCGTGCACGTTGGACACTCCCAGACCCACAAATCATGATTGAGGGTTCAAACACAATCTTCCGAAACTTCACAGAAGTGGTAAACAAGATGGAACGTGATGAAAATCACTTCTACCAATTCATTCTCAATGAACTTGGAACAAGCGGTTCAAGAGATGGCCCAAGGGCACGATTCAAGGGACGCATCCCCCCAAAGCGTCTGAAGAAGACCATTGTCAACTATGTCAACACCTACATCAAGTGTGGACAGTGCAATGCTCCAGATACTAACTTCATCAAGCAAGAAAGGACCACTCTACTCAAGTGTCAGGCTTGTGGTGCTACTCGTCCAGTCAAGCTTTGAGGTCCATCAAGTGGGCAACGGGGAGGACTCCTCCCTCAAGATAGTCCAATATGTCGGGAATTGCTTCTGGAGTGAGGGTGAACCATTCACCCTGGGGATATATTACGCAACTGATTCCATTTTCACAGAAATCTAAACATCCAGATTTTTGCACTCTTACATCATCGATCCCGCGTTCCTTTGCTGTATTCTTTAGAATTCGCATCAATTCAAGGGAGTTTTTTGCTGAGCAACAGCCACGTGGCGAGTTCTCTGGTCGAGAGTGACCACATACGAAGGTGTGCATTCTATAGCCTGCATCTACTCTACCCTTCGCATCTTTCATCCCATCACCTCATCGATTGAAGATGCGAGGCGGTAATCGCGTTCTGTAATACCATTTACATCGTGACTCCAGGTCTTTACAGTCACACTACCCCAGCCAAGGGTGAATTCAGCATGGTGCCTCTGTGCTTCGCAGATCGTTCCGCAATCATTCACGAATGCGAGCGCACTGACGAAATCAGCAAAGGAAAAACTCCTCTCAAGATGGTGGTCATCGATGACCTGCCACGACATTGCTTCAACCCCAAAGGTGAGAATCATCGGAACCCTTGGTTTCCTTCTCTACCTTTTCATGTAGGTTGGAACGCCTCTTTTGGTCAGCTCGTTCAAATTCGAGTAACTCTCTGTCATCTATGTATGCAGGACGAGTATGTGCGATTAGAACAACTTTGACGATTACATCTCTAGAGATGTAAACATGTTCACCTTCAACGGTAAGTACCTCGATTGAAGTTTTTCCACTAGAAAGCAGACGGCCACGAACCCGTGGGTTTTCTCCTTCTGAGAGTGTACGTACATCGAGCATCATCTCGACTATATCGTCACGGCGCAATCCATGGCGCCTTTCCATCAAGTCGCCTGTGTGAACGCTTTTCATATCCTCTAGTTCAGGTGAACCGAGTTCTTCCCACATGCTTTGCGCCCAGTCAGGTAGTCCGCCCATATAGGGTGGATGGGGCTCATCCTTCTTCAAGGCTGACCTAACCCATCGCTACTGCAAACATCATGAAGATGAACCAAAGGGCGAAAAATGCCCCGGTTATTCCCGTAATTATCCATCCAATTAGATGTGCGGCCTTCGCATTACCCGCATCAGGATGTCCGGGAAATTGGTCGGTGATTTGGAGGGCTCCTTTAGCAATAATTATTGCAGGGATAGCAAGACAAATACCTCCTGCAGCAATGCTCACGCAAGCCAGTATCAATGCGAGAGTTGCATTTGTCTGAGGCCACATTGGCATCATCGCATATTGCTGTGTAACTCCCATATTTGGCTGGTAATATCCCTGACTCAGCGGGATTTCAATGCTCCGAGGCTGGGGGGCCTGCATGCGTAGAACGTACATGTGCTAACATGTAATTCATTCGACAGTACCGTTGCCTTGAAGAATAGAGTGCCCGCGCCTTCAATGTAGGAGCCAAGTACCATGAAGGTCGTCTGGAGAGATCTACCTACCGTTCTCACTGAGGAGGAGGTACTAGACAAGGCATTCAGTCGTGCTAAAAAGGCTGCAGACCGTGTTGATGATCCGGTCAAGGTCTTCAGGGTCCGCAAGCAATTGGTACGCATGGTGCAAACTAGTTCCGACATCATTACCACTTACCTCGATGAGACTATGCGCACCTGGCCAAGCCTTGACAGGATGCCGCTTTTCGACAAAGCGATGGTCGATGCTTGTGTTGGGTGTGATGACTACCGCCACCATCTTTCAATGCTCAAATGGGGCGGAAAACAAGTTGGCCAAATCGGAAAGCAAAACTCTGTGAAAATCGTCCGCAGTGGGCGCATTGAGGTTATGCACGATGCTCGTAAAGAAGCATATGGTAGACTCAGCAGTATAATGCGTAGAGTAGGCAGTTCACTCGATTGGCTTCATGAGGCAAGGATGACATTGCGAACACTCCCAGTAATCGATTCACTCAGCCCTACCATTGTTGTGTGCGGTGCTCCCAATGTGGGTAAGTCCGCTTTCATCTCAACACTATCCACTGGCAATATGGAAGTGAATCACTATCCATTCACAACTAAACAAATCCACGTTGGCCATTTCAAACATCGTCGCCTTTCCCATCAGATGGTAGATACACCTGGATTATTGGATCGTGAGATGGAAAGCCGCAACCAAATCGAGTTGCAAGCCATAGCTGCAATCGAACATGTGGGCAGTCTGTGTATTTTCTTGATGGATATAACTGAGAAATGCGGTACTCCGCTTGAAGATCAACTCAATTTGCTTGAGGAAATCAAAGGTTTACTTCCTGAAATCGACATGATGGTCGTAATTTCAAAGGCCGATTTGATGGAGCCCCTCCCCGGAAACTGGGACGAGGTAAAGGCTGCAGAGTCCTCATGGGATGGCGAAGGCGAACCAATGATTCCCGTATTACTCGATGAAGAGGGATGTGTGACAATTTCTGCAACCGAAAATGTCGGCGTCGAAGCACTTAGGCTGGAAATCGTACGCCGCTGTAAAGAAAATATGGAGACCGGTCCAATGGAATTACCCAAGGGATGGCACCGTAATTAGGACCCAAATAGTCTGATGAGTACCGGTAATGAAAATAGTGCGAGGAAGATAAACATCCATCTTCTCATACGTTTCTGATTGGTTTCATCTTTTGTGTTTCGATCTATGCATTCCTGGTCGCTACAAACGCGAACCTCCACTTTCGCATTGATATTTATTCCACAAATCCGGCAATGTTTGTGAGCAGAAATGCTAGCCGTAGAGGCACCACGTGACCTTCTGCTCTGCTTTTTAGCCGCCTTTTCTTTTACCGCATTTGCATCTACCATTTTCTCAACTCACTGTATCAGGGTGCCTTCAAAGGGTCTCCCTTCAAGGGCGTCTTCGAGGAGACTTAGATTTCGACCATCCAATACTGCGATCTTGAGGCCAGCTTCCATGGCCCACTTGACCGCAATTGGGTCAACCGCAGCACTAGCACCTGGTTCCAGTGCTTCGGTTCCAGTTATTTCTGCAAGTTCTGCCAAAGTCATAGTTTCGAAGGGTTTTGCATTCTCATTGGTGCGAGGGTCGCTATCATAGACATGGCTAACATTAGTTGCAATCACCAAATGTGCTGACCCAGAATCGCGTGCTAGAGCAACTGCGACAGCATCGGTAGTATGTCCCGGAGTGGTTCCGCCCATTATCACGATATGATGTTCGCCAAGTAATTCAGCGGCTTCATCGGTACTTGTAGGAATAATGGGGCATACATCGCAGCCAATATCCAGCAGAGTTTGCTGTAAAATCGAGGCGTTTAATCTAGTGGCAGCAATGCCGACCATGTCCAGTCTATAGGAGTCTGTGAATGAAGAACGAGCTAAGGTTATTCCCTCTCTTGCCGGAAGTCCGCCACCGACTACAATTCCCAGTTTGCGGCCATTGCCTTCGAGATGTACTGCGAGTTGCCGCAGTCGACCGAACCATGCAGATCTCTCGTCCGACTCTTCAGGTCGCAGTAGCGAGCCGCCGAGGGCGATGATGTGGGTCGTCATCGAACCGGCTGAATGATGACCCTTGATGATGATTCCCGTGCGGAAGGCTTGAAGGCGGCCGCCTCGGCCCTTTGGGCCGGGGACGGTACCATGGCTGACGATGCAGAGATGGCCACGCGCCGTCTGAAACTAAAATTGGCACTGGAAGACCTTCGTGAAATGAAGGGATACGGTACTGAGTTAGTTACGGTAATCATTCCGCCCGACCGTCAAGTCAGTGATGCGAGGCAAATGTTGCAAAACGAGCATGGCCAGGCTGCAAACATCAAATCCAAATCTACCAAAAAGAATGTACAAGGTGCTATTGAGTCTGCAATTTCTGCTCTTTCTAAGTGCCGTGATGCTGGCGAGACAGGTATCGCTCTATTCACCGGAGCAGTCATTGTAGGCAACAATAAGACTCGCCACGTTACAGTTGTTATCGATTATACTCCTCAGCCATTACTTTCATTCCGATATCGTTGTGATTCTAAATTCGAGCTGACACAACTGGAGGATATGCTGATCGACAAGAAGTCCTACGGGCTTTTCGTCATCGACCGTGCTGAGGCCGCATATGGAATCGCTAGTGGAAAAAGAATACATGTTCAGGAATTCTTAGTTTCCAACATTATGGGCAAGCACCGGCAAGGTGGTCAGTCAGCACAGCGTTTTGAGAGGTTAATCGAGGAGGCCGCTCACAAATTCTTCAAGCGTGCAACAGAGCATGCTTGCAATTACTGGCTCCCAAATATCGAGGATATTCAAGCGGTGATAATCGGTGGACCTGGAGCAACTAAGGACTATGTGGTCAAGAATGATTATTTCCATCATGAAATCGCTAAGAAGATCGCCAAGACTACCTTCGATGTAGGCTACTCAAATGAGAGTGGTGTACGTGAATTGGTTGATAATGCCGGTGGGCTGATGGGAGAAATCGAATTAGACGCCGAACGCCGGGTAGTCACTGAATTCCTCGAGGAATTAGTCAAGCAGCATCCAAAGGCAACTTATGGAGAAATGATGATTCGTAAGGCTCTGGAACAGGGCGCTGTTGCTAAACTTCTGATTAGTGAGGGAATGCGCAAGAATGTTGTTGAAATCCAGTGTAACTCTTGCAGTCATGAATGGTCTGCAAGTATTGGTAGGATGGAAGCATTACCTAATTGCCCAAAATGCAAGGCTGATGGTGATGACCTCACGGAGTTGAGTAGTACTTCACTAATTGATGAGTTCAGTATACTTGCAGCTAAAGGAAGGTCGGAGGTATGCTTTATCTCGGTCGATTCAGAAGAAGGTGCACAACTTAATGCAGGGTTCGGAGGAATCGCAGCAGTACTACGTTATCCCATGATGTGATGCCATGCAAATTCTAAGGGAAATCATTGAGCAACCTCTTGAGTCAGCACTTGCTGACATGGGTGTTGAAGGTGATTTTTGGAAGCAGGCTCTTGGCCCGAGTCGAGAGAGGGATCAAGGCGACTTGAGCCTACCTTGTTTCCCCTTTGCTAAGCAATTAGGACGTAATCCAGCAGAGATTGCAAATGAATTAGCTACAGCATTATCTGGCGTCGTAGATGCTGAAGCCGCAGGAGGTTATCTCAATTTCAAGGCCAATAGAGATTGGTTAGCACAACGAGTACTCTCGGGATTCGATACGGTAGGAAATAAGTCGGTACTTATCGAGCATACCAGTGCAAATCCAAACGGGCCTTTCCATGTAGGCAGGGCACGTAATGCGATACTCGGCGATACAATGGTGCGCCTTCACCGCTTGCATGGAAACGAAGTGCGTGCTGAGTACTATGTCGATGATATGGGTAAACAGGTTGGAGTATTAGCCTGGGCATTGCAGAATCTTTCTGAAGCGGATGTTGCTGATGCACTTGTTGACATGGATGACATGAATCCAAAATGGAAAGGAAAGTCAGACCATGAGACTGTACGTTGGTATCAGGCCGCACAAGCACTGCGACAAGACAGCATTGACAAAGATGCTATTGAGGATGAAATAAGCCGCTTAGTGCACGCTTCTGAACATGGTGACGACGCAGTACTCGCTCAATTTGAGGAAGCATATAGCCCCGTCCTAGAAGGGATGCTAGAGACATTATCACGTCTCGGAATCGAGTTTGACACTTTCACTAAGGAATCAAAATTCGTCGTCGATGGTACAGTTTCTGCCTTGATGGAGAGATTTGAATCAATGGAAATTCATGGAATGGCAGAGAATGGTGCCCACTTCCTAGACCTCGGTCAGCGTGGGATGAAGGGTAAGACCGAATTCTTCTATCGCAGAGGAGATGGCTCTTCGCTCTATGCTACTCGTGACATTGCTTACCATATGTGGAAGTGGGAGCAGTGTGATGAATTGATCAATATTCTTGGAGAGGACCACAAACTCCAATCCAAGCAAGTAGGGATGACTCTCAGCGAGTTAGGTGAGAAAGTTCCAGAGGTGATGTTCTATGCCTTCATCAAATTACCAGAGGGTAAGATGAGCACTCGTAAGGGGAATGTCGTTTTCATGGACGACCTTCTCGATGAGGCCCAATCTCATGCGGCTGCAATCGTAAGAGAACTCCGCAGTGATATTTCAGACGAGGAAGTGGCAACAATTGCCGAGGCTGTAGGCGTATCTGCAGTCCGATTCAATATCATCAAGGTAAATCCAGACAAGGGCTTTACTTTCAGTTGGGATGAAGCCCTTTCATTCGAAGGCGAAAGTGCTCCATTCGTGATGTATGCACATACTCGTGCTTGTTCAATAAATCGTAAGGTTGGGCGAGCGCCACAGAATGTATTCCCGACCGACATACCAGATGCCATGCATGAATTGATGCGGGTAATGGCATGCAATCGCGATATCATTGCTCTCGCAACCGGAGAAAATAGACCTCATTTATTTGCTACCCAAATGCTAGACCTCGCAACAGCGTACAATGCATTCTACCGTGATTGCCATGTATTGATGGATGGTGTTGTCGAAGAAGCGAATTATGCTGTTAGCGAGGCAGCCCGCCATATGTTGCGTTCGGGAATTGAGGCTCTAGGCGTCATTCCTCTCGAATCGATGTGATTGGCGCCTGAGGCGTATAACCAGTCGCTGCTAATTCAGAACCAAGAACTCTCAGTTCTTTCAGAGCTTCTTCAAGAGTCGAAGTTTGTTTGAGGAATCTTGTAGGAGGCCACCCAAGGTCGATCTTATCAGTTTCAATAGTCGACTCTTCAATCCAAGCCTCGCAATTGACGCCTGTGCACATGGCACTAAATTGCTCAAGGTCGAGCCAGAATGTACGGCGTTTGCACACAGGGCAGTCTCTGCAATGCATTGTAGTAAGAATCGTCATCCCTTCTTCGCCAACCATGTCTACATCCCAAACGACGATGCTAGCGGTTCGCAATGACATCAGGTGAGATTTACGCATGAATGCACGAAGAACGGTCCACGCAGTCTCTTCAGTGGAGAATACGCCAAGGCCTATCGCAGTCCCATCGGCCTCTTTGACAGAGGGGACAAAGACTCGTTCGATGGATGTCATCGGGTGTGTGTGGTAAGGGAGGGCCCTTCAATCCCTCGTCCACTCACGCTCTACTAAGGCCAATCCACCGGGGTGAGGCAAAGGGGCGTCGGGTTTCTCAATACGAATGGAAATCGAGGCGATTAACTCATTTTTCGAAAGGTGCTTAATCAAATTCTCACAAAGAGTTTCCATCAATCTAACCGGAGGCGCAGATACTACCTCTACATCGATTGCATTTTGAAGGTCAGCATAATTCAATGTCTTTTCGAGTTCATCATCCACTACATCATTGACCAGGGTTGCCCAAATAGAGATCACGAATGGTTGGTCTTGTTCGTGCTCATAGTCAAATGCTCCATGACGAGCAAGAACTTCGTAGGACTCAAGTCCGATACGAGTAGTCATACTTTCACTCCCCGCGCTCGTGAACCCAGATGAGGTGGTAACCAAACTGAGTCTTGATTGGTGTGGATACGGTATTGAGTGGTATGCTCCAAACCGCTTCTTCGAATTCCTGTACCATCTGACCCTTTCGGAACCACCCTAGGTCTCCACCTTTTTGCGAAGATGGGCAACTAGATTTCTTCCGTGCAGTTTTTTGGAACTCCTTCAACTTACCAATATTATTGGCCAATTGTGTCGCTTCACCCTTACTTTTCACCAGAATGTGGCTTGCATGTGCACTTGGCTGTACCATTTTAGTCGTCCTCACGTTTCCTGAGTATATGCTAGATAGTTGAGATAAGTACCGTAGATGACCACTGAGACACCAAGGCTCTCTTCATTGAAGTGAGTAAGATCATCGAGGTATGTGTGATATTCCCACGAGCCACTACCGTAGCAAACTACAGCCCTACCATTGGTTGAGGTTCCACGGTCATAGACGAAAGGCCCGTGGTCTGAGTTGTAAGGCATACCATCTGGGTCACCTTTGTCACCGTCAAGAACCGCGAGTCTGATTTCGTATTTATCGGCTATATCTGAGCGCTCTTCCATGTACTGCAGGGCAATATCATTGATGTGTGCAACATCTCTCTTATCGTTTCCAAAGAGGGTTAGACTATTGCCGCGAGTTTCCAAGTCGATGTCGGCATGATTCATATCGAGGTTGATGTATAGGCGAAGATTGGATGCGAGTTCATCCTGATATTGATCGACATAAGCACGTGAACCCCACAGGCCTTCCTCTTCTCCACCCCATGTGCAGAAACGGACAGTCCGTTCTGGGTCACCCCTTTCCTTGAATATCTCAGACATTTGTGTGGCCATTTCCAGCACACTTGCACTACCGCTTGTATCATCGACTGCTCCAGGTCCATGGTATACGGTATCGTGGTGCGCACCTACGATTAGCAATTCATCACTCTTGCCATACCACGTACCACATGGTGCCCGGATGGTCAATTCTTCATCATTAGTAACATCGATTTGCATTTCTATGCGTCCTGAATTATCGATTAGCATCGACTTTAGCTGCTCACCAGCATCTTTGCTCATAGCGATGAATGCGAGGTCGGCTGGCATGCTACCACCATTTGCATTCATTATGTCATCATGGCCAGTGCCCTTGAAAATCGCAACACAATCCTCGCCTTCGATCTTGCCGCAGTTGTAATCGGTGTTCACTCTGATAATTGCCGCCAAATCGTGTTCGATTGCTTTGGTCATTATTCCAGTATTTCCACCAATTGTACCACCGGCTTCAACATAGCCAATTGTGCCAGCTGCGGCTTCCCATGATGCATTATCACTACCGTTACCAAGGTATGTTACAGCGATATTTTGGTTGAAATTAAAATCGGATTGACCGGAGAAACCCTGGATGACGTAATCGATTCTATGCTCGAACTCATGGATCACAGCACCGGCAAGAAGGTCAGCAGTAGAGCATGGTACCACACCGAATCCTCCAGCAGTACCAGGGGTACATGCCCGCAACGATGGCTCTGAGTTAATCGAATGCATCGGTACTTCGTAGGTATTGAGTTGCGGAATAAATCCTAATTCTTCAAAGTGGTTGAGAATATATTCAGCTGCCGCGGCTTCTTCTGCTGAGCCCGACATCCTACCCTTCCAATCAGGGTGTCCAAGTCCGACTAGGTCTTCAGCAAAGCCACGAGCTCTATCCTCATCGAAATCGATTAACTCGTATTCAATAGCGCCTTTTGAATTAGCGATTATTATGGCTCCCATTACGATAAACACTACAACTATTGCGAGTATTTGTCCCTTCAAAGTTGGAAAAGGATTGACGATTTTCATGATAACAGCCTGTTTCCAATCACCGGCATCGGCCACTTCTGCCTCGATGATATCCGGTTCGGCCATGCCCGTAGGGCATGACTTGACCTTCTTGAAATATCGCTAAGATGTTCAGTTGAGTTCCTCGCCAGTCCAACGTGCGGATAACTGGTTATCAATTCCGAGTTGGTCAAGGATTCTCGATACTATAAAATCGACCATATCTGCCACGGAGTCAGGCAGTGTATAGAATCCAGGAGAGGCTGGTAGAACTATCACTCCCCAAGTGGAAAGTTTGGCCATATTCTCCAAATGCACAGTTGCATATGGTGTCTCGCGTGGAACGATAATCATCTTGCGGCGCTCCTTCATCGCAACGATGCCAGAACGAGTTGCTAAGTTATCGCCAATACCTGCGGCGAGTTTTCCAAGAGTAGTTCCGCTACAGGGACAGATTACTACTGCATCGATTGCAGCAGAACCCGATGCGGACTTTGCAGCGATGTCGGCATTGTCTTCGAGATGAGCGCCAGTGCGCTTTGCTAGTGCTTCAGGTGTTAGTCCATCGCACTCATGAGCAAGGGTTAGTCGTCCGGCTTCGGTGACTACAAGTCGAGACCTATCACCGAGAATCTCTGCAAGGCGAACGCCATATGCAGCACCCGATGCGCCAGAGATTACCAATACGATCTCTCCCATACCAATCACCTGCATCACGCGTTGCTATCAAGGTTCACTCATTGCGTTCCCAATAATTCTCTCGAGGACTTCAACTGCTGCTGCGAAAGATTGAGGATCAATCGACCAGGCTACTCGTAGCCATTCATCCAATCCTTCATCGAACATACAACCCGGTACTGCAAGTAATCCATTGTCCTTACCGGGGCCATCGATTAGTGCCTTGGTATCCACTCCAGGGATTCTAAATGCGCCAAATACACCATTGGGAGGAGGAGCCCAATCTATTCCCAAGCGCTCTAAGGCCGCAATAAGGAGTGGCAGGTTAATCTCCCGATACTCGCGAATCTTATCCTCTGCCTCGTGTAAGCGCGGGAATACAGCTTCAGCGAATTGGATAGATGACGAGGACATCTGACCTGCAAGATTGTGAAAAGCATCTCCGATTCTTTCGATTAAATGTGGGGCAGCAATAACCCAACCATATCTGATTGCGCCCAAACCGTGAACCTTGGTCAGAGAAGATACCGTGATACAATGCTCACCTTCAAGGTACATCCCCTTCCACTTTGAATCGGCTGCAGCATAAACTTCGTCACTAATTATGTGGACTCCTTTTTCTCGACATGTGTTTACCAACCACTCTCTATCATCATCTGTATAATCCCAACCAGTGGGATTTAGTTGAGGCGTTACTACTACTGCATCAACATCTGTGAGTTGCTTTGACCATTCGTCTCTATCGATGAGCCAATGCGTGTCTGCAGGTCTTCGATGGACAGCGACCGTCTCCATTCCAAGGAGCCGAGCGCTTTGACTCACTGGGCCATAAGATGGCATCTCTACTGCGATTCTTCTACGATCACATACCGCAAGTAATGCCAATGAAATACCTTGAGTCGCTCCAAGACAGAGGTGTACATTTTCTACACTCACTCCAAATTGTTGAGCAACCACATCTCTCTCATCCCCACCGAATCTTCGGTGGTCGAGCCATGCCTCTTCTACATCTGAGAGGTCCCACTCGAATTGAAGGCCTGAAAATGAGAGGTTGTGGGGCCGTTGCTCATCCAAGCATTCAATGTACCACTTGAGATATGCAACAGGTGGTATTGTGGCTCCACGTGCGGCTTTACCTACCTCTGGATAGAAGGGTGGCATGGAATACGGTTCTAGTGAAAGCACATGAGCCTGCTGATTATCTGAATATGGCTATTCTATTCTAGATAAAGTTTCAACACGCCTCTTCAAAGCGCCCAAAATCTCTTCAGTCGAATTGTTGAAGCCAAGGGCAGCAAGACTTGTTGTGGTATCTTTACCAAGTCCACATCCACTGACCATCTCGACTCGACCAGGAGGAGTATTGCAGTTTATGGTCAAGCCATGGCGACTTGTCCAACGAAGGAATGACAGTCCAATCGAGCACACCTTGTTATTGCCGATCCATACGCCTTGCATTCGTTCATCCCGTTGACCATCAATACCGAGATCGCTGAATGCTGCGATTACCCACTCTTCTAGTAAGGCGATTACAGCTTTGACATTTGATTCACCATCAAGGTTCCACTTCACTATTGGATATACAACGAGTTGCCCCGGTCCGTGCCAAGTAAGACCTCCGCCGCGGTCGACCGAGGTGGAGTCATATCCGGCCGGGGGTGTGATTCCATCATTGCGCGCTCTTGGGCCAACTGTGATGATTTCCGGGTGTTCGCAAATGAGCATTGTATCTGGAATTTCATCTTCGATTCGCTTGGCTTGCATTTTGCGCATTAACGAATCGGCATCAGAATGCAAGATTTGTCCGAGATGTTCGAAACGAATCTCACGCATATTACCGCCTCAGAATCTTCCGCTCGAACCAAAGCCGCCATCGCCCCTCTCTGTCTTAGAAAGTTCATCGATACTGACTTCAGAATAAGTGGTAATTGGCACAGGTGCAATTAGCATTTGAGCGATACGCTCGCCCTTGGCAAGAGTAATGCCTTCGCCTTCGCCAATCCATATGGCCAAGACCATCAATTCTCCACGATAATCGGAATCAATAGTTCCGACACCATTAGGCATAATCATCCCCTTGGCACCAAGTGAGGAGCGACTTCTGATTTGACCTTCCCAACCTTCAGGGATTGCCACAGCTAATCCGGTGCGAATCTTTGCGCTCGTACCACGGCCGACAAATGTCTCTTCGAGTGCGCGTAGGTCCCAACCGGCGGCCTGCTCGCTACCCCTAGTTGGGGCGTGCGCATTTTCGTGGAGTTTTGCGAATCTGACCTCGACCGTGTCTCGCCCCATATATTACGCCAGACGGCAAGGGTCTTCAAGGCCTCTGGTCGGAAATTTTCTATTTTTCTAATGGGATAAATAAGCAGTAATATCATTAGCCGACTTGATTGTACTTTGAAGGCTGAATGACTTTTATTACCGATGCAATTGCCGAGCCTTGGATAGTCTAAGACCATGAAGTATATACACCCGCGAGAAGGGCAGTTAAATTCCACCGCGAGAGAATTAAGGGAGAGAGGGCCTATGCAGACAGAAAGTCAAAACACAGATGGTTTCGATTTGGACCTATCTGCGGAGCATATAGAGCCCATGCTCAAGGAGAATATCGACCGTTTCGTTTTATTCCCAATCGTTCATGCTGACATCTGGGAGATGTACAAGCAAGAGACCGCTTCGTTCTGGACTGCAGAAGAAATCGACCTTGCGGAGGATTCCAAAGATTGGGATAAACTCAACAAAGACGAGCAGCATTTCCTTAAGCATGTCTTAGCATTCTTTGCGGCTTCAGACGGCATCGTCAATGAGAACTTGGTTCTCAACTTCTCCAACGAAGTACAATGGGCAGAAGCAAGAGCGTTCTATGGTTTCCAAATAATGATGGAGAATATTCACGCAGAAACTTATTCTCTTCTCATTGACACTTACATCAAGGATCCAAATGAGAAAGACCACCTTTTCAAAGCCCTTGAAACCGTTCCTTCGGTCAAGAAGAAGGGAGATTGGGCAATGCGCTGGCTCGACCGCAAGCGCGGTTCATTCGCTGAGCGTCTAGTTGCATTTGCAGCGGTTGAAGGAATCTTCTTCTCTGGTTCATTTTGTGCGATTTTCTGGCTCAAGAAGCGTGGGCTAATGCCAGGACTAACCTTCTCCAATGAACTCATCAGTAGAGATGAAGGCCTTCACTGTGACTTTGCATGTCTTCTTCACTCCAAACTAAACCGTGGTGCGGGTGAGAATCTGATCCACCGCATTATCACCGAAGCGGTTGATATCGAAATCGAGTTCGTCACAAACGCTCTTCCTGTATCTCTTATCGGAATGAATTCTGATTTGATGGCACAATATATCCGATTCGTTGCAGACCGTCTGCTAATTTCTCTTGGCGCATCAAAATTGTATGATGAAGAGAATCCGTTCCCATGGATGGAAATGATTTCCATGCAGGGTAAAACCAACTTCTTTGAGAAGAGGGTTGCGGAGTATCAAAAATCTGGCGTAATGGACGGAGCAACTCTCGGAGCGGTACAACAACGCTTCTCAGTGGAGGAAGACTTCTAAACCGTCCGCGGTGGAAGGGAAATGCTTCACGTGCAATAATGGGAAAAGAGGTGAGAAATAATGGGTATGCAAGTGGTCAAACGGAATGGCGAAAAAGTTGATGTTAGGTTCGATGCCATTAGTGAGAAATTATCCACCCTCGCTCAAGGACTAAACGAGGACTGGGTTGATGCAGGCTATGTTACCAAGTTAGTTATCGAGGGATTATACGATGGCGTCACCACCACTGAACTCGATGAGTTATCAGCCGAAACTGCAGCTTCACTTGCATCTCATCATCCAGATTACTCCAAATTAGCTGCACGAATTTGTGTGGATAATCTTCACCGTTCCACAAAGTCCGTATTCAGTGAAGTGATTTCCGACCTGCGTGAATATATTGACCCAGAGTCTGGCAAGCACGCACCATTGATCTCTGAAGAAGTTCATGAAATCATCATGGCTAACAAGGATGTTCTCGATTCACATGTCGATTATAGCCGTGACCATAATTACGACTACTTCGGATTCAAAACTCTTGAGCGCTCCTACCTATTACGTCTTGACGGCATGGTTGCAGAGCGCCCACAACACATGTTGATGAGAGTAGCAGTCGGCATCCACCATGACAATATCGAGAGGGCTCTCAAAACCTATGACCTGATGAGCGAGGGTTGGTTCACCCACGCAACCCCAACTCTATTCAATTCAGGAACTCCTACTCCACAGATGTCATCTTGTTTCTTGCTAACCATGCAAGAGGATTCACTCGATGGAATCTATGACACTCTCAAGCAGTGTGCCCGAATCTCCAAGTCCGCTGGAGGAATTGGTCTATCCATTCACCAAATCCGTAGTAAGGGCTCATACATCAAGGGTACAAATGGCCAATCCAATGGATTGGTTCCAATGCTACGCGTTTTCAATGATACCGCGCGCTATGTTGACCAAGGTGGCGGCAAGCGCAAGGGCTCTATTGCGATCTATCTTGAGCCATGGCACCCCGATATCTTCGAATTCCTTGACTTGAGGAAGAACCACGGTAAGGAAGAGATGCGAGCACGTGACCTATTCTACGCCTTATGGACTCCTGACCTCTTTATGGAGAGAGTTGAGCAAAATGCGGATTGGTCACTTTTCTGTCCTAATGAATGCCCAGGTCTTCACGATACTTACGGAGATGAATTCCGTGAACTATACGATAAGTACGAGTCTGCTGGACAGGCCCGTAGAACTGTAAAGGCTCGAGAGTTGTGGGATGCGATTACTCAATCTCAAATCGAGACTGGAACTCCATACATGCTCTACAAGGATGCATGTAATGAGAAGTCAAACCAAAAGAATCTGGGAACTATCCGTTCTTCCAACTTGTGTACTGAGATCATCGAGTATACAGCACCCGACGAGGTTGCAGTGTGCAACCTCGCATCTATCGCTCTACCAAAGTTCGTCGATAAGGAAACTATGAGTTTCAATCATCAGGCTCTTTACGATGTCACCCACCATGCAACTGGAAATCTTAACCGCGTAATCGATGTCAATTATTACCCGGTCGAAGAAGCTCGCAATTCCAACATGCGTCATCGTCCAATTGGACTTGGCGTTCAGGGTCTTGCTGATACCTTTGCAATGCTCAAATTGAATTTCGAATCAGAAGAAGCACGTACACTAAACCGTGAAATCTTCGAAACAATCTACTTTGCTTCATGCACTGCAAGCATGGAGGCTGCAATAGAAGAAGGCCCATACTCCACCTTCGAAGGTTCACCTGCAAGCCAGGGGATTCTTCAGCCAGACCTTTGGGGCGTTACTAGTCACTCAGGTCGCTGGGATTGGGATGGTCTGAAGGCAGACATCAAGAAAAATGGTATGCGTAACTCACTATTGTTAGCACCAATGCCAACTGCATCCACAAGTCAGATTCTTGGAAATAACGAGTGCTTTGAAGCATTCACATCCAATCTATATGTGCGCCGAACCCTATCTGGTGAATTCATTGTACTCAACAAGCACCTTGTTGAGGACCTAATCGCTCGTGACATGTGGTCTCTAGAAATGAAGGATGAAATCCTGCGTCACAAGGGTAGCGTTCAAGAGATTGAAGGTATCCCTACAGACCTGAAAGAATTGTACAAGACCACATGGGAAATCAAGCAACGACATGTCATCGATATGGCTGCTGACCGTGGTGCATACATCGACCAGAGCCAATCTCTGAACATTCACATGATCGACGCTAACCCAGCCAAGGTCACCTCCATGCACTTCTATGGTTGGAGAAAGGGACTCAAGACCGGTATGTACTACCTACGTACCAAGGCAGCTGCTGATGCGATTCAATTCACAGTCGAACAGAAAGCCACTGATGAGACAGTCGATGGTCTTGCAAGCCGTGCAGACGAGGCAACCAGTCTCGAAGCAATTGCATGCTCTCTAGACACTCCAGATGACTGCTTGAGTTGCGGTTCGTGAGCCTGTTGCATGGGTACCCTCCCTCATAAGAAGGGGCCCCTTGGTATTTCCAAGCGGAATCATCCATATCTATATGAAATTCCGATTACCATGTATCCAATTACTAATAGCAACAAGAACATGACACCATGTGAAGAGGTTACATGCTTTGTACTATTTTCAATCTTAACTACTCTTTTTCCAATTCTGTCAATCTTATCCTGTAAGTGGAGAATGGCTTCTTCAAGCGACTCTAATGTTGCCATAATGAATATTCAATGATAGAAGCATTCAGTCTTTTCCCCAACACAAGGGGTTGCAATGGGTCGCTGCTAACGCTACCCTATGCAACACCCGCATTACATAGGGGCCCCCATGCGAATACAAAAGGGGAACTAAACTCAAATTGAATTCACTATAAGTATGTACCATTCGCCTTGAGGAAACTCCACATTCTTTCCATACTGGCCACCGTATGTACCAAAGTCTGTCCAATCTTCCAAATAGTAATATTCTTCACCATCCTGATATTTTTGATAATTTATAT
>JASLKC010000042.1 GCA_030747785.1 Candidatus Poseidoniaceae archaeon | reverse complement strand
TGCCATCGTTGTCGTGGTCGTTAGGGTTCTGATCTAGATCATCAGCAATTCCGTCGTTATCGTCGTCATTGTCGAGTTCATCTGGGATTCCGTCACCATCGTTGTCGTTCTCGCCGTTTTGGTCCTGGTTGTCCAGTTGCTGGCCTTGCTGCTGGTCATTTTGCTGACCTTGCTGGCCTTGCTGACCGTTCTGGGTCTGGCCCTGCTGCTGCTGGTTCTGACCATTTTGGCCGTTTTGGCCTCCTTGGTCTTGCTGGGACTGGTCACCTTGCTGGCCGCCTTGTTGGCCGCCTTGCTGTTGCTGTCCTTGTCCGTTATCCTGCTGCTGTCCTTGCTGGCCCTGCTGACCTTGCTGTCCTTGGCCTTGTTGGCCAGATTGGCCTTGTTGACCGGACTGCTGTCCTTGCTGGGAGCCTTGACCTTGCTGGCCTTGCTGGCCTTGCTGACCTTGTTGGCCACCTTGACCTTGCTGACCTTGCTGACCTTGACCTTGTCCTTGACCCTGTCCTTGACCTTGTCCTTGACCCTGTCCTTGACCTTGCCCCTGACCTTGTCCTTGACCTTGCCCTTGACCTTGTCCCTGACCTTGTCCCTGACCTTGTCCCTGACCTTGTCCCTGACCTTGTCCTTGACCTTGTCCCTGACCTTGTCCTTGACCTTGTCCTTGACCTTGTCCCTGACCTTGTCCCTGACCTTGGCCTTGGCCTTCGCCCTGACCTTGATCTTCAGACTCGCCACCACCCTCGGTGCCACCATCTCCAGCTCCTTCTTGTGACTCCTGGAAATCAGGGTCGTAGGCGTCTGGGATGCCGTCACCGTCAGAGTCGCTGTACTCGCCGTCGTTAGGATCGTTCGGGAATTGATCGACATTGTCGTTCTTTCCGTCGCCATCCGTGTCGGCGTTGTTAGGGTTGGTACCCTTTGCGTACTCCTGAGAGTTGGTTAGACCATCACCATCTGGATCACCATTGGCGTCACCGCCGTTGGTAGGGGAGAGGCCATTGGCCACTTCCCATCCGTCTGGAAGACCGTCACCGTCGCTGTCGGCGTTGTTCATGTTAGTACCGTGGTTCTGCTCCTCAGCGTTGGTTAAACCATCACCGTCCCAGTCGGCTCCACCATCAGATGGGTCGAGAGGGTCAGATCCGTCACCACTAACTGCGGAAACCGCAGATAGTGCGAGGAAGAGTGCCACAAGCATGCTTACAATCTTCTTATTATTCATTTTCATTTCATCTCCTATTTTTTTGTTTTAAAGATAGAGAACCCGCTGTTCTCTCTGTCCGATGATGCTTCTAAACTGGTTAGAAGGCAAAATTCGGGATTACGATGAAGCTGACGCTGATTTGAATCAGTTTCGTGACTAGCAAAGAGGTGCTCCGAAACGTCATTCTGACGCTCGAATTGCACTGCAAACAAGTTCGCAGTACTTCGATTTTGCACCTCTACATTATTTTCTGCTAGTTCCTCCGTATTCATCGTGTTCCACGGGTCGATCGTAGGGAACCCAGTGTTCCCTCTAACAATTCGAGCGATGCTTGACCTATTTGAATACCGCGATTCAGTGCTCGGGTACAAGTTTCTTCATCATGGATCTATGCGGTCCTATCCCTGATATGTCATAAGGTGAATCTATTATTGTCCATCCTTGTGAACTGTAGAACGGAATTGCGACCTCTCTCGCTTGAAGAAAACCAACAACGGCACCTAATTTTGAAACTGCATCAGACTCTAGTTGAGCGAGAACTTCTGATGCGTATCCTCGGCGTTGGTGGGAAACAAGAGTTCCCATCTGTCGAATCTGAATTGCGGGCCGCGGTCCTCCTTCACAAAGTGGACCAAATGCTGGGCATGTTGCTGCACCTGGGCCTGCGTGGTCTGCTTGAGAACCGTCACTATCACTGGGAATTAGATGGGCTCTACCTACTGCTACGACCTGCTCATCATGCAAAACCCATGCATGGACGGCTTGGTCGTCATCAGCAAGAATCTCTGCGCCTTGAGGAAATCCGAGGGGTTCGCGCAATATCGCATATCTGCATTCATAGTACTCTGCACTAGGGCTCCACCCCGGTCCAGCACCACTCGCCATAATGGTGTGAAGGACTTCTTCCTCATCATTCAGTCGGTTCATCACCACATGGAATCTAATCCTACAATTGCAATTATTGGATATAGGACGACCGAGATTATTCCGCCTACGCCTAATCCTGTCCTACCGGTAGCAAATCCAACTATTAAGAAAATAAGCGAAAGTAGAGGTGTAATCCAACACATTGCAAATAGAGCCATTCCGTAAATCTCTTCGGCATCTCTATTCTGATCGTAGTCATTATCCGTAGTTTCGAACTGGAGAATAATTGGCTCATCGTAAGAATTGCCATCATCAAAAATAATGGTACCGTTTGAATTATACCAATATCCTACCTCCTCTTCTATGCAATTCCAAGATCCTTCAGAGATTTCACAAGTATGCTTCTCTAGAGAAAAGCCATCATTGAATTGATTGGTTTGGTAACAGGTTTCATGAGTTTCATTGTAACTGCATTCACCAACTGCACTGCCCCACTTGAAATTGACCCAATCGACATATCTGTCTTCTTCGGCTTCAAAACTACCGGTATACTCCGTACCTTCTGAAGAAACTAATTCCACATCATGGTTCTGCCAATTGTCATCATACATTCCTTCTGTCGAAAGGAGGAGAATAAGTGGCAGTAGAAGTAAGCCAGTGGGGATTCCTGCGCCTATGCCGAGCTGTTTCCAGGAAAATGGGGGCTTTTCTATTGCAATCATTTGCCCATCTGGGCCCATCCTGTAAGTAACATTAGAATTCAGGGGAATGTTTCCTTCAATGCCGCCCCCAATACCTCCAGCAACGGCTTGAGGTGCACCAGATAACTGGGGAGTGCCTGTGAATGTTTGAGGCTGCACTACGATGTCAATCGACGACGGTGGGGTCGAGGGAGTTGTTGTAGCCTGCTCTTCGTCCATGTCTGACGCTATCCGTTTGTGGTCTTTACTTTGATGTCGGTATTGTTCAGGTGCTCTTGTTTCAGTACGCGGGCCATAAGGCGCGTTGAAATAGAACTGGCCAATCCCGTTGCTGCGCACGGATGTCAGAGCGGCTATGAGCGGGATTGCAGATCCTGAGACCTGAGTTCAAATCTCAGTCCGTGCTCCTCTCAATTAGACCGGGCTTTCGCGCATTGTTGATAGTGTACTTGCATCAGGACAGTAGTATTAGTGAGGGTATCCCCCGCCATATTGGAGAGTTTTTGCATGCCTACACTCAATGATAGCGTTGGAAGTGTTGGGCGTGGCTTTGCGGCGTTCCTCACCCCTCCCCCTGAAGGCACAGTGCGATTTACAGTCGGCCAGCCCGATTTTCGAACCCCTGATTCAGTGGTCGAGATGGCAAAGGCTGCTCTGGATGAAGGTCAACATGGATACACTCGTAGCCAAGGTAGCGAAGAAGTGTGCGAGGCAGTCGCCAATCATCTCACAAAATACGGAATCGAAACTAATTCTTTGGACGTAGTTGTTTCGCCAGGTTGCAAACAAGCACTGCTGTATGCGATGATGTCCTGTCTAAACCCTGGCGACGAAGTAATCCTATTCGCTCCAGCTTGGCCATCATATGATGGAATGCTCAAATTGATTGGGGCGGTTCCGGTTCATGTTCCGGTTAACAGAAGTAATTACCATCCCGACATGGATGCAGTTAGAGCGGCCATTACCAGTAGTACAAAGGCGATGATTATCAATTCGCCAAACAATCCAACTGGGGCGGTTTATTTCCCGGCTGAAGTCGAGGAATTAACCAAAATTGCCATCGATAATGACCTATGGATATTCGATGATATGATCTACTCTGACCTCGTTTATTCCGACCACAAATATCTCTCACCTGCTACGCTTGATGGAGGCTTTGAACGTACACTTACAATCGGTGGATGGTCTAAGATTTGGGCAATGACAGGATGGCGTCTTGGATGGATTACTGGTCCTTCTGAAGTGATGGAGGCTGTCAAAACTTGCCAAGCAAGTGCGGCAAGTCACGTTCCCACTTTCTTAATGGGCGCTGGTGCAAAGGCGCTTGCGCTTGAGGAAGAGCCGCAAGCATTCTTTGAGGAATTCAAAGAGAGGCGAGAAGTTTTCCACGCATTACTCGAAGAGATTCCAGGAATTAATGCTCCAAAACCAGAAGGTGCATTCTACATTCTTGCCGACATTACCGAGACTGGAATGGACGATATTGAATTCGCAACTAAGGCTCTAGAAGAAGCGAATGTACACCTCGTGCCCGGCTCACTTATGCCGGGGGGAGAAGGTCTCGTCCGAATGAGTTACGGCACAAGCCTTGAGCAAATTCACGAAGGTTGCAGGCGCCTCAAGCAATGGCTTGAGGGCTAATTTTGAAAATTGCGCCGCCATTATCGAAGGTGCCGTAATACAAGTTTCCATCAGGCCCTGCTGTAATTGGGAGAGGGGTTCCTACGTCCCAAGCGAAAATGCTCGCATCGCCTTTCCAACCATCATCACCCAGTGTAAAATCGATTTTTACAATCTGGTGCCCCTTTGGTAAAAGTGTCGCCCAAGAGCCGTACACAGTTGCATATACTGTGTATTCATCTCCCGGTAATAAATCGGGCTTTGTTGTCATGCCATTCAGTGAAGTATGGGGTGTCCATGTGGCTACAGGTGCTTCAGTACCAATCGGGTTCGGGTCATCGATTGATTCTGTTAACCAGCCATATTCGGCCCCTTCAACCAATAAATTGACTTCCTCAACAGGGAAATCTCCTCCCATCGCATCCTGCCCATTATCGCTGAATAGATAGCCGATTCCCTCGACCCAAACTCCGTCGAATGAATTTCTCACACCAGTTGCAAGAATGCCGTGTTCACCGCTTGTGGCATTTACCCAAAGTAGGGCAGCATTTCGAGGATCGTCGTCTTCGCAATGATTGCACGTGCTGCCTGAATGCCAAATTAGCGTGCCATTTGGCAAGAGATTGATTGCATTAGTCTGGTGATTGCCCCAAGGTATGTCATCGATTAATACCGTGCGGTTCGTGAAATCTGAATCGAATTTGACCAGTCTGCCTTTCTCAGAGATGACGATTGAATCCTCGAGAATTACCATCCCATGGGGATTACGAAGACCATCGATTAGCACATTACCTTCAATGTCGATAATGCGACCATCGTCTCTATCACAGATTAGAAGAGTTTCTTCATCGAAGACTAAACAGGTTGGTCCGCCCAATCCTGTTGCTAATTTTTCAATTTGATACCCGTCGATTACATTTGCTTCCATTACCCCTGCATATGGGTAAATCTGTCTTGCAACGATGAACATTAAGAGAATTAAAAATGTGGGAAGTATATCCCATCTCTTCTTCATTTAATCACCTCAAAATGGTGAGCGGTATTCTGTTACTTCATCGCTAATTCGCAATAATTGATTGTATTTGGAAACACGATCTGAACGAGCTGGTGCGCCGGTCTTGATTTGGCCCGCACGGGTTCCAACTGCAAGGTCTGCAATTGTATTATCTTCAGTTTCTCCAGAGCGATGGCTTACGACGGCATTGAATCCATGGCTTGCTGCAAGGTCCATCGTCTCAAGTGTCTCGGTTACTGTACCAACCTGGTTCACCTTGACGAGAATTGCATTTGCCGCTTGAGTCTCGATTCCCATGGAGAGTCGCTCGGCTTGAGTGACAAAGAGGTCGTCTCCAACTATTTGTACGCGGTCTCCGATTGCTCGAGTGCATGCTGTCCAGGATTGCCAATCATCTTCAGCAAATCCATCTTCGATTGAAAGTAATGGGTATTCGTCGACCCATGTGGCATAGATGTCGCTCAATTCTTCACCAGAAAGGGCCTTTCCATCCATGTGATATTTACCATCGCGGAAGAATTCTGTTGATGCTACATCGAGTGATATGCCTATGTCTTCGGTGCTATATCCCGCACCCTCTATTGCGCGAACCATGTAACGGAGTCCTTCCTCGTTAGTTGGAAGGTTGGGTGCAAAACCGCCCTCATCTCCTACTCCACCAAGTAATCCATCTGCCTTGAGTTCACTCTTCAAGGAGTGATAGCATTCAACTCCTGCTCGGAGAGCTTCGGGGAATGAATCGAATCCGTGGGGCATTACCATGAATTCCTGAACGTCTACATTGCTCGCAGCATGAGCACCTCCGTTGAGGATGTTAAGCATTGGAACCGGCATCAAGCCGCCTGCTACTCCACCGACATAGCGCCATAATGGAAGTTCGTGTATTGCTGCACCAGCGTGAAGACATGCCATAGAAACGCCTAGCATGGCGTTTGCACCGAGATTTGCTTTGTTTGGAGTGCCATCGAGTTCGATCATTACTTCATCGATTGCATTCTGGTCATCAGCAGGCATGCCGACAAGCGCTTCCTGAATGGTCTCAACCACGTTATTGATTGCATTGTCAACCCCTTTGCCCATCCATCGGCTTTTATCGCCATCACGGAGTTCAATTGCCTCGTAGGCGCCCGTTGAGGCACCACTTGGAACCATGGCACGGCCCATCAAAGAACCATTCACATAGCAATCTACCTCAACCGTGGGATTGCCACGACTATCGAGAACCATTCGGGCGTCGAGTCCAGAGATGATGTCAGACATTGGGATGCCTCGTATTATGAGCGAGGCGCAGTCCGTCCTTCAATGAAACGGAAAGAATTCAAGGTTTGTTTAGCCATCTCATCCATGTTGAGATCGCTGATTGAACAATTGGAATCTCGTGATTGGTAACACAATCACGTACCCAGCATAGTTGTTCAGATTCTGGTGTAACGCTGAATAATTCGCCCCGATAGAGTAACTCCGGGTCGTTGACATCCGGGCGCTTGCGCCTATCGTCAACAAAGCAGTGTACTAGGGATCGAGGATAATGCCTCATTGCTCCAGTTTCTGGTGAGCAAAACATGAGAGATGATTTGAGAAATAATAGAGCGTCTCCAGACACGGGGTCAACCTCGTGTCCTTCAACATGGCACCCATCGAGAACTGCTGCTACATCAACCTGGTACCAGTCATTATGAGAGTTAGAAATCTTGAGCGCCGTGACCTCATCGAGGAAGGCTTGTACTGCTGCCATGGAAAAGGTTTCAGCAGGGCTCATCGTTTACTGTGACGGGAGGGGGTCTTTTGAAGGCGATGGTGTAAATCTAGCTCTCCTTTAGTCGGGAAGTTTGATATCCGCGAAGGAAATTGGGAGATATCGGGTCAAAATTCCCGCCCCTTAAACCGGAAGGGTTCCGACCGGATACTAGCATATAATAGGTGCGTTATTGAAGTTAAAGGGTAATTTTGGACAGATTGATATACGGAAGTCGGTACGGCCGGTTATGACCCGTATCGCTGCGATAGACCGTGCAATCCTTGCTGAGTTACGCAAAAACGGACGAATGTCCTTTGTCGACCTTGCAAAATTAGTTAGCGCTTCGGAGAGAACGGTTCGGACTCACGTCCGTCGCATGGAAGAACAGGGTACAATTCGTGGCTACACTGTTCGAGAGGGTGGAGTTGGCCTAACTGCATTAATCAGAATCAAAGTCAGTCCAGGTGCTGAAATCGGAACCTTTGCTGGTGAAGTAACCGGTTGGGAAGGCGTCGAAATCATGTACGAAGTTTCTGGAGAAGCTGACTTAGTCGCTCTAGTTCACGTCGATGACACCATGGCTCTGAGGACTCTTCTAGACCGTATGTGGCTCGCTGCTCCAAGTGAGATCGCTTCGACAACTACCGAATTAGTTCTCGAGCAATACTAACCAAAGGCTACGCACGAATAGGACGGACTGCAAACCCTTGAAGAATTGAAAAGTAACTACATGGGTTAATGCACAACCCATCAATCTACTCACAATTAGGCGGTGACTGAGATTCTGATTGAAAAATCACAAGGGTATCCCTCGTAATAACTTGCGTCTTCACCTGAGCCATATGATGAAGTATAATCCATTGTCCATTGATTAATGATTGAGTCAAAAGTGAGTGTGATTATGATGTCGGAGGTATCAGGCCCTCCCAGATCTAGTCTTTCGTCGGCGTTCCATGAATCAGAATCATATCCAGATATCAGAATTTCTACTGAGTCACTAGAATCATCCCAGTTGTAAATGAGGGCTCCGCTAGCATCTAGTTGCTTGACATATGTATCGAGGAAAATTTGAGTAGAAGAATAAGACGCAGTCTGATTATTATGGCTCAAATAGAATTCAAAATATGGGTCTGGAGCTGACCAAGAATCACCCAAGTTTGCCTCAAAGCCAAACTCGAGTAATATCTGAACATCTGCGAGTGGATTCACGTCAAGACTGTCTTCTACTCCATCTCCGTCAGTGTCTGCAAGCAGTGGATTAGACTGAGTGGTCAGGACTTCATACCCATCGCTAAGTGAGTCCTCATCCGAATCAAATTCATTCGGTTCAGTTAGATATTCAAATATTTCTTGGTAATCACTTAATTCATCTTGATCGGAATCTAACATCAGTGGATTAGTTTGATGAATGTTAATTTCATCTCCATCAGTTAGATCATCACCATCTGAATCGGCGTTGTTAGGGTTTGTTAACGAAACTTCTGTTTCATAATAGTCTGAAAGATTATCATAGTCGGAATCAGCAACTAATGGATTTGTATTGAGTGTGTTTACTTCTATACCATCAGACAGCGAATCGTTGTCAGTATCTGCGATAAGTGGGTTGGAAAAAGTGTACTTGACTTCTTGACCATCGTTCAACCCATCGAAATCAGAATCTTCGGATAAAGGGTCCAGGTTGTGATCTATCTCATATTTATCATCCAAACCATCTCGATCAGAATCTAATTCCAAAAAATCAGTATCATGAGTGATTATTTCACTTATGTTACTCAAACCATCTTTGTCAAAATCAAGAAACATTACAGTAGAAACTAGAATTACTCCAATAATCGTCAGAGGAATAAGGAGTTTTCTGGATTTTTTCGTGTCGAAGGAAGTGTCCTTTTCATCCGACAGCAAAAAATCCTCCATAGTCTGTCTTAGGTAATCAACTATTAAACTTCTATTTACAACGGTACCCCTCGTGATCGTATAGGACTACAACGGTACCCTTTGATTCTGCAACAGGCTGTAGTTTCAGTGCTTTTTCCACTGTAAGGTATCTTTGTCTTTGAAGTACCAAA
>JASLKC010000041.1 GCA_030747785.1 Candidatus Poseidoniaceae archaeon | reverse complement strand
TCGTTGTAGCAAGCGAACAGTGACTTAGTCATCGTTATACCCGGTGCACATTTCGAATGGCTGTTCGGGCTCGTGGTCTAGGGGCTATGACGTTGCCTTCACATGGCGAAGATCGAGAGTTCAAATCTCTCCGAGCCCACTATTACCTTGAGTCATTGAGATGGACAAGTCCAACCTCTAGTCTTTCATGAGTTGGATGAACTTCGACTAACATCACTGGCACATCGAGGTGCTCAGCGATTTCTTCAGCGGCTGAAAGTGGCATCTCGATTCTCTGAGTCGCACCATCATAGCGAATCCATCCTTCGGTCAAACCCAGTGCTTCAGATAATTCTAGAACATCATCAGCAGCATCTTTGAGGGCGCAAGGAACCGCTCCAAACAGGATTGTATCATCCTCGCTCAATACCTCATAGGGCCGCAGTGTAGCCTCTCCTCTGCGGCGGAATCTATTGCGCAGTTGCCCTGCATCCTTGTAGGAAGCAGTGCAGAACTTCACATGTAAATCAAGGCCTTCTGATGCTTCTTTCAATTCGATGGAGAGGGCAGCAGAACCTTCCGCAGCAGCGGTAATTCCACTGGATAAATTGAAACCGCGCACATCCATATTCTCCTGGTTACCTACGGTAATTTCCAATTCATTGAGATTGAGGAATTCGACTGGCGAATCAGAAAGAGCGGGGAGTAGGGCATGTAGAATCTCACCCTTATCTGGCTCTGTAGGAAGTTCAACCCCGACGCAAATCCCTGCTTTTGCAGCTGCATCAATTGTCTCTCGATAATTATCGAGTTTGAGGTCTAGCAAGTGGAATCGCAATTCATCGAGCCCTGCTTCTCCAAGGATTGTTGCTTTCTCTGCACCAATTGGAATAGAGGTATAGCAGTGGATGTGATGCTCTTGCCCAAATTCTTGTTTGAGAATCTTAACCGCTTCGACAGTCTTGTCAAAGTCAAGCATAGGGTCGCCGCCGGTGATTCCAGTGCCTGTAGCACGCATTGCCTTCGCTTCTTCAATTACTTCATCGAAAGAATTGCAGCGGCGCTCATTGGCAAACATGTCTGGAGATTCTCTTCGATTGTCAGAAAGGGGGCAATAATCGCATCCCCAATGGCATTTACCAGTCACGAAAAGAACGAGTTTACTACCTCGCTGGCATTGTACACAACCCTCCGCTTCCCCCTCTTCAGGAGGTGCTACCATGGTTGCCATGGGGAGTTGCATAACGAATCCTCCATTGACTTCATTGTTGAACTCACTGGTTCAAGGCACACTCGATAATCCAGCGGTGAAATCTACGGTCATCCGTGAGTTCAGGATGGAAAGTCAGGGCCATCCTATTGCCATCAACCACTCCAACCGCTTCCTGCTCTAGGTGGGCTATGGCTTCGCAATTAACAGAAGTGAATCTCGGCGCCCTGATGAAAACTCCATTGAATGAGCCTTCAGAAATAGTGGTTGTAATTGGGGATTGGAAACTTTGTCTTTGACGACCAAATGCATTGCGATCAATTTCCGCATTCACTAGGTCTTGTTGACAAAGCAGAATCGCTCCTGCACATGTTCCAAGAACGGGCAATCCCGATTTTATTTCTTTCCAGATTTCGCTGTATAGGTCTTCAGAGCGACTTGCGATTTTCATCGCTGTGGATTCACCCCCAGGTAAAATGAGTGCATCTATGCCTACGACATCGCTCGCCTTTCGTAATTCTTTGATTTCTATCTCGATACCGAGTTGTGAAGCCGCATCGTGTAAGGCCATGGAATGCTCATGCCGAGCACCTTGGAGCATGGCCAGACCGATGGTCAGCATGGTGAAGGCGTAGGAGGCGCTCCTCTTCAGGACGACGGTTTAGGAATAGCGTATTGTACCGGGTGCCGATAGCCCTGAACATGAGCCACGAAGGGGATTGCTTCCTCGTGCCCGGACCCGTTCGTATGAGTCAGGCGTGCATCGATGCGATGGCTACTCCTACCATCACAGCAAGGGGTAGTGAATACAGAGATATCATGGCTCGATTAAACAGCGGTCTCCGTTGTGCATTCAACCTCACACCATCTAGCGACCAAAGAAAGAACGAGTCATGGGGTGGTGAAGACGGCTACAAGGTGATAGTTGTCAGTGGAAGTGGAACCGCCGCCATGGAGATGGTAATGGCTAACCGCTTTCGAGCAAATGACCGCGTTCTAGTACCGACAAATGGAAAGTTTGGCGAGAGAGTTGCAGAGATGGGTTCCCGATTTTGCATTGTTAAACACCTCAAGTATGACTGGGGTAGAGCATTCGATCTCGGTGAAATCGAGGAACAACTCCAGCGTGGAAATTGGGAAGCTATGGCAATTTGCCATAATGAGACCAGTAGTGGTGTAACTCAAGATGCTGTTGAAATCGCTGAGATGTGCGAGCGTAATGGAATTGCATTGATCATTGATGGAATAACAAGCGTTGGTGGCCTGCCAGTACATCCTGCTGAATGGAATGCGGAAGCGGTAGTCGTAGGCGCTCAGAAGTGCACTGCGGGTCCATCAGGAATCGCAGCCATCGCAATCAATGAGAAATTCATCGAACGTTGTAAGGCAATACGTATCCAAGGAGATTCAAATCCTACTTACTACCTAGATATCATTCCTGCATTGAAGAAAGGTGATGATGACCAGACACCATGGACCCCCGCGATTAATGCCGCAATGGGTTGGGCTGCTGCACTTGAAATCCTCAAAGAAGAGGGGCTTGAGAACCGCTGGGCTCGTTGTGCCATGATGGCCAAAGGAGTGCGTCGATTATTTACTGACTTAGGCTTCGAACTTCTTGCCGATGAATATGCTCGTTCGGCCACAGTTACTGCAATCATGTATCCGGATGGTATTGATGACTCTTGGCGCACTCGTCTCAAAGAGGAATATCAAACACAGGTAATCGGTGCTCAGGATGACCTCAAAGGTCACATGTTCAGAATCGGGTCAATGGGAGAAACTCCTGTTGAAGAGATGATTGAAGGTTGCAAGCGAATGATTGCCTGTTTCAATGACTTCGACCTCAATTTACCAGATGTCGATGTAGCCTCCTATTTCCAGTGATAAGATGTACGTGGTCCTCGGCAGATTCCAACCCTTCCATAAGGGACATGCTCTCTTGATTGAGGCAGCTCTTGAACTGGGTGATGTCGTGATTGCAATTGGTTCAGCCCAGGCGGGTTATGAGCCGGAAAATCCGTGGACTTCAGAAGAGAGAGAGTTGATGATTCGGGCGTGGTTAGGGGACCGTCCCGCTTCAATCGTTGCAATCGATGATATCAACGACCCTCCCAATTGGGTTGAACATGCAACTCAAATTCATGGAGAAGGAGTCTTAGTTACTTCTGATGAGGCAACTAAGAAACTCTACGAAGAGTCAGGATGGGAAGTACAATGGGTCGAATTAACCAATCGAAACACATTGGAGGGTTGGCGAGTTAGGACTACTCTCAAGATGCTTTCAACAGTTTATGACGATGATGCGATCAAAGTTGTCATGAGTGAAGCAATTCCGGAAAAAGTAGTAGATTGGCTAGTAGAAAATGATGCGCTGTACCGCTTTTACGACATGTCAAAACAGCTTGACCATGTCGGTTGAAGCGTTGCCACAAGACTAAAAACAGTGGGTGGCGAGTAAGTATCGTGGGATTCCTTGCTCGAATCGGTGTACACGTTGCAGGTCTCAGCATTGGCGGAGCCTTGGGAATGGTTAGTGCAATCATTACCCTCTACCTATTGGTAGATGCTTCATTCAATGATACAGAAGGGCCAGTTTGGCTGATTCTTTGTGCATTAATCGGGTTAGTAGTAGGAGGTCTATCCTACAAAATCATCCTCTGGGCTTCAAAAGGTTCTACTCTCTTGCGCTGAATTTATACGCGTGTATTTCATAACTTGCCAGTGATAGCCCTATCACATGGGAATCTTGGACCAGGTTGACTTTGACGTCTTCAGGCGCAGAGAGACCTACACCGCATTGGTAATCTCAGTAGTTCTTTTCTCTACGATTGCATTTGCTTCACTGACAATGTTCGGCAGTCTCGATGCGATGTTTGAATCTGAAGCAGATCCCGCTCCAATTCCGGACATTTCTATTCAATCTCTGAATAGAACTGATGTTGAATCTAGTATTGCAGATGAAAATGGCGTAATCAATATCGGGGAGATTGAGGGAATTATCATTATTGATTTCATGGCGCGTGATTGCTCAAATTGCCATTATGTCCAAGAGCATCTTGAAAGCAGTATGGACTCCTGGAAAGGGCTTGCTGAGGGCTATGATACGACTATTACTATCATTGCATATGGTGCGTGGTATAGTGAGACTTTAGAATATCTAAACGAGACCGGAGAAGCCTATCACGTTCCTCTTTATCCAACAGGTCTCGGCTCGGATTCAGCAGCGACTTATGCAAATGGAAGTACTGTTGACCCAGTGCGACTTTTCACCACAGGTGGGACCGGCCAAATTCCAGTGGTAATGGTTCTTGATTCCGAGGGTTACATCATTGCAAAGGAAACTACAGGCACTCCAACCGATGGCTGGAAATCATTCGACGGTGCTGTTGAATTAGCAATAACTAGCGATACAAAAATCACTGATAATATGCGAATTGCTTGGGAAGAACCCAGTACCTCATTACCCGCAGTATTTGGCATGGGATTGATATTATCGATTTTGGTCTATTTTTCACCATGTGCATTCCCAGTTCTTCCGGGCTTCGTCTCATATTACTTGAGTCTTGGAGCACGAGAAGATGAATTGATGGCAGCAGGGAAACTCAAGAGTCCAATGCCAGCCTCGTGGTTGATCGGAGCACTTTCCGGCATTGGAATGTGGACCTTCTTCCTAATCATTGGAGGTATTGCAATAGTGATGGGCACTGCATTCCAAGAGTCTGGCATCGTTCATTATGTAGCGATTGGCATTGCAATTTTATTGATTGTTCTTGGTTCGATGATGTTACTTGGCATTACTAGCCATCTCATGGGATTCGTGCAGAAATTAGTAGATCGTTGGTCTACAACAGAGATGGACGAGGTATTCACGCCGCGCAGAAATATGTATCTCTATGGAATAGGATATGCAGCAGCATCAATCGATTGTACTGCTGCCGCAGTTCTTCCATTTGTCGTACTCCTCGTCACCTTGGGTCAGGGAGCGATTATTTCGGGATTAGCTGGCCTGATGTTGGGATTGTTACTACTAATGATAGCCGTAACTATGATGGTAGGATTGGGTAGAAATATGATGATAAATTTCCTAAAAAGAGCAACTGGTCTCATCAAATTAATCGGTTCGTGGATGATGATAATGGCAGGAGTCGTTCTCACATTCTATCTTACTCAAGCCGATAGCATCAATGATTTGATTTCCTGAACTGGTGATCACAAGATTATTCCGAAGGAAAGGCTTCGAGCCATTCATCATTAGTGGTTGAATCCATTGCTGGTTTACACATCCAATACCACCCAATGAGTCCGGTAATTATCCCTGTAATCAAGTCCCAGAAGAAATGTTGCTTAGTTGTCATAATGGAGAGGCATAAGAGGGCCCATGCTATCCAAACACCGGCTTCTTTGTACCCTGAAATGACTTTCCATCTCCTCAGAACTAATACAATCAATAGCGATTGTACTACGTGAAGACTTGGCCAAGCATTGTAGGGAGTATCCATCGTATGCATCATGGTACCATACCAGAAACCATTCCATCCTACGCCTGACTGGATAGAGTCTGGTATGTGGTCTCGAATGTAGATTTCAGTAGGCAAGAATATGAATATCAAGAATACAAACCATGTGAGGATAAAGAGTGCTTGATGGAATGCAAACATCTCTCGTATTCGGGTATCAGTAGATCTGCCAAACCAGGCTGCTGCAGGGTAGTATAGATAGAGAGTGATGTAAACCCAAAAGGACCAACCGATAAATGGAACAGCATTATCAATGCTGGTAATCGGGTCCATTACCGACCAATTGATGGTCCCCATTATTCGGTTAATCACCCCATAAGGAACCGCCATCGATAGTAGTAGAATTGCCAATGTTTTCCAAAAAAGTCCTATGCTCGAACGACCACTCCAGTGGCCATTCCAAATTTTCCACGGGTGCTTGAACACAGAGGGCGGTAGGGGGTGGACTTCTTCAGACAATCGCCGAACCGCAGTTAGGGCAGGCCTTCCATCCAGGTTGCAATGCTGTTCCGCAACCACAATTACTTCCTTGTGGTGAAGGTGCAGGATTATCTGAATCAACCGCCTTCTGTTGTGTTTGCTGTCGAAGGAATTCAGCCATCACCTCTGGGGTAAGTGCTCCTGCATCTTTTGCCATTTCCATCATTTTGACCTGAACCTCATTCTGATTTTCCATACGTTGATTTTGGAAATTTTGTTGATTAGAAATTCGCTCTGCTTTCCTGTCCTGAACTTGTTTGAACATATCCATGGCCCGGGTCGACTTAGCATCTGCCTCATCGATTCTAACATTGGATGCATGTTCTCTATCCTCTTGTGCTAGAGCAACCTGGCCACGGTCTCTTTCGAGTTCAGCAGCCCATTTTGCCTCTTCAGCACGGAGTGCTTTGAGTTCATGTTCAAGTTGAATAGTAACTTGGCCACGAGCATGTGCTCTTGCAACATTAGTTTCCATCTCGATTCTTTGTAAAGTAAGAGCTTCTTTATTTGCAAATTCGGCTTTCTGCGCTTCGAGATTAATCGCATTTCCTTCCATTTGAGCCTCGATCTTAGCACGGTGCCTTTCGACTAGTTCCATATCGGTAGGATTGGTGATTGGGAAGGCTTTCAGTAGAGTAAAACCAAGGTTGGAAAGAAGATTCCTCATCTCCATTTCAGTAGTCATTTCAAATCGCTCTAGGAAGTCTGCCCCTCGAAGGTCATTACCACTTGCACAGGATGCTAAACATGGAGTAACAACTCTTCCATGTAGTTCATCCTTGAGAATTGAAATGACGCCATCACGAGTCAAAATAGGGGAATTATTCGCAAACCAATTCAGCAGCTTTGGAACATTATCCGTGTTCAACTTCATTCTAAGATTTGCATATCCCTTTGCCATCTCACCATTCGCAAGATTACCCTCGAATGGGACCCAGTAGTCCATAGGGCCGGTCATTGCAAACAACAGTCGTCTGTCATCTGCAGTCATTCCCAGTTGGTCTCCAACCCAACGAGAAAATCCACCCGCCAAACTCGAGATTTTAGTCTCGGTAAGAATGTCGCCAATCCTACCATCGACAATGAATGCGCATGCTTCATTCGGCTTGAGTAAAACTTCTTGGGTCCTGAAAGTTTGAATTTTGTCTGCATTAACCAAACGTGCTATGACGTCGGGGCTATCTCTCCATCTGTAATTTGCCATATGATCACTTCTTCTTAGTCTTCAATCCCTTGAGTATGTTCGCTCTAGCGCCGAAGAAACCTCGGCAACTGGAAACTTTTTGAGTAGTTTGCTTGATGAATTGAAGTGTATTTCCATCTTCAGTAGCAATTGAATGTTCAGCACTATTTGCGATATTTGTTGCTTTGGTCACCATCTCAATTACATCATGGTCGTGCTTGATTAGATTTTTTAGGTCCTTCTTTGAAGGTGAGCGTTGTCCACTAAAGAATGCATGTTCCATGCCTCCAGGTGCCTTTCCAACATCTTCTGCAAGCAAGTCACATTCTTCCATGCATTGCTTTGCTGCACGAGCCAGTTCCATATTATCGCGCTTGAATTCAGAATCGAAAATATTTTGCATGTGGGAGCGAACTCTTACAGAGGCTCGAACTATTTCTCCTCGTACCAGTGCATCATTTTCGATACGTTTGTCTTTGGTATAGCCATGGTAGCCTTCCAAAATCAATTGAACTCCACGAATATATGGCAGGACGTCAATGGGCGTGCCAATCATAGTCTCCCTCAACTATACTATTGACAGACTCGCATATGATAGTGCCGACTTCGAGTTTAGAATATCTCCAAGATAATATCGGCAAATTTAGCCGCTTCTTCACGGTTATGAGTTACGAGAATCGCTGAACAATTTCGTTGTTTCAAAACTGTCCTAACATCCTCTACTAAGCGTAGTGATAATTCATGATCTAAGGAACTGAAGGGCTCATCGAGAAGGAGGATTTTAGGTCGGGCAAGCAAGGCTCGAGCAAGTGCAACGCGTTGCCCCTCTCCTCCAGATAGGCTTGCTATCGATCTAGTAGCAAATCCTTCAAGGCCCACTTCTGATAGCGCTTTTTCGATATTTTCACCTGCAAGTCTTAGATTACCTCCTACGTCTAGATGGGGGTACAGAACTGGTTTTTGGAAGATCAATCCAACTCCTCTATCCTCGGTACGTACCGAAGTAATATCTTCGCCATTCAGGGTGATTTCGCCTGAATCTAATTCTTCGAGTCCACATATACAACGTAACAATGTAGTTTTCCCGCAACCGGAAGGCCCGGTAATCGCTGCGATTTCTCCAGCACCAAGTTCGAGGTCAAGATTCTCGAATAACATCTTTGAGTAAGCCTTAGTCAATCCACTGCATTTCAACATCAGAACATCCCTCCTTCACCCTTTGGGCGGAACCGCTCAACCGTTAGGAAGAGCAGGAGTGTAATCAGCATCAGCGTTGTTGCTGCTGCTGCTGCAGTTGGCTGAATCAGGGGGTCCCACCCTGTGCGACTACGCAGGGAATCGATCAATACTGGCAATGTATCCCATTCCCCTGAACGTGCAACCACCCAAGATGCGCCGAATTCCCCTAAGGACATAGCGAGGGTGAATGTGATTGCTACAAGCAAAGGACCTCGTAATAGAGGGAGTTTAATTTTCCAAAAACGCGCTCGATGTGATAATCCCAAAATCCGAGCCCCCTCATCATACGAAGGGTCTAGCCCTCTGAAGGCAGGTAGCATAATGCGAACTACGAATGGCGTTGTTAGCATAATGTGTGGAAGGACTGGAAGTAGCCAGAGTGAATTTAGTTCGCCATCTAACTTCAGTATACCCAATAGAACTCCCAAACCTATCATGACCGCAGAAAATGCAAATGGTAACATCGTAAAAACATCGAGAATCCGTGCCCATTTCGATTTAGATAATTCGAGTTCGTGAATTGTTTTGGCAAGTGACCAACCGAGGGGCAGAGCTACAATCAAAGTAATTCCTGCGTAGCCGAGAGAGTTCAGCAATGCATCACCTACTCCAGTATTAGAATAACCACCACTCCATGCTTCTATCCAGCCTTCAACCCCCCAGTGATAGGTTAATTCTCCTTGCTCTCGAACAGGAATTCTGAATGACGACCACGCTACTGTAACTAAAGGAGCGAGTGCAAAAAATAGACCGGGAACAAGTATTAGCAAACCTCTTGGATTGGGTTTCAGATTGCTATTTTCGCTAGCCTGTGGGAGTAATGATTGCCTCTTTTCCTGTAGCCAAGACATGAGCCAAAGGCTAGCAAGCATTACGGTGAATTGAATTAGTGAAGATGCTAATACGAGATCATTTGTATATTCTTCATAGCCTAATATTCCAGCACGTTCACCTACATCGGCAAGTACGGTTTCCAATGTTGATTCTAATGGTGTAATCCATCTTACTAGCGCGAATGAAGTGAAAGAGAAAATGAAAGTCATACATGCTGCTGCTGCAATAGAAGGGGTGAGAAGGGGAATCCATAGATTTTTCAATTTACCCCAGAATGTTTTCCCTCCAGGTAATAGGCGTAATTGGTCTTCCAAATCTCGGTCAAGTGTCGAGAGAACAGGTTCTGTAAATCTAATTACCAAAGCCATATTGAACCATGCGTGTGCAATGATGAGTGTCCAAAGGTGAGTATCTTGATCTGCTCTTAATCCCATTCCGTGAGGGCCTACAAATGCGAGAAAACCCATGGCTGCGATGATTGATGGAATTACAAATGGCATTGTAAGAACCGCTCGCATCAGACCTGTGCCGCGCCATTTGTACCTCCCCAGTTGCCATGCAATAGGTAAACCAATAGCGATTGTAGCGATTGTAGAAAGAATTGCTTGTAGGAATGTGAATCCGACCGAACCCTGTGAAAGATGGTTCGCCTCGATCGAAGAGAACCAGCGTACTGGGTCAAAGCCTGCGACCCAAACTAATCTATCTAGTGCGAGAAATAGTGGAATCAAGATAATTGATGAAAATATCAAAACGGAGAGTTTGTCCCCGATGTTCTTCACGACTTCACCTCAGAGAACTGCAGCATTCCAATCGGAAATCCAATCATCCATTTCCACGGCAATAGTGCTCATCGAAACATCTGCAGAAGTTGTGGGTACTATGGAATGATATCGGTAACCATCAGGCTCAGGAAGGTCCATTCCATCTAGCGCTGGATACATGTAATTCTCGATTGGCATATTGGCATTTACCGATTCGGATGTCAAATATTCAATGAAGGCTGAAGCAGCAATCAGATTACCGCCATCGATTGCAGCAACATATTCGACTTGATGAAATGAAGCTCCATCCAAATCCAATGCGGCCGAATGAGTCCAATTACCTCCAAAATATGCTTCTACACCAGGGGAGTGGCAATATGATACAGTGAGGTATGCATCCCCAATATGTCCATCAGTCCATTCACCATATCCTCCGGTATAATGTGTCTCATAGGCCTCTGACCACCCTGAAGTAATGATGAGGTCATTATCTGACATTGCAGACCACCAGTCGGTCCATTCGGTGGAGTTGTCGCCATCGTTTGAGAAATAATCGGTTGTTGTTGTCATGAATGCTCGGCCAGGAGAACTAGTAGCAGGAGATGGCACGACAACCCTCCCTCTCCACTCCTCTTGGGTTAAGTCCCAGAGCGAGATAGGGATGGTGAGATTCTCTCCATCGACTTTATCGGTATCATAATTCAAACAAATCCAACCCTGGTCAAAAGGTACTGCCAGCGGCCCATCATATGGCTCTAAGGCAGAATCTGATAGATTCTCAACTTGGGCTAAGTGCTCTACAAGAACTCCAGCATCTATTGCAGTTTGCAAGTATGTATTATCCAAGCCCAGTGCTAAATCGGCTGACTGAGCGCCCTTGTGTTGCAATAGATGGTCTAGAATTGACCCAGCATCTCCTAGTTTGATCAACGTCACTTCAAATCCAGTTTGGTTTTCAAATTCCGCAAGCATTGAATCAGTGAGGCCTGAAACATCGTAAGTAACAATCACCAATTCCGTGTCTGGCCCAGTAACTTGGTCATTTTCGAATCCACTATCGATTATATCTGTGATACAACCAGAAATTGTTGGCATTATCAAAAGTAGTGCAAAAACAAGCGTACCTGCTCTCATATAATCCCTCAAAGTGCGGAAATTATTCGGTGCATTCTATCGACCAATTCAAGTGGATTATGTGCTAAAACATAGAGTGCGGGCTCCCACCCAAATGCACCTTCATCAAGAATGATATCGATTTTGTTCTCGCCCTCAAGGTCACTTTTGGGTGCATGAGCAAGGGAGAGTCCAAGCTCTTCGGCGCAAGTCATAACGCGATTCAAATCTTCAGGTGGTTTGATATTGAGAATCGAATTCTTGCTAGCATCATGTTTTCTTGCTTTCATCAGCATTCCCGCAATATGGTTGGAAGCACCGTATGCAGGGGTTTCATGATGCCTTAATCGCCCTTCAACAATTGTGACCTTTCCCGGGAATGCTGCAACATCATCAGGGTGTCGCGCTTCGTCCAAGCAGCATCCAATATTCATGCCGACTGCAGGCATCCATCTGGTGAGTCGGGAAACATCGATCCTCGATACGGCCCATTCCAATCTTTTCAGCAAAGCAATTTGCTCTTGATCAGAATCCAAATCACTACCTGTAAGGGATTTGTCAAAACGAAGAATCTGACCTGGCCCAAACGCGATTTCTATTACAAAGCGTAGCCGTTGTGGTTTTGGCTCAGGTCCAATTTGCCGAAGAGCCATTGATATCTCATGCGCCCAACCATCGATTGTGGCCTCATCGGAGGTTCCTTGGAGGTCAGGAAGGGGCCGATGCGCCATACGGGAAACGGTTGATTGAGTTGAGCCTAACATATCGGCAATCTCTGCTTGAGACCAATCCGCAGAACGTAGATTGCGAGCCAATTGCATGTGTAAACGATCGAGCCATACCGACCCATCTATTCCTAGCATGGAACGTTTCAAAACACGCTGGCTATTCAATGTTACTAGTATCAAATGCATTGTGCATGGAGTTTGATAGTTCTGCCCATGACTCTAATCTCTTGCTCCAACTCATGACTGCACGCCCAGAAGTGGATGACAGCACCCATATTTCTACACCTTTTGGAAAGGAGTCTGGAATTTTATTTTGAAGCCCTAGATCCACGGATTTTAGAGGAGGGGTGAAGAGTAGTTTATATTGACGTTTACCAACAAATCCAATCCGCTTTGGATAGCCTTTAACCCGCTTTGCATGATTATTTATGCGTTTGTAGAAATCAACTGACTGCAAACGCATATGTTGGTAATTTAGGGCAGAAGAATCGCTATTTGGCACCCTTGACACATCGGTGAAACCGATGTTGTATTTTGCAAGCATCCAATCGTCTATCATACCTTGTTCGCATGGCATACAGAGCCCTGATTGCACAACTAACTTCTCGAAGTTGTTATTTGGCCCACAAAAGTAGTGGCCAGACTGCCATGCAGCCATACTGGGGTTGTGTCCAACAAGAAGTAGTTCCAATCTTGTCTCGCCCAACTTCTCTTCAAGCACGACTCAAGGTGAGGCTATAGGGTACTTGAATGATAGGAGAGTTCTAAGCCCGTCTCTGGCGGGGGACTAATGGGCAAGAGTTGGTACTGATGGACCGTGACGACTTCCTCGATGAATTACTCGCAAGGATACGTTCTCATCTCGAGGGAGCGGATTCGGTGGTAGAGTACTTTAATTCCAGCAGTTTGGGAAAAACGTGTGATCTTTCCATTCCTCTCGAGGGCATGGGCACCGAGATGGTAATGTCTGATATCGATGCATATCTTCGGCATTGCGTCAGGACAGATCATCCTGGTTTCATGAATCCTCTTTGGGGTGGCCTCAACCTTGCCGCTTTTGCAGGAGAGATAATTGCTAGCATGACTAACACCTCGATGTATACCTTCGAGTTAGCACCGATGGCTACACTAATCGAACAGGCACTAATCAAGCGCATGTGCGAAATGATTGGTTTCGGTGAAGGCAATGGAACTCTGACCACTGGCGGGTCAAATGGTAACATGCTTGGTATCATGTGTGCGCGACAGCAAGCTGACCCAATTGGCCAAAGGCAGGGTTATGACGGTAGAAAATATGTTCTCTTCGTTAGTTCTGAGTCCCACTATTCTGTATTGATGGCGGCTAACGTACTTGGAATAGGATATGATAATGTCATCAAGGTAGCCTGTGATGATGATGGTTGTATGCGTGTAGATCGCCTAGAAGAAGAAATTCATCGTTCTCGTTCCGAAGGTAAAACTCCATTTTGTGTGGTTGCAACTGCTGGAACTACTGTACGTGGAGCATTTGACCCAATAAGGGATGTTTCCGAAATCTGTCTACGTGAAGGATTGTGGCTACATGTTGATGCTGCATGGGGCGGAACCTGTCTTTTCTCAGCAAAACACCGTACGCTGATGGATGGTATTGATTTAGCAGATTCAGTATGCTGGGATGCCCACAAGATGATGGGTGTGCCTTTGATTTGTTCTGCTTTCATAGTCAAGAGGCCAGAAATATTGCGTCGAACTTGTTCGCATGGTGATGCTGCACACTATCTCTTCCACGAATCGGGTGATGGTGTTGACCTCGGTAGGATGTCATTGCAATGCGGTAGGAGAAATGACGCTCTCAAACTATTCTTCGCATGGCGGGAAAGAGGCGATGCAGGATGGGCAAGAATGGTAGAGGACTACATGGTTTTAGCCGCACATCTCGAAACTCTTGTCTCAAATCACCCATCATTGGAGATGATGTCAAGCCGCCAATGGACAAATGTCTGTTTTAGATATAGGGCTGAGGGTATCGACCACGATGAAGTGAATATCGAATTACGAGATAGGATGATGAGGAAAGGAGATTTCATGATATCCAGGTCAACAATCAATGATGTTATCACATTGCGACCTGTGATCTCTAATCCCAGTGTCACTTTAGAAGATCTTTCGAGATTAATAGATGAAATTGTTTCTACTGGTGATGAAATCATCCGCGGGATTCCAGAATTGATTTGAATCGACTTAGCGAATATGCGCGAGGTTCTTGAGCCCAATACCGGTGGCCTAAGTATGGGAGATGGTGTACCGGCACGCACTGCTCTGTACGAAGAGCATGTTACCCTTGGTGCGAACATCGTTGACTTTCATGGTTTTGAGTTGCCTATTTGGTACTCTAACATCACAGAAGAGCACCTCGCTTGTCGTGCAGGTGCTGGATTATTCGATGTCTCGCACATGGGTTCATTCAGATTCAAAGGAACAGGTGTTAGAGAATGGTTGGAGAGCATTGCAACTCAGAAGTGTAGTACTATTTCGCCAGGACGTTGTGCATATACACATTTCCTTGACCATGATGGCCATCTAATAGACGACATGATTTTCGCGGTGGTAAGTGAAAACGAAATCTTAGGTGTCCCAAATGCAAGTATGGTTCCAGTAATGTGGAAATGGTTCACAGAACACCTTCCTTCAGATGGCTCAATAGTATTGGAAGATCTTTCACCTGAGACTAGTATTATCGCTCTTCAAGGCCCATCAGCCCGTGGGATTTGCGAACAGGTTCTTGGAATTGAGAACCATGTTGGTCGATTTAGATGGGCGGAAATTAGTGCCAATCCCCTTGGGATAAGTGGTTGGATTCAAGGTACTGGATATACAGGAGAGGCAGGATATGAGATTTTTATTCCTAATTCTGATGCTCCAGCACTTTGGAGAGCTCTTGTTGGTGCAGGGGCAACACCTGTTGGACTTGGGGCGCGAGATACTCTTAGACTCGAGAAAGGATTCTTGTTGTCAGGAGTAGATTTTGCTTGTACATGGCTTGATGATGACACCTTTTTGCACCGTGATTCCCATGAGACAAATGTCCCATTTGGTTTGGATTTGAATCATGAATTCATCGGTAGAGACCGCGTGATATCACATGGTGTGAATGACGAATTATTGTGGGGGGTAAAACAGCTTGAGAGAGGGCCATTGCCGAGAGGAGGCAAAGTTATCGAAAACCTCGACGGTTCTCCAATTGGAAAGTTAACTTCAGGGGCCCCTGCACCTTCACTTGACCGCACGGGTATCGGCATGGGATATATCGCTGGAGTTTCACCCGGTGATGAAGTGATGATTGTCGCCTCTCCCCGCAAAAAAGTACGTGCCGTAATTATGCGCCCACCCTTTGTTTGATAACGCCCCTTAGGGGCGTTGACTTCATGAGGGGCTGATGCTAGCCCCCCATATGCGCCGAGCGGTCGCCATTGGGATTCTTGCCATTCTTCTCATATCGACTCTGTCGGTAATTGATGGCCCAGCAAAAGAGAATACTGATGATGGGATTATGCCAATGGCGGAACCCCGTCTAATCGATGAAAGTGAAATGTCGCTTGGTCAAATTGAGGCATTGAATTCCGTAGGAATGGGGCGTGGTGCCAATACTAATTGGTCCGCCGCAGGCGGTTCTGGTCAAACAGATGAAATTTATGAAATGCTTTTGGATTCCAATGGGGACATCATCATTTGTGGAACGATATACCAAATTAGCCAATTTGGCTCAATTCAAGTACATACAGAAGGCGAAGGAGATATTCTAATCGCAAAACTCTCAAAAGCAGGAGTATGGCAGTGGGCCGTTTCTGCTGGTACTGCAATGTTTTATGATGAGTGCCGTGGAATAACAATTGACTCGAACGACAATGTTTACGGAACCGGATATATTCGTGGTGATGTTAACTTTGGAAATCATACAGTCAGTTCTAATGGCTTTGATGGATATATTGCAAAAGTTGCACCTAATGGAACATGGGATTGGGCTAGAAAATTCGGCGGCATTGACATCGATGTAGGATGGGATCTTGCTGCTGATAATTATGATAATTTGTATCTCACCGGCTACTATCAGAATCTTTCGGAATTCGATACTGTACAATTAACGACAGAAGGCCAATCAGAGAATGCCCGATTCTTCATCGCATACTACAATTTCACTGCTAATGCCTTTACTTGGGCAAAAGATTCCTATGGTAGTGGATCTGCAATACCGTACCAAGTAGTGGTTGAACCCTCAACAAATGATGTGTATATTGCCGGATATCATACCGGAATGGAGACATTTGGGTCTTGGCAATCCAATCCAGCATCCGTATATGCTGGATTTTTGCTCAAATACAATGATACTGGTGTTTTCCAATGGGGAGAACACATTGTTGGTCCGACATGCCCATTTGGACAAAATTGTGGCGTTTATTTCAACAATATAGTATTACATCCAATCGATGGAGTAGTTATCGGCGGTAATTACCTGGTTGAATACAACGCAAATGGCAGCACTTATTCAGCTGCAGGTTCTTGGGACGTGTTAGTTGCTTGGTATCGCTCAAATGGAATGCGAGAGTGGATATATTCAGCGGGTGGGGTTGCTGATGACAGAATCCAAGGATTATCGATTAATCCGAAGGGTGAAGTTCAGTTTGGAGGAAATCACTTCGATGACATGACCTTCTCAGGAACTCTACTCAATAAGACTACGACTACACAAAAGTATGATGCATTTATCGCCCAAGTTGACGCTGATGGTAATTTCCAATGGGCCTTAACTTTCGGTGGGCCAGACAATGATACTGTTGGGGCTTTGATTTCATTAGATGATGGAACAATCATCTCAGGTGGAGATTTTTCAGGCACAGTATCGTTTGGTAACATGCCGCGTTCCGCAACAGGACAGGATATTTTTGTGTGGCAATTCCAACATGACAAAGATGATGATGGCATTACTGATTATACCGATAATTGTCTAAATACTGCGAATCCAGATCAACTGAATTACGATTCTGACCTTCAGGGCGATGCTTGTGATACCGATGATGACAACGATACCTTACATGATGTCTTAGATGACTGTTCTCAAGGAATGATGAATTGGGACCAGAATAATTCTTCACTGGACCACGATTCAGATGGTTGTAGAGATTCTGATGAAGATGATGACGATGATTCAGATGGCGTTCTCGATATTGATGACAATTGCCCTACAGGTGTAATAGATTGGAATCCAACTAATGAAACTGACTTAGATGGTGATGGTTGCCAAGATTCTGATGAAGATAGTGATGATGACGGCGATTCACATCTCGACATTGACGATAATTGTCCAGTAGTTGCCAATTCATTGCAGGAGAATTACGACAACGATACTTTGGGAGATATTTGCGATCCTGATGATGATGGCGATACCGTTGTAGACCCGTTAGACCATTGCCCAATGGGTGCAATCAATTGGACCAGCGCACAGCAAACCGATAAGGACGGTGATGGGTGTGAAGATGAAGGGAGTTCTAACGAGGATGATGATGACGATAACGACGGCGTCCTTGATGTGGACGACCAATGCCCACGTGGAGAAACCGGATGGAATTCTACATCCTCTACGGACAAAGATGGTGATGGATGTCGTAACGATAATGAAGACAACGACAATGATGATGATGGCTTCATCAACGAAGTAGATCTTTGTCCTACAGGCATCACTGGCTGGGTACGCAATGGGACAAACGACAATGATGGCGATGGTTGTCTTGATGATTTAGAGGATGATGATGATGATAACGATGGTTTCTCAGATGTTATGGATATTTGTCCTAATCAGGAGGGTACCGCATTCCTCGGAGGAATGCGAGGTTGTCCCGACTTCGATGAAGATGGATGGGCAGACAGTGCAGATGCATTCTTCCAAGATGAAACTCAGTGGTCAGATGGCGATGGCGATGGCTTTGGTGACAATCCAAGTGGCGATAATGCCGATGATTGTCCATTCTTTGCTGGGAACTCAAGTGCGGACCGTATTGGTTGCATTGATTTTGATGGCGACGGTTACTCTAATCCAGACTTAGTCTGGACAGTAATTCACGGAGCTGATGCATTCGTAAATGAATCCACGCAGTGGTCTGATACTGATGGTGATGGCTACGGTGATAACTTCGAAGGCGTCGATGTAGACTATTGCACTGATGAGCCAGGTACTTCTACTCAGGACAGATTTGGTTGTCCAGATCCTGATGGTGATGGATGGTCCAATGCCGATGCTTTCTGGAATGAAAACAAATGGGATTCACTTGGATTCGGACCGGATATGTTCCCTTATGAGGCTACACAGTGGTATGATTCAGATTCAGATGGATACGGAGATAATTGGGGAGATTCAACATGGAATGATTCCCGCCAAGAAGATTGGCCCGGAGTATTCATTTTGGGTGCAATTGATGCCGACATGTGTCCTTTGGAAATCAACGAAGGTTCATTCTTTGACGATGCACAACCGGGATGTATTCCCGATGAAAACTTTGGTATCGACAATAATAATGACAATAATGACGGAGCTGGTTCCGGTGAAGATTCAGGTTCCAATACAATGATGATTATTGGAATCGTAGCAGGATTGGTTGTGCTATCTCTTGTCGGATTTATTGTGGTCTTGATGAATAAGCCGAAGAAGAAAGCGGTTCGCAAGACTCCAAAGCCTCTAACCGAAATACCAGCACCAGGTAGTCTTGCATCACCCTCTCCTCCTGAAGAGGTGGAGGTTGAGGAAGATGCACCTTCCGATTCCGATACTGTAGGCTCTTGGGAGGATTTACCTGATGGCGCTTATCTTGACCCTGATGAATCAGGAACCGTTTGGTACGAGGCTACTAACGGTGACCATTGGTATCAAAATCCTGATGAAACTTGGTCAAAGTGGACCGAATAATACCGGTAGAGGTATTATTTGCCCTTTTGAGGTTCAGGCCCATGACAAGTCACTGTTGTCACAATTTAGCCATGCAATTAGGAAAAGCCTTCTCCGCCAACATTCATGTCCGGTACGCGCTGGGGGGTAGTTGGAGGCGTGGCCATGGTCGACCAGTTACCCAATCTCGGAAGAGAAATGGAAATGCTTTCTGTTATGGGAATGTCATCGATGGATGATTTGTTTTCCG
>JASLKC010000040.1 GCA_030747785.1 Candidatus Poseidoniaceae archaeon | reverse complement strand
ATGTTCGAGAGATATTCTCCTTACCAGTCGACGAGGACTTCGTGCTATCCGACCATCCAACTCTCAACCACTTCGTATCATACATCGAGAAGATGACTGGTGGAACTTCGACTCCTGAGCCAACACCTGAACCAACACCTGAACCAACACCTGAGCCAACACCTGAACATGTAGTAGAAATCACTCCCGAGGTCATTCAACCGGCTGCCACACAGCCAATATCTGCGGAATGCCGTCGTTGGCAAGTCGAAGTAGAACCATGTCCTGCTGTACCACAATCACTAGACTTGAATGGGACTATTGTCATCACTAAGGATAGTTGGGGTGTAGCTGATGCGCTTGCAAAGAATCTCGTGAAGCGTGGAATTTCGGTCGCGAAGATTGGTTTCGAATTTGGCGCTAAGAGTGTAACAGAGCAGGATGAATTGAGTGGCCATACATACCGTGCCGACCCAACACGCCCTGGTCAAATTGCAGAAGTATGTTCACGGATTTCCTCCGTTGGTGGAGTAATCCATCTTGCTGCTCTTTCTCTAGCAGGTGAAAATTGGGTATCAGAAGTTGGGCCTTCAAATCAGGTAGCATTATCGAGCCAATCTTGGTTTGGAGTTCTCAAAGGATTGGATGCTCAACTCGGCTCTCTATCTAGCGGATTAGTTGCTAGTATTACCGCTCTAGATGGTCGTCATGGCAACATTGGCGACCGATTCAATTCGCTGCAATGTGGGGCCAGTGGCGTCACTAAATCCTATGCTTTCGAGCGAGAAAACCTACGCTGCAGGGCTTTAGATATTCATCCTGAGATGATAATTGACGCCGTATATGCCGCAGCAATAATCGAGGCTGAATTATTCAATAATGGCGGGGAAGTCGAAATTGGAATCGATAGAGATCACCGCCGTTGGGCTATGGTTTGTTTCGCTGAGGATTTAGTTGATGAACGTACTCAACTTGCTAGTGACGATATTTGGCTAGTCAGCGGTGGCGGCTCAGGTGTTACTGCGGCTTCAATAATAGGACTAGCAGAAGCTTCACCGGATTCACAAGCAACTTTCCTTCTACTCGGTCGAAGTAACTTGATCGAGGAGACCAATTCATGGCTTGAGTGGAGCGAAAAGCAACTCAAGGACGAGAAAATGGCTCTTCGTGAACGACTGATAGCAAATTCAGAATTGGGTAAGGTGACGATGGTAGATTGGAATAATGCTTGGACCGCATACACTCGAAGTCGTGATATTTTCCAAACTATTGCTGCGGTGAATGCCACTGGAAACCATGCAGAATATCACTCGACAGATGTTGCAGACCCTGAAGGAATTGCCAATGCAGTAAATGGCCGCACAATTACAGGAATCGTTCATGGTGCAGGACTAGAAGAAAGCAAACTGGTTGGTGACAAAGATTGGGATATGTTTGACCGCATTGTACGTGTCAAGATAGATGGTTGGAAGGCACTTGCAAGTAATGCGGGAGAATCCTTACGCTTTGCCTGCTCATTCACAAGCGTTGCAGGAAGGTTTGGAAATGGTGGGCAAACAGATTATTCCGCTGCCAATTCAATCCTTGATGCAGAAATGGCACGAATGACCGCTTCAGGAAATTGCCGTGCAGTAGCAATCGGGTGGACAGGTTGGCGCGATGTTGGAATGGCAACTCGCGGCTCCATCGAAGCGGTCTTTGAGGCTGCAGGAATCCAAACATTGTCTGTTGAATTAGGAGTTCAGATATTCATAGATGAGGTACTGATGGGCGGTAAGCGCAGAGTTATCGGTTGTGGCTCGCTTGGCCTGATGGATAGATTCGACTCATTCCGTGAAGCACCACTAAAACTTCCAGCTGAGATGGCTGCATCAATCGCAGACCCACGTAGATTCCCACTAATCGATAAACTCACAGCATTTGACGAGGGTAGAAGTCTTACCAGTCAATGTACCCTCTCTGTTCAGGACCACCCATTCTTGGCTGATCATGCAATCGATGGTACTCCATACCACCCAGGAGTCATGGCTTTGGAGATGTTTGCAGAAAATGCACTCCTATTGGTACCCGGTCATAGTTTGGCTGGATTTGAGGATGTATCATTCGGCTTACCTGTGAAATTAATGAAGGGGCCAATAACCGTTAGAGTTGAGGCCTTTATTGCGATGAGCGATGATGATTTGACCTGGGTTTCCTGCCGCTTAGTTTCGGATTTAATGAATTCCAAAGGCGAGGTTTTCGGTGAACCACGCCTACATCATCAGGCACGCGTACGATTAGTCCGCGTTACAAGTGCCAAGGGTCGCTTCCTTGCTTCAGAAGTAGACGGAATCCCATCTATCGGGACTCCAGCCGATGGAGAACTCGTCCACCATGCGAGTTTCATCTATTTGCGGTACTTCCACGGCCTTCGCTTCCAAAGCCACGGAGGAATTCTCCGTGGAGTTGGTGATAACGAATCATATGGTGTAGATGGAATTGCATTGATGCGTCATCAACTACCAGCGACCGACCAATTCGCACTTGAGACAGATGGTGAAGAAGTACTACTTGATGCGCTTCCAATGCTAATTGAAGCCGGATTCCAGAATGCAGGGTTAGCAGCCATGGAAGTCGATGGATTCTCCAGCCTACCCATTGGAATCGAGTGGTCTACAATGCTGAGAGTTCCAGACAAAGATGAGCGTCTGCGCATGCGCTCCTTGCGTACTGCAGGCGAAGAAGAAGGCGTTACGGTACACGATGTGGTAATCGTTGGTTCCGATGATGCACCCGTTCTTGCACTCAAAGGCTTGCGACTCAAAGCGATGGCACCGGTCCCTGATGACCAGAAATTCAGTCTTGAGAGGTGATTTGATGGAAATAATGGATCCACCAAAGGGTCCACGCATGATTCTTGCAAGATTGCGAATTGGCGATTATAACTCCGCTCTAAGCGAAGAAATCGAACGCGCTACTACTAAGAGAAATAAAGACCATAAAACTGGAAGATTTCTATTGCAAAGTTGTATTGGAAAATGGAATTTACCAATTGGTTCTCTCGAGGTACTTCGCACTGAAGAAAGAGCGCCATATCTGAGTTGGATTGAGGGTGTTTGGAGTAATTCTCCACTACCTGGAATCAGTATAGGACATTCGGGAGATTGGGCGGTTTGTGCATTGATTGAAGCGGGATGGTGGATAGGAATAGATGCCGAACCCGCGAATCGTGGGATTCAGGAAAATGCCTTTGATATGATGGCAAGTGGTGAGGAATTGGCCTGGTTACATGAAAATCCCGACCAAGCTATACGCATTTGGACTGCGAAAGAAGCAATACAGAAGGCAGAACGACTGGGAATGAACCTCAATCCACGCCAAATCAATATCGATGATTACGAAGTTCATTCATTTCTCCATGACGATTTGATGGTATCCGTAGCATGGCGTCCTGCGGGAGTAGATCCACGCACCCCTGAAGATGATTTACTCGATGCTACTCGAAAGAGGATGAGAGAAAAACCTGATTTCACAGTAGGATGTGCCACAACAAGAGGGAATTGCTGATGGACAAAGGATTGTGGAAGTGGATTACTTCAGCATCTATTCTTGCAACGATGTGTTGCTTGCCTTCAGTTGTCCTAGTAATGTTCGGCTTAGCGTCGGTATCTACAGCAGCAGCCCTCTCAGACACCCTATACTGGGGTCCATTCCGCTGGTGGCTATTTGCTGCAACTGCGCTATTCCTAGGTTATGGCCTGTATCGCCATTTCAAGGCCGATGGGATTTGCACAATAGACGATGTAAAGCGTGAGCGTCAGAAAGTAGTGAACACCACATTGCTCGCATTTACTATCACCATTATCGGCTATTTGATATTCAACTACGTCATTCTAGAATTAATTGGAATTGCAGTTGGCCTCCCTTGGGAAGAAGATGCTTTCTGGAATTGACATTCCAATCCGTAACCCTCTACAGTGACTGGGTTGTTCATGATTTCAGATTATTTGCGAACCGATTGTACGGCCATTTGACAAGGACAATAATTGATGGGTTGATTGTCCATTTGGAATATGTAGGAAGAGATTAGCATCAATTCCATGAGTGTCAAGATGAGGTGGGCCACATTCACCTGCAGCTCCGCCGGGACTAGTTTGTGTTCCTCCATCTAGAGTGAAGAAATATCTTCCTCCGGGTTGGAAATTATTGACATTTGCAAATGTTGGATTATTCACTGGACTTTGGTCCCCAACTGCCCACACATAGATTGCAGAACCACCCATAGAATCACCTAGGGCTGCCGAGCGATAATGGAATGTGCCATCGGGTTCGGTACAGGTCAAGACATAAATCACATCTACACGGGCTACAGGCTCTCCAGCAGCGCCAAATTCCATCATGAATAACATATCATCTTGATTATCGTAGACCCATGCTCCGGTAATAATTACACTATTCACACTATCTCTACGAGCATCTTCTGCGGTGCTTTGGGTAGATTGTAAGAGTTCTTCAGTGAGGTTAATTATTGTAAATGAAATAATGGATGCGAGCAAAATCATTGAGATATAAACAATTAATGCGCCGGTTCCAACTGAACATTCATCATCGCGTTTCAGTTTAGTTCTACGCATGATATCCACCTCAAATTAAATCCTGTCCGATGTAGGGGGCGCTACCGATATTTAGTTGCAACTCTTGAGTCCGGCCTCTGTCAACCATCAAGACCAATGTGGCCTCATCAACATTCTCTATGTCACAATTGTCCAATTGGATGATCATTCGGTAATCCACTCCCGGTTCAAACTCAACCACAGGCAAATCCGTTAATCCATTACCATCTAGGGTTGTTGCAAATTGAAAATTTCCTTCATCAAAATAAATAGTATTCTGACCTGCACCCTGGTTTTGAGGCACACACATCAGAACCCAAGCGAGACTTTCTTCTGGTACAGAAGCCTCAACATATGGCAATTCAAAAACGATGTGAATTTCATCGGTAGCACCTAAATTGGATATTTCCAATACAACCACATTCGTAATTCCTTTGAATGTTGGAATATTCTGTTGTGCGCCGCTTTTAGTTCGAGTGAATACACTTTCACCCACCCCAATAATGAGTGCAGATATGATTGAACTTGCCAATATGAGTGCTATGAAAATAATCATTGCACTACTGCCGACCTCGGCATTTTCGGATTTAGTCCTATGTTGCATCCTTGACTCGACCTTGTTAGTCTACCGATGCCATTTAACTTATCGCGTAATTGTGAATTATGGTTTTCATTACTTCCATCATTCTTTGTTAGATTCGCTGAAGTTGAAAATGCAGAGGGTACCCATTCCAATGATGGCGTTTGATAGGGTTTCTCATTCACTTCCAACAAGTTTGTAATCATCGGAAAGTGGTGTTGCACCGGTTTCCATAGAGAATATTTTCCCGCCTTTGAATCGGATGAATGAAAGAACTGCTTCAGAGGTTGAACCGTTTGCAAAGTGGACTACAGAATGTGCAACACCGACTTCATCGTTTTCGAAAAGAATTCTGTCGTTTTCTGGAGTAGGGGCGCTACCACTACCGGCGAAACCCAATAGATCGGACTTACCAAGGGTAATGCCACCTACGTGCGGATTGAAAACAAACTCATCATGGATAATTTCTGCTAGTGCTTCGACATCTCCGGCTTTCCAGGCTTCGTTGTATGCTGCTATGATTGACATGCCCTTTCCTTAGGCATTCATTCCTTAAACCCGCCGGATTGAAACTATGTTGCCAAGATTCCATATCAATCCCGTTGCAATTTCAGACACACCGTGCTCTCTGATTAGGCATCGACGTTTCTTACAGCATCGGTTTGGTCAGCGATGATGAACTCAAGCATTGCAGCCCACATAACGAACTCTATTGCGCCCTGGAGTTCTTCTTCTCCCCCGGTCATATCAACCATATTGTCAAGAGTATCCGATGGGCTGTGGTATGCGTCATAATCTGCATCATATGCACCGAGATGGAAGATTGTTTGAGCTCCGAGGTTACGGAATGTAACATGGTCAGAGCGGCCAAATGTATCTTCATGAACATCGAGAACTAGGTTATCGTGCTCACCCCAATGTTGGTCACATCCAGCGCCATATGTTCCCTCGATAGTGAGGTTTCGTGGCGCCTTTAGAATGTCGAAATGCACCTTATCTAGGATACTGGTTATCTCTACGTCTTGTACATTCGGATCTACATCGGGTCCCGACCAAGCGTGGTAGGGATATGGCTCCCCAGTTGGCTTGATTGCCGGCCAAGAAATACCCATCATATCCATATTGATGTAGAATTCTAATTCCTTGTCTTTGGGAAGGCAATAATCACAATCATTGTTAGCGAAAGCATTGGAGCCTCGCAAACCTTCTTCTTCACTTGACCATAGTGCGAGGAAAGTATCGCATTCAAATTGTAGATCGACAAATGCTCTTGCGAAAAGCATCATGGTAACTGTACCAGCGGTATTGTCGTACGCACCCTCGTAAGTACCACCGCCCGGAGGTCCACCAGGTGGAGCGATGTCCATGTGAGCACCCATTCCTTGCACACAGTCATCACGGAGTCCTTGCTTCCACGCGATTACATTGAGGCTTTCAGGCTCTGTTGGATTCCCATGGTCGATGACTCTCAGGATATGAGTTTCATAGCCAAGTCCCTCGAAGTGACCTTGGAAAAATGAAGCCCCTCGCTCGAAGGCAGGGTTTGGTGAACCCATCCAGCGGTTGATGTATCCGCCGCATTTTGTTGAATCACTACAGACACTGGTGATGAATTCCATCTTGTCGAACCAATCCTTGCCGTTTACAATCGGAGTTCCATTGGTTAGAGCTAGTTCGATTACCTGACTGCTTCCATCTGAGCCGATTAGGGTGATGTTGACTCCAGTGGTGAATGGAGTGGTTAGGATTAATCCCTTCACTGTCTCTTCGCCACCATACACCATATGGTCGACCACATAGGTGCCGTTTACGAATAGCAGAACATCAGATTCGGTTGAAATTGCCCAGTTCTTGCCCTCTAGGGTAAAGTCGTGCCATTCTCCAGTTTTGATTACAGCATCATTTGGGTCAACGAAATCGATTTGCAAAACAGATGATGGGTCGATTATCTCGACCTCATCTTCTCCGAAGCATCCTGCAAGGGGAGCCAGCACGAAAATAGTGGCAAGCAAAAGTGCTGACATTGCCCGGTTCATGCGCTACGCGCATCTTCGACCACATTTCAACATATGCTAGCACTGGTAGGGAGTTACAGGTGCGGATAGCGGGAGTCGAACCCACGATATGAGGTTGGAAACCTCAGGTGATAACCACTTCACCATATCCGCTAAGCAATTCGGGGGAGGGCGTTCTCCTCTTAGCGGATTCGGTCTCAGCGCCCCGGTGGAAGGCGACCGAAATTGTTGTTACCACTTTCGCGTATGTAGCGGTTGACTTTGAATTCTTGAATCTGTGAATTCCGTTTCCTGTCACGCTTCTTCCTGTTGCGGGCATTACCGATCAATACCATTAGCAATAGCAGTACCATGCTGATGGCTACAATTTCAGTGAGGTGGGGGATATCTTCTGCAGCATCTAAGATATCGTCTGCAAGATTTCCATCGTTGGAATCTGTAGCAGTTACCGATGCCGAGGCGAATGCCATCGAAGAGGTCGAACCCGGCTCACTAGCCTCAATAACCAGAGTATGTGTTCCGGATTCGTCAATTTGTCCAGCGAATGCAATAGTCTGACTTTCATTTCCGTCTAGAACTAGAACATGTGTTCGCACAGCAGCATTAAGGGCATTTATCGCCATCAACTCAACCATAACAGTCAATTCGTTTTGGATGCCATTGGTAATGGTACATGTGAATGCGATACTACTATCTGTTGCAATATCGACATTGAATGAAGTCTCCGAGCAAGTCATATCGACTTCAGCAACGTTTCTAGTTGGGTCTAGCGGCCAATGGTCAGCTTGTTGCGCCCCCGCACTATGATTATCACCATAGCCGTCAGAGTCGTTATCGAATTGTTGACTTGGATTTGAAGGGAAGGAGTCTCCAGAATCAGACCAGCCATCTCCATCCTCATCATAACACCCGAAAACGTCCTCTGTTGAAGTTCCAGTAATACTTGGACACGAATCTCCATTTGTTCCTGCAGAATTATCACCATAGCCATCGCCATCGCTATCGGAGTTTTGGCTTGAATCATTTACTAAGAAATCAACATCATCAGACCAAGAATCAGAATCGGTATCGAGACAACCAATACTACCGTTGAGCGCAGTTCCTGCGTCCATTGGACAAGAATCAGTATTATCTCCAAATCCATCGGAATCAGAATCTAGCCATTCGCTTCCGTCAGCAGGGAATTCATCCCCAGTATTCGAGTAAGAATCACCATCATCATCGGGGCACCCCAATACATCACTAGAGCTGTTACCGGCTATTGTGGGGCAGTCATCAGCCTCAAATCCACCAGCATTATCACCATAGCCATCACCATCACCATCAGCCCACTGAGTTGGTTCTAATGGGAATGAATCATTCGTATCTGCCCATGTGTCCTGGTCTGCATCAAAGCATCCTAGGGATCCATTAGTGGAACTACCTGCTGTATTGGGACAATCATCTTCAAGGTCATCATATCCATCTTGGTCTGAATCGATACTTCGGTTTGCATCGTCCGGGAATGCATCATTGAGGTCTGAATATCCATCACCATCACTATCTGGACATCCTAGGCGGTCGATTGTAGAAGTTCCTGGGGTATTGGGGCAGTCATCAGGATCGGTTCCAGTAGGGTTATCACCATATCCATCTCCATCACTATCAGCATTTTGTGTTGGATCGAGCGGGAGGGCGTCAATCGAATCAGCCCATCCATCACCATCAGAATCTATGCATCCAAGGACGCCGCCTTCTGTGGAATTACCCCATTCGTTTGGACAATCATCGGGAGATAATCCACCGATATTATCACCATAACCATCGCCATCAACATCGTGCCATTGTGTTTCATCATCATCGAATGAATCATCACTATCGGCCCAGCCGTCAGTATCTGTATCTGTACAACCTAGAGTTCCATTTTGCCATGATTCGCCGTATGTATTCGGGCAGTCATCTGCAAGATTACCAGTGGGCTCATCCCCAAATCCATCGCCATCGGTATCATTCCATTGAGTTCCATCAGTTGGGAATTCATCGAATCCAATAGGCCTCCCGTCACCGTCAACATCTTCACAGCCTAACAGTCCAACAGTGGAATTTCCTGCTGTATTAGGACAATCATCTTCGCCATCGTCGATTCCATCGCCATCGCTATCTACCGATTTTGTGGGGTCGTTTGGCCACGGGTCATTGATGTCAGACATTCCATCTCCATCACTATCTACGCAACCTTGTAGGTCGCTTGTTGAGTTCCCCCAAACGCTTGGGCAATCATCCCAATTCGTTGCTGGGTTGGCATTATCGAAGTAGGTATCACCATCGCTATCGAGCCATTGGCTGGAATCGTTTTCTAGAACATCGCTAGCGTTGGATTGGCCATCGCCATCATTGTCTATGCATCCATTTCTATCGAGAGTTGAATTTCCAAATTCGGTTGGACAAGCATCTGCACCTTCGAAAGTAGTCCAACCGCCATCGGGGTCCGACCAGCCATCGCCATCAGTATCTAAGCAGCCATATCTATCGGTAGACGAGGAACCTATTACCGAGGTACATCCATCAGGAGTGTTGCCACCAGGGTTGTCGCCAAATCCATCGCCATCATTATCCGACCACTGAGTTGAGTCGTTAGGAAAGTCATCTCCTACATTTGACCAGCCATCACCATCGCCATCAGGGCATCCAGTTTGGTCCAGCGTAGATGTTCCTGCGGTACTAGGACAATCATCGACATTATCTTCGAAACCGTCACCATCGGCATCAGCACTCAAATTTGTGAGTGAATAAGGTGCATCTAGTACTAGAGCGAAAGATTGTGGCCCTGTTGGAACATTGGTTCCATTCACATGAACTTCCCATAGCCCTTGTGCTGGAGAAGAGATTACTCCACCAAGCAGATTGTCTAGGTTATTGCCATATTCGACCCAATTACCAGAAGGGTCTTTGAGTGCAAAATCAAGATCGTTGACCAGATTTGTTGATGCAGCAGGAGTGCTTGCGGGGTCGGTCCATGAAAGCATGACTTTGAGGTCAGGAGCACTTGCAGGCACAGTGAATTTCCATCCCAGAGTCTCACTGGTAGACACAGTATCTCCATCTACGAAGGTAGAGTTTACCGCACGGTCGAGGTCGATGAGTCCCCATCCTTCATGTTCATTCGGTGCAGTTTCACCAGCGCCATTTGAACTTGAGGAATATTGTCCTGCCATATCATGAGCACTTGCCGCAAAGATTCCCTTCACTAACGCACTCGAAGGATTAGTATGTGCTAAATTATCGATAAGATGTTGGTAAATCAAGGCAGATGCACCGGCGGTAATCGGTGTTGCCATAGATGTTCCACCCATGTAGGTATAATCTGTATTGGAGTGTGCAGACCAACCTGTACCAGAGGTAGAACGGCTCTTTGTTGAGAGAATGAATGTACCAGGTGCTACCACATCAGGTTTAGTTCGACCATCATCTGCAGGACCTCTGCTACTGAAGGCAGCCAATCCTTCGGGGTTGTCTTCCATATTATCGGAATTGATTGGGTTCGCTGGGTAATCGCCCGGCCACCAGCCTCCCCAAGTGGACGTGAAAGTCGAGCGGTCATTTTCGCTTGCTCCGACCGTTAGAACATTTTTTGCAGTAGATGGAGCACCTAGGCTATCGAGGTCGATTTCGCCATCACTATTTCCATCGACTCCATCATTAGAAGCAGCGAATAAGATTAGCATTCCACTATGGTTTCTAGCAGAGTGATCTGCTTGCATCGAAGAAGTGGTATATTGGCCTGCAACCGACGAACCCCACGAATTAGTGTGAATGTTTGAGCCATTTGCTGCGGCTTCATCAAACATGTCAGATAGGTCGCTTGGAATGCCCATTAAGGTATATCCATCGGTTACTCCGTAGTTGTTTTCAGTTGCTGTAGTCCAATCAGTGTAAACTTCGGTAGCCTGCATGTATAGCCTTGCTTCAGGAGCGATACCTTTGATTGCACCAGTAGATTGAGTTCCATCTCCGAGTACTGACCCAGCTACATGAGTTCCATGACCGGAATCGAGATCAGATGCACCATCCTCATATGGAGCATTAACAAATGATTGCTGGCCAGGAGGAATCCAATATGATTGAATGTCAACGATATGGTCCTTGAAATCAGGGTGCATATTCGTGTTATTTATTCCATTATCAAGACCGGTATCTGCAACTGCGACAATAATTCCTGTTCCATCAAGAGCATTCCACGAAGCATCAATTCCAGCCATTAGCAAAGCACTCTGCAATACATCTGCTGAGATTACATCATCTGCAACATCATTGAGAATGACTTGCTCAAATTGCGGTTCGACCCACTCGACTTCTGATTGCTGGATTAACCAATGTATTCCGCTGGTCTGCGCTTCGACTTTTGCCCAGCGCCAAGAGTGTGATAGTACTGAAATATCCGCTCTATCTTCTATGCCTTCAGGAAGGTCATCTCCCGATAAAACAAGATTCACTACACCGATTCCAGTAGTCATCATCCATACTTCTTCTTCTCCGTTAAGTGCAGGAATTACCGAAGGGTGGAGTTTGGCTTTTGGACTCATTTCAAGCATACCTTGTACGCCGAGATGCGCTAATTCCAGTGGAGTCTGCCCACTTAGTTCACAATGGAACGCAGTAGGGGGGAGGAAGGACCAGCATTCTATTCCAGCATCAGCTAAATCGTGAACCCATTCACTTGGCACTGGGTATTCATGCGCAAGAACCCAAAATCCAGTGTAGTGGCCCGGAATCATTGCTTCGATTGTAATGGTTTCTTCTGAACCATTTCTAAATTCGATATCTATTCCAGAAGGCTGGGCTGCTCCAGCCACTAATAGTGGAGAAAACGAAGAGAGAAGGAGGGCGAACACGACAACATAGACTCGCATGTAAACTGCTTTACCCGGTAGGGGATGAAGGTTCTGCTTTCACGCAAGTTCAAGAATGGTCACCTCGGGCAACCAAATATGGGAGCAGGGCATACTCGTGCAACACAATATGACCACCTTGCTCCAGAGGATTTGAATGAGGGCAAAGTCGAAGTCCTTGGGCGTCAAATTTGGCGAGTTGTCCCCTATGCGATGAATTACAAAAAGAGGGCTTCAGTAGGAGTTTTAGCCAATGCTATGGCACGTTTTTCTGACCTATTACCATTCGTCTTCATTGGATTTGCAGTAGACTATTATTCCGGCGAGGATACCGAAGGGTTCTATGGTGGAATCAGAGATTTTCTCGATGAGTCTATTTTTCCATTATTGACTGAAAACTTAGCAGTTGGCTATGGCATCCTCATATTCCTCGGTTTTGCCAGCCTTGCCATTTTCCAAGGTATTAGCGAATATAGTTGGCAAACCCTTGGATACAAGGTGCAGCATGACCTCCGTCTTGATGCAACACGTTCTCTAATCGATATGGAAGCCTCATACTATGATTTACGTCAGACTGGACAATTGATGAGTGTATTATCAGCCGATGTCAATCAATTAGAGGATGTTATTAGCGATGCATCGACTTCAATAATCCGGATAATCGTAACATTTGGAACGGCGTTTTTGCTACTTGTGCTGATGAGTTGGAAACTCGCAGCGGTATTATTCACTCCACTTCTTTTCATCATACCATTAGTCTATCTTTTCTCTACAAGGGTACAACGAAAATACCGTCAACAAAGAGAATCCACAGGAGATATTACTGCTGTATTAGAGAATGTTATCTCAGGTATTTCAGTAGTTCAAGCGTATAATGCTCAGGAGTGGGAGGCAAAACGAGTAGATACGGAATCATCTGCATACCGAGAACAATCAATCGAAGCTAGTAAAGATCGCAATCGGTTCTTGCCAGGATTATACGCTATTGCAGGTATAGCGTTTGGACTCTTAGTAACTGCAGGTGGATACTTGACACAATCAGGAGAGATATCAACTGGACAACTCGTGACCTTCTTGCTCATCTCAACACGAATGACAATGCCAATGTTCATTTTTGGTATGTTGGTTAATCAATTACAGAAGGGTGAAGCCTCAGCTCGCCGTGTATTTGCACTCGTAGATTTGATTCCAACAATTACCGACCATGAGGATTCAAAAATATTGGAAGGGCCAATTTCGTCTGTTGAATTTAGTGATGTTCACTTCACCTATCCAGGTACCACAACAAAGGTTCTCGCTGGAATTACCTTCAAGGCTGATGCCGGAGAATTCCTTGGTGTAATGGGGCATACCGGTGCTGGAAAGACGACTATTCTCAAATTACTAATGCGCTATTATGAGCCCAATCAAGGTAAAGTTCTCGTCAATGGAATCGATGTTCAAGACCTTACCCTAGATTCGGTAAGGGCTCAAATGGGCTTTGTCAGCCAAGAACCATTCCTCTTCTTTGGAACACTTGGGCAGAATGTCGCATACAATCGCGATGCTAATCCTGATGAGATTACCAAGGCCTTAGAATTGGCAGGTGCAGCACATTTTGTCAGTGAAATGGAAAACGGACTCGATACTATGGTAGGGGATAGAGGCACAAAACTCTCTGGCGGCCAACGCGCCCGAGTTTCTCTGGCTCGAGCATTACTGAAATCTCCAAGTTTGCTTGTGCTCGATGAAGCGTCGAGTGCACTTGATGCTGAAACTGAGAAACGAATTCAAGAAAATTTACTCGGAAGTGGCAGCAATCGAACAACAATTGCAGTAGCGCATCGTCTCTCTACGATTAGGCAAGCCGACGAGATTATCTCAATGGTAGATGGGGCAATCGTTGAACGCGGTACTCATGAGGCATTGATTGAAAATAACGGGGTTTATGCTTCACAATGGTCAATCCAAACCGGTGAACAGTGATCATTCACGTTTGCGGATTGGTTTCTTGAGTGCTAACCCTTCAGAAATAATATTCTGCCGTTTGACTTCTAAATCAGGGGCGAGTCTTTTGTCTCCTTGAATGATTAACATCGAGAATAAAATGAATGCTGGAATTCCAATGATAACAGCCCAAACCGAAACGGAGAGCCCAAGCAAAGAAAACTCTTCCAATAACTCCGCAACAAATATTGTGGCAACTACAATTATGATTCTCAGAATGATTAGCCAAGTACGCATTACGCCCCATATTTCTTCATCATCTGTTTGTTCTGGCGTGTCAATTCGCTCAAGGATTGACTTCGCCATGTGGTATTGACTATGCTGGAGTGGCTTGAGCATTGCTCAGGCTGTGCGTACTCGGTCGTCGATCTGTTCACCGACTCCAGCACTTCCGCCTGTGCGTCTAATCTCGCGCCATGCCTTGTTTACACCAGCTCCGTATGCCCATTGAGCAAGGAATACCATTAGTGGGGCGAAAAAGACAGTTCCTATTGAACGATGAGGACTAGTGCCAATTGCAGCCCCAAGCCAAGAAATTCCAATATGGATGCATGCAAGTGTAGCGGGGATATGCATCAGGGAACGTGCTACCATGTCTTCAGTAAAGATGTCGAAACCACTTATCCAAAAACCAGCACAAAAGCTGATTGCGGCGGCTACGACAAGCCAAGGGAAGAATCCTATCGCCGTGTGAGACCATTCCGAGATTTCAGGCCAGCGTTTGTTTGCGACCATGCGCGTATAGCCATAATTCCGCATCTGTTTCATGTATGGGCGAAACGGGCGTCGCCTACGATGGGGCATTACATTCTCAGGGTCGATGAAGAGTTTGTGTCCAGCACGCTGGATTTTTGCATCTAAGACGACATCTTCAGCACCTATGCACCCGTCTTCGAAGAAGCCGACTTCTCGTAGGTTTGCCATGCGATGAGCACAGTTGACGCCAGGATTGTGTGTAATCGGGACAAGAGTCCCCTTGGGTTGAGCTCCATATCGTGTACCTGCAGTCATGAAACGAGTACAGAATGCTACATCAGCACATTTTGCGCCGAATGGGTCTTCGTCTGGGGCAAAGTTTGGTCCACCTACAGCGCCGACTTTTGGATCATCGAACCAGCGAACCAGTTTTTCGACCCAATCCAATGGAGGAATAGTGTCATCGTCAGTGAACAGTACAAGGTCGTGGTCCATTTGCTCAAGTGCAAAGTTGCAAGCATTGGCGCGATTACGGCTGGGGTCATCTATCCAAGTAGCACCATATTTTTGGCAAACTTCCTTTGTGTGGTCCTTTGATTTCGAGTCACTAATGATTATTTCAAAGTCCGTATATGTTTGCTTCGCAAGGCGCCCGAGTACAATATCGAGTTCATCTGCATTGTTGATAGTAGGGATGAGTACAGCAATCTTGAATGGCGTTCCATCCTCCTTCAGGAGTGGTGATACATCGCCCATGCTGCGTGCGATTCCTCTCACCTTCATGAATACAACCCAATATCATGCGCGGAAACTGACACACCCTACATCCACCGCGTATGAAGAGGTGTCTTCAATACAAGGTTCATAAGCCGTCGAAGGGGGAAGTCGTACTCAGGGATGCTCTCATGCTGAACGTCACGGCCCGTCAAGACCTAATGAAAACAATCGTCGAAACTCTAGGAGTAGTTGTTGAGGAGGCTCGTCTAGACTTCTTTGAGGACTCGCTTCAAGTCCGAGTAGTTGACCCATCTCATGTTGCCATGATCAAGATGGATGTCGACTCGGCAGCATTCGATACCTGGGAGGTCGATGAGACCAAACTGGGTCTCGAAATGAGGCGAATCAAGGATTTGCTCAGCGTAGCTGCAGCAAGTGACATGGTTGACTTAACGTATGATGAGGCAGATGGAATGGTAAAACTCAACATGGGTCGAATTGACATGAATTTGAGGCCATTGGACAATTCCACTCTCAGTCCACCAAATGTTCCTTCGCTTGAACTCCCTTGCGGCGTCACGATGGCAGGTGCAGATCTTGCACAGGCTCTAAGGGCAGCACGACAAGTCGGCGACTTGGTCAATGTATCATTAGATGCTACATCCTTCACCGTAAATGTTCAAGGCTCAACTGATTCAGTCAATGTGTGCTTTAGTTCAGATGAACTTGTTGCAATCGATTGTGATGCTAATGCTAGTTCCCAATATTCCCTGACATATCTCTTGCCAATGTCGAAGATTTTCTCTACAGTTGAGCATGTTAGCCTACGATTCGGTGAAAATTTCCCACTTAAGTTGACATTCGACTTTGCCGATGGAGCGGGACATGTCGAGTATTTCCTTGCACCGCGTGTCGAAGGCGACTTCTGAACCACTCATTCTAGGAGTAGGCGCATTTCTTCTACAGATCTTACTTCAGATAGGTAGATTTGCTCGATAGCATCGAATAATTCCTTGTCATTTCCGGTTTCAAGAAGTTTTAGAAGTTCACCGTAGACCTTGGCTGCGGTCATTTCGGTATGTAGTGATTCTTTCATCATTTCCTTGTAATTTGTTGTATGAATAATTTCCTCGGAATTACGCTCAGTAGCACAAATACCTCCCAGTTTTACTATGGCATTACGAACTGTATCTGCATGCATCATTGATTCAGAAACTTCTTGCTTAAACAACGGAACTAGTTGTAGGCGGTGGATTCCTTTGACATTGGCAGCATAGTGGGCATACATATTGATAGCACGTAGTTCCCAACCTAGTGCATCATTCATTTTTGTAATCAAATGTTCTACCTTCATTTTTCCATCTCCATTTAGGGTATACGAAAGTTTTCAGTCTATTCTTCCGTTAGACGATTCAGCAACGAATGTTGTACTAAAAGCCTTCTAAATCAATAAACTTCGATTTTGGGAGTGTGAAATAATCTGATTTATTAGTTCGTAATGTAATAGAGACAGTGATTATCTTCCAAGCCATGGAGGTCGATTCTCTCTACAATCGTAAGCCCTGCTTGTTCGAGTTGTTCTGCAACTGCATCGAAAACCGCTCGCTCACCTTCACCACTCCAGCGTTCACTTGCGGCTTTAAGCGAGAGTAATCCCTTACCGCCAGGTTTGAGAAAGCGATGAACTGCAGAAATGAAAATATCTGCTTGCCCGGCCTGACTAACATCTTGCAGTAACCAATCAACCCTATTGGCAACCATAATTCCCCACGCAGAATGTTTCCTAGCATCACCGAGTACAGGAACTAATCCAGGTCTTTTCTTAGACATGTGAATCAAATCTCTTAGGCACCTAGGAGAAAGGTCAATTGCGATTATTCGTCCTTTTTCTCGATTACTTTCACCACATACATGGTCGTGAAGATGGGAAAGGCTGGTTCCATGACCTGCACCGAGGTAGAGGCAGGTATCACCCGGTTCAGGTAAGAGTTCGTACTGAGTTTGTCTAGCCCGTGTTAACGCAGCACCCAATTTTGAACGATTTGGATCCCAGCGACGGTACTCAATCCCCTTGAATCTGCGAAGGGATTCACCATACTGTGAGTGTTTAGGAACTGCATTTCTAGTCCATATGGCGCGACCATCTATCATGACGGCCCACGAAAGTCGGCGTTGCCTTCCCACTTAATCACCTTCGAGGAGGTTGCGGATTCTCAGCGCGGATTGTCTCGACTCTTTCTTCGATGGGTCTCACGTTATCTTCGTTCCAAATTTCGCCACCAAATTCATCGCAACGTGCGGCGATTGTAGCCTTTGCTGCAATGGTGCGCGCAATCTTTCCTCTCACCCAACGCGGTGATCGTGAAATCCATGGATGCATGAAAATGTGTCCGTGTTTAGGCGATGGTGCACCGGTCTTGAGGTGATTGAAAAACGCTTTTTCAGCACCAAGAATTTGCATGGTTCCAGCGGGAAGGCGTGCTAGCCTTGCACGACCATGGGCCTCAACACAAAGCCGAGAAGCAAGAAGAGGTCCGAGAAGTATGGAGAGCGAAGGTAGGTGGCTTGAAGCAAGTTCGCGAATAGAATCTTCCATGCGTTCTAGTCGAGTTTTGATTTCACCTACGCTATGAGCCCAATCATTGAGTGCCTTCCATTCTTTCTCAGAAGGTCCCTGTTCTGGCATGGATACATCAAGTGTTTCTGCAAGGTCGGATAGTGAATTTGCCTCAGCTGCTTTTCTTGCAAGACCAGCGCGGTCACGCTCAAAACGCGCTTCGGGAAGAAATAACCCTACCCACTCTACTAATCGTCCTTCAAGTGTGACATATGATGCTCGCAATTCTTCACTCGCACGGCTCAAGTGCTCAAGTCTACGGTCAGGGTCACCAGCAGCAGCATCTACTCCGCGTTTGGATAGTAATTTCGCGGCTTTGTCTAAGGCTGAAAGAGCTTCTGAAGATGGTAGAGGCCAATTTGCGTTTGGTAATTCACCGTCGCCATGGATTCTTGGCTGAGCATCAGGGAATCTTTCAAGGAGCCTTTCAGCTTCTGGAGTAAATGCAGAATGTGCGATAATATCCATCCTATTGCAGACTTCATCGGTATTGCCCCAACCATCCCATTCCTCTTGGTCAAGGATGTTCCCCGCATCATCAGCGACAGCGGCCGCTCGCCAATCATACCATAGCCACATGATGGTATCCACACGGCGCCTATTCATCAATCAATTGGCAATACGCCATTCCACATCATTATATGCTGTGACGCGTCAGATGGTTCTATGTTCTGCCCAGAGTGCGGCACACTGGCTTTCCCAACACCTTCAGGTGACATCAATTGCACCAATTACAAGTGTGGTTACCAAGGACCTGCTAATCTCAAGGTAAAAGGCGTGGACGGAAAGGAAGTCGACCTTTCAAAAACTACCTCTTCTACCAAGGCTGAAACCCGCAAATACGAGGTAATCAAGGATTCAGATGAGATGAAAGGCGTATTATCCAAAGGAGCCTATTTATGTCCGAAGTGTGAATGTATGGAAGTTTATTCCTATTTGGAACAGACTCGGTCATCCGATGAACCTGAAACTAGAATGCTTACCTGCAAAGATTGCGGTAATGGATGGCGAGAATACTGATGGTGATTCAATGAGGCTCAAGGCTATCCTTGCAGTCTTAATTTTCATGATTCCCGGTTGTATTAGTAGTGAAGAAGTAATTAATTTCAATGGGCGAGATCTAGAGAACTCAGAGACTTATCGTTTCACCCTCGAGGCCAATGATGGTCAGTTGTGGAGTTTAGACGACCAAGAGGGTAAAACCGTAGTTCTTCTATTCATGTTCACCCGTTGTGATGAGACTTGCCCAGTGATTTCTGCTAATATCAAATGGGTGAAGGAACAACTTACTACTGAAGAATTAGAACAGGTTTCTTTTGTTTCGGTTACAATGGATTGGCGACATGACTCTCCATCTGAACTCGATAATTGGTCAACTGACCTTGGATATGATTGGCCACATCTAACAGGTACACATTCCGCCCTAAATACAACCTGGACTGCTTATGGAGTAGCGCCAATCGAGTACGACGATGATAGTGACGAGGGTTATGATATCGCTCACCAACAACCGACCTACATCCTAGATTCGAATCTGATGGGCAGAGTTGTTTGGTCAGAAACAGATTGGCCAGTCGATCTTTTCTTGGAAGACCTAAGGACCGTCATGGCCAACTAAAGTCAAGTCTGACACGAGGGACACCAGAAAGTGGAACGCCCACCTTGGGGTATTCTTTCAACGGTTCCACCGCAACCACAGGGCTCTCCTTCCTTACCGTAAACTCTGAACTGGTGAGGAAAGTAGCCGAGTGTCCCATCGACTGCTGCGAAATCTTTCAAGGTCGAACCACCAGCTTGAATTGCTTCAGCGAGAATTTTTTTGATTTCGCTTACAAGAATTCCACATTCCTCTATTGTGATATCACATGCGAGTCTAGTTGGGGAAAT
>JASLKC010000039.1 GCA_030747785.1 Candidatus Poseidoniaceae archaeon | reverse complement strand
ATGACACCTGCTAAGCCAATAGTCCGCTCAAGTTGATGAGAAACATCAGAAACAACACCCTTGACATCACCCTGCAACACTTTGCTAGCGGTACCTTTCAAATCCATATTTTCACTTCCCGGATTAAGGCAGGTACACTTCCTGCACCCCTTAGCATGAGTCTACACTAGTTATTCATTGCTACATGCCATGGCATTAATCTCCCTAAAACCGGGAACTTATGCTCTAGCGATGACTTTCAATTCGACAGCAATAGGAGTAGGAAGCGCCCTAATCGCAAGTGTTGTTCTCGTTGGTCCGACCTTTCCAAGTGTCTCAGCCCACACTTCATTATATCCGGCAAAGTCACGGTCCATGTCAACTAAAAATGAGGTTACATCAATCACTTTGTCAAGTGATGAACCCGCTTCCTCAAGGATTCGAGATACATTTTCGATAACGGCTCTTGTTTGAGCCTTGATATCATACTCAAGAGAATTTCCATCCGAATCTCGAATCGGCCCTCCTGGGATGGAGTTATCTCCGGGCTGACGGGGACCAACGCCAGAGAGGTAGAGCAGATTTCCTTCTTTTCTAGCATGTGGATATGCGCCTACTGGTTTGGGAGCCTTATCGGTATTGAATGACGTATCTCCAGTAGTTGGGTCATGGAGTGCAACGCCATGGTCATCGCCTTCTTCAACATCAAGCACATTTCTATCCCCTCCGTAGAATTCGACATCATCCTCGTCGTATTCCTTATCGCCAGTTCCATTCGATTCGGGATCGAGAACTACTACCGCAGCGCCGGCTCCATGTATTGCTTCGTAAGCAAGCACTTCACCAGTTAGGTCATTGCGATTATCATTCATTGCAGAAAGCCACCACATCGGTTTGAAAGCTACAACTTTCTTCACACGAATCTGGTCGTGAATTGTACGACTTAATTGACCGATATCTTCGAGTCGGCCTTCGGAAAGGAATTCGAGAATTTTTCGATTCCATTCATCATCTTTCAATGAGTGTATTCTATCTTCATGAGGCTCAATTGGCTCTGTAAACATCCTATTGGATAGCGACATAACCGATACAGCAACCGCTTTCTTTCCTTGAGCCTTAACAACATCCATGCATGCTTTTGCGAGCACGGTAGTTTCTGCTCGATTCGAATATACATTAGTTGAACAAATAACAGCAGGGATTCGGTTTCCTGGGTTCAATAATTCTAGAGCAACAACCGAACCAACATCGATTGGGAATCCATGGTAGGCCACAGTGCGGCTTTCAAGTCCACGTGCTTTGTTTGCAGCATTCCATGCGTGAGCGAATTCCGTATCGATTTGCAATGAGTATGGAATGGAACCCAAATCGTGGAAGTCTGCATCAACCATCACCCATTCCGGATTTGGGTCAGCTTGGATTTGATGGCCGATGATACTAGGCCAGAGTGTGGAATAAACGATGATTAAGTCAGCATCGGTTTCTTCGATTTGACGGCGTGCTTCATCATATGCATCACGAATTCGTTGCCATCCTTCATTCTTCTCAGGACATAGTACGGGGTGAGGATGGGCTGGAACCACTAAGGATTTGACTATCTCTCCTGACATCAGTCATCACCCCATTCATGGCATGGCCATTCTATTACTGCATTTCCAGTTCCAATTATGGTCCCATATCCATGCAAAATAGCGGGCTCTTCAGGTATTCCCATTGCAGAAAGTATCCAAGAGAATGCTCCTCCATCAGCCTCACTAATCGCCTGCTCGCAAAACTCAGGCATTTCATCAAGAATTTGTTGGCTCTTTCCAGCACGCATTAATTCGATCATTCGCATATCCCAAAGATGCATTGCATGACTGGTGATATGCTCCTTGCTCATGTCTTCAGGAGGGTTAGTTTCAGTAGTGAAATGGCGGTGCGAAAGCGAGTTTGATGCAACCAATAAGCAGCGCTTTCCACTCGCTTCAATCGCTTTGGAAGTAGCTCTTCCCAATTCAAGCATCATTTCCTGCATAACTTCAGGAGAGTAATAGTGCATTCCACGGTTGCTGGAAATAGAGACAATTGGCTTGTCCCATTCCGGCCTCAACATGTGGCAGGAAACAATAGTACCGTAGTCAACACGGAAGTCAGGATTTTCCATCATCTTCACTGACATTCCGTCCGATTTTGCTTGGTCGTGAATTGCCCGTGCGAGATCGACATCGATTTCGATATCGTAATCAAAACGGAAAAGGTTTGGAAAAATTGGGTCGACGCTCTTCGAAGTACAATGCGGCAATCCAATGAAATGGGTTCCAACATATGTTTGCCAATGTGGGGACAAAATCACGATAACATCGTAATCAACTTTGGAAAGAGATTCACGTAGGCGGTCATAGCCCCATCGAAGTTGCTCCCAACCGCCTTCAGATTCCGGTTCATTTTGTGGAGGATTATCTGCATAGACAAGATGGGGTGGGTGCGGAGCAAGGCATCCGGCGACGATGCTTCCCTTGGCCATGTACGTACCAAGGGCCTCCGCATCTTCTATGCATCGGCTCCACTTCCCCTTCATTATGGAGGGTGAAACCGATTTCAAATTCCGCCATGTTTTGGTTCCAGGAATCTTTGGATTTACACTTGGCATGCTTGCAACTCTGGTCAATATTGGACCTAATCCCATGCAAGTTGCACTATTGTTAGCGATACTACTCTCACCTGCAATCGCCCATCTCACCAAGACCCCTCTTGGCTGGGAACACAGCCTTGGTGTGGCAATAATTTGCCTATTAGAAGCGGTCTTATGGTTTGCTGGAATTAGTTATTTTAACACGGCAATGATTCTAATTGTCTGGTTGTGGATGTGTTCTTCATGGTGGCGACTCGAATTGCCACCATTCCGTGTTGGAGTATGGCACGGATTCGGTTTGAGTTTCTCTACCTTAGCAGGCGGATTACTGACATTTGGATTACTTCAGTAGGATTCGTCCGTATTGGGAAAGTCGCCACTGCGTACATCGGAACAGTATTGTTCAACTGCACCAGAGATTTGCGTTTCCAAATCGAGATATCTTCGAAGGAAACGGGGGCTAAAATCTGTGGTAATCCCTAACATATCGTGCAGAACCAATACTTGACCATCGCAATCTAGACCGGCACCAATTCCGATAGTTGGAATTGTAATGGCCTCACTTACTTTCTTTGCCAAATGAGCAGGGATTTTTTCCAAAACTATTGCGAAGCAACCCGCATCTTCGAGTAACTTTGCATCGTCAATCAGCTTTTCAGCCTCCTCATCTTCTTTAGCGCGAACAGTATAGGTTCCGAATTTGTAAATCGATTGTGGAGTTAGACCTAAGTGGCCCATTACTGGGATTCCAGCAGTGAGGATTCTCTCGATGCTTTCGACGATTTCAGAACCGCCCTCGAGTTTTACCGCATGGCCATTTGACTCCTTCATAATGCGTATTGCACTCTCTAATGCGATTCGAGAATTACCTTGGTAACTACCGAACGGCATGTCGACTACGATTAGTGCACGATCGACTGCTCGCTCTACACATTGCGCATGGTAAATCATGTGGTCAAGAGTCATAGGAACTGTAGTATCCATTCCAGCCATGACATTTGATGCAGAGTCTCCAACAAGAATAACATCAACTCCACCGCGGTCTACCAACTTAGCAAGTGAGAAATCATATGCCGTAAGCATAGTGATTTTTTCTCCTGCCCGCTTCATTTCTTGAAGCGTGTTTGTCGTAACCTTGCGGGCTTTACTATGGACCGACATCTCCTCAACTCCGAATCATCGTGCAGGCTATCTGACTTCAACCCTCGTGAACGCAGATATTGACTGCCTCGCTGAAGAAATCAAGGGACCATGTCCCTCCTTCACGTCCGACACCACTATTCTTCACTCCTCCAAAGGGTACTCTAAGGTCCCGGTGGAGCCAAGTGTTTACCCAAACCATTCCGCTATCGATTTGTTCTGCGATTTCTCGGCCTCGGCTTTCTGACCAAACGCTACCTGAGAGTCCGTATTCTGTACAATTGGCCATCTCAAGTGCTTCTTCATCAGTATCGAATTGGTGAATGGTTACTACAGGGCCAAAAATTTCCTCTGTTGCGGTTCTACTGGCATGAGATAAGCCTCCGATTACAGTCGGTTCTATCCAAGCACCTGGCTTGTTAGGAATATTGCCTCCAGCAAGGATGACCCCGCCCTCCTTTTGTGCTAGTTCGATGTACGAAAGCACCTTTGCACGATGCTCTTCACTAATTACCGGTCCAATTTCAAATGATTCTAATTCTTTGAGGTAACGCTGCATGAACTCATCATGAATTGAAGAATGTACGAGTACTCTAGACCCACAAAGACAGATTTGTCCACTATTGAGGAATGAGGCGCGAAGAACCCCTGGGACCGTTTTATCGAGGTCTGCATCTGCTAGCACGATACTTGCATTCTTTCCACCGAGCTCGAGACTCAGTTTCTTGAACATTGGAGCAGCGGTAGCAGCAACGATCCTTCCAGTAGCGGTACCACCGGTGAAAGAAATAGCCTTGATATCAGGATGTTCAACAATTGCTTGACCCACTTCGGGCCCATAGCCATGGACGATATTGAGTAGGCCATCGGGAAGTCCGATTTCTGTACAAACCTGCCCGAGGTAGTGTGCAGTAAGAGGTGTGATTTCGCTAGGCTTGGCAATTATCGCATTACCCATTAGAAGCGCAGGGGCGATTTTCCAAGTCATAAGGTAAAGTGGGAGATTCCATGGGCTGATGAGTCCAACAACTCCAATGGGCTTACGCAAAACGAAGTTTGTTGCATCGTCCATTTCAAAAATTTCTTGTTTTTGTTCACGGCCAAAGGCGGCGAAGAAACGAAAGTTGTAGACAGAACGAGCAGCATCGACGTTGCGAGATACTTCGTAGGGTTTGCCGGTGTCAAGCGATTCTAGTTCGGCGATTCTCTCAATTCTCTCTTCGAGCGCATCAGCGATTTTATCTAGCCAATCTGCTCTATCTGCGATGCTGAGTGCCCCCCATTCCGGTTGGGCAGAACTTGCAATAGCGACAGCATCGTCTACCGAACGAGTTCGTGGAATGGACGCAATCACCTCTCCATTAAGTGGTGAAATATCATCAATTATTTCTTCAGTGGTAGAGAATTTCCCGCCGACGAGATTCTCGACTTGAATCATGGGTCCACCTCATAGTGCCACCTATCTTGGTCCGGGTCCCATTCATCCCATGTGGGGATGGTCGCAAGTATTCCATGCAGGGATTCAGGGACGATTCCTGGCACAATGAATGCTTTTTGCCGGTGGAGTGGATATGGATTTCGCAACTCGATACCAAGGGTTCCGAGAATGGCTCTAGCCACATACCAAGTTGCTTGAGAATTCCAGCCGTGGGCAATTTTCACGACGATGCCGAGGCCCTTCGGGTAATCTGGATGTTCAATTGCCATTCCGAGTAATCCATCAGCGCCCTCTTTGGCAATTACTCGTCCTTCCCCTGCTTTGAGAATAGTAGAATCCAGTCGGTTGAATCCACCTACTAAATCGGGATGGCGACACATCGCCTCCCAGATCCAATCGTCTCCCTTATCGCGAACAAGTCCTGCATATATTTGCGCTAATTCGGAAACTGTATTGGATACTGTTGGCAGTCCACAACCGTCTTTTGCTATACGAATAGGCATCCATTCATCCCCTAGATATTGACGAATTTGCCTCATGTATGCTTGGAATACCTCGTGAGTGGGGAGGGTATATCCGGCTCGATTCCAGCCCTTTGCCCGGCAACCTGCAAGGATTGCAGCGTGCTCTCCACTGCAGGTGTGATACCATCGGCGGGGTCGCCTAACTTGGCGCCCGAACTGAATAAGCGGGACATCAATGGGTGTAAGCATCAGTGGCCACTCTGCCTCGGATAACAGCGATTGTGCAGCAGCAACGTGCTCAGTATCTCCATTATGACTCGCTACTGCAATCGCCTTCTGTTCCCAGGTGTGATTTTCTAATTCCGCGGTGAATGCCTTGAGCATAAATGGCTTCATCATCGACCTGCCATAGCATAGAACATTACCACCGAATGAGTGTATGACTTCATCGCCATGACACCAAGCAACAGCGCCGTGAATGGTAGTTTCTGAGACCCCATTACGACGATAATCGACAAGCGGTTCCCATTCTACATCTCGTCCAGTGGAAATTCCCTCTACATCTTCACCCAATGGGGAATTTGGATAGATTGCAGAACCGGGATTACCTGGTGCTACTGCGGAATTCGCATCGTGGCGAAGCGACATTTTCAGCCCTCCACATGTGGTACTACTTCGCTCCACCATGCTTCCATATTTCGGATAACACGGTCGCTATCGTGATTGAAGAAATCGAACCAACACATTAGGCGGTCTTCTGGATGAAATCTTTCAGATATTTGGGCTACAACTTCAGCAGGATTGCCAATCAGAGCATTATTCACTGCCTTTTCGACCTTGGCGGGGTCAAGAGTTCCTTCAAGCGCCTTCCAATATTCTCCAAGGGCGAGACGTGCCTCTTCGTGTGCTGCTTCTGATTGTTCTTCGGGCGAGAGTCCTTCCTCTGCATTTAGAAAAACAAACGTTGTACGAGGCATATCTCTACGTTGCCAATCCCCACCATCGGGATGGAATACCTCGTGCATTCTATCATGGGTTTGATCAATGAGCTCAGGCGAGGTAATTGAGAGGTTAAACACCTTGACCGGGAGGATTGAGTTTACGAATGTTTGAGCCTTTGGATCGTGAGTACCAGCCACTAGTTCAAGTTGGGAGCGAGGCCACTCCTTAGGCACGATTGATATTTCTTCAAATTCGTACCGGCGGTCTATTTCAATTGATTCTTGAGCGCCACCAGCAGCAGCCTGAACTGCTGCCCAGTCCTCATCAGAACGGAAATTCGACCTCGTTAGTATAGTTGAACGAATTTCATCAGAGTGTATGGTATCACCACGAAGCAAGCGTAGGAATATTTCGCTCGCTTCCATGAAAATTTGGCCACGTAAAGCCGGCCATGACGCCTTTTCTATTGGATTGCGAGGTGTGATTCCATAAGGCCGTGCCATAAATTCAAATCGGCCTGCACTGAATCCAACATGCAACTTTCGTGTAGACGATATGTGGGAAAGGAATTGCACAGTATTTGCGATTCTTTCAGCCTGAGCAATGGGTCCACCACTTGCAAGAATACTAATTACTGCTGAACCAACATCGATGTTTTTGGTGCGGCGAAACGATTCGAGAGCGAGTAGACAGAAATCGGTGCACAACCCAACTTCACCTTTCCAATGCGGAACAACTGGTTGAGAATTAGATTGTTGAGTATGGGTGGAAAGGTGCGCTTGAGCCAGCCATGCCACTCCGAAACCCAACCTATCAGCAGCTTCTAACTGGGCATAGTAATTTGCAAACATCTCGGATTCAGAGGGGGTGAATCCGTTGTGGTCCGGAGTCTGGGAAATCGAGAAGAATATGTCGAACTCCATGTGGACCCTCTCCCACAGGGAGAGGGCTCTGGGGTATCAACCTCACCCCAAATTCACTCGGTCAACTTGTTCACGCGCGCTCTCACTTGCTCGGGAACAACAACTCCCGCCTCCATGAAAGTGGTCATGACCTCTGAGAGTTGTACCATTGCCTCATCGGGTTGCTCACTGATCTCAGCCAAGTCAGCTAGGCCCCAGCGAGCCACGAGTATCCCTGAAAGGTCAGCAATTTCGGTTGCAATTTCAAGTGAATCGATTAGCAATGCTTGCGCTTGTTCGAGTTCACCAGTGGTGGCATGAGAATGAGCGAGGTCTGCATATGCTTCCATCAGTCCTTCCCGGTCTTTTTCGTCGATTAGGTCTATGCGCTTACGCAAATGTAGTTGCGCTTTCTCCCAATCATCTTCTGATTTTGCAATATGTGCAAGGAGGGCATATCCGTATATCATCCCCTCCTTATCGTCATTTTCTTCACGAAGTTGCATGGATTTATTAGCGAATACACTAGCCTCAGGAGTTCCTAAACTCACGAGAGCAACATGATGGAAAATCCCGGCAGCAAGACCTGGCAAACTATCGCTTTCAGCAGCAACACCTAGCCCAATTATGACTTCGAGTTCTGCCCCATCATGCTTCAGTGCTTCGAATTGACACCAACCGCTATCCTCTTCATTATCCGCGCTTTGAGCCGCATGAGATAACAGGCGGCCAACCAATGCATCTCTCCCAAGTTCCCTTGCGAGGTCTACAAGGTGTAATGCAAAACTTGTATTTATCAAATCGAGTGATTTACCCTCGGCGAACATGTCGAGAAGTTCCTCTGCTTGTTCAAGATTCATTTCAGCCATTGATGCCACCTCAAATTGAGCGCATACGGCCGCCATCGACCGCCAGCGAAACTCCACGTATACCGCCTGCAATTGGCATGCAAAGGTAGGCTATTGCAGCTCCAGTCTCCAATGGATCGATTAGGCGACCGATTGGAACTTGCGACATCCATCCAGCGTGAACATCTTCGATGCTTTTCCCAGTTTTTTCGTTAATGGATGCAGCGAGTGAGCCAAGTCTGCCAGTATTGGTGAAACCGGGAAGGATATTGTTGATGGTAATACAAGCGGGTAATTCACTGGATAGTGACTTTGCCCACGAAGCCATTGCTCCACGCAAAGTATTGGAAAGTCCGATATTTGGGATCGGCTCTCTGACTGAAGTAGAGATGATATTGACAATACGACCCATTCCCGCAGCCTCCATCTTTGGTACTAAGCCTCGCACAAGGGTGTGAGCAGCGTGGAGATGGCGTTTGAAAGGCGCTTCAAAATCGGCGACCTCATTTTGTAAAAGTGGGCCGCCAGGAGGGCCACCAGCATTGTTGATTAGTATATGGCATTCTTCAATTGAAGAAATGAATTTACCAATTGCATTTGTATCTTCTAAATCAAGGCTTATAGCCCTATGCCCATCGCCTGGAAGCGAGTCGACAAGATCTTGCGGATTTCGGCTAACAGCAGTGATTTTTGCCCCTGCTCTAGCCAGCATTTGCGCAGTCGCTGCTCCAATTCCTTTCGAAGCCCCACACACAATAGCGTGCTTTCCAGCAAGTGCGGTAGTAGAAAATGGATAGTCGGAACCTAGCCAGTCCATGCTAAGGCCACGCGGCGGTTGGTATTGAACCTTCACAGCCAATCGAGAATAGTATCTCTTTCACTCATCCAATCATCTGATGCAACATCTATCACGCTGAAATGGTCACCGGGAAGCCACAATTTCTGCACACCTACACCTTTTGCATCCATTGCTCGAGCATATGATTCGGATTGTGTCCAGGGGACTTCTCCATCAGTTTTACCGTGAATCAACAATACTGGAGATTTAGGGAGATTATCTATTGGATTGAGTTTGCGCCAAAGTTCTTCATTTCCTTCGGGCGGGCATCCAACCCAACGACGCACTGCGTCCCCTTCATCAGATAGTTTAGCATGGTCAGCAGCAATCAAATCAGCCACTGGAGATTGAGCAATAACAAGCCAAGGCTTTCTTTCAGATTTTGAAGCGAGTAGGAGTGCTAATTGTCCTCCAGCCGAATGACCCATTATCATCGAACGCACGATGTCGATGTTTGGCAGTAAAGCGAGTTGACCCCATGCGCGCATTACATCGGAAAGAGTGTCCATCCAGACACCTTCTTCTTCTGCAGTAGTACGCTTGTATTCGATATTCCAAGCCGCAACACCATGTTCAGCCAAATCTTG
>JASLKC010000038.1 GCA_030747785.1 Candidatus Poseidoniaceae archaeon | reverse complement strand
ATACGATGTGAATAATGAAATTACCGTCAAGGGATTTCATCGAATTGGTACCCCGTCTCCCAATTCTTCTCGCCCAGCGCAACCTCAAGTTCAAATGGAGTTACCAGAGGCTTACCATACTTCACCGCATCATCGATAGCGATTCGAGGACATGCGGTGTTGACGAATGCATCTACAGGATAGAAATCGATTAATTCCGGGCCGATATGCTCGAGAGCGAGAAGATATCCCTTCTTGCCGTGTTTGGTAAGAAGGCGCTTTAGACGAAGCGCGAGAGTTCTTCGCATCTGTCCAGGCTTTTCTCCAATCAAAATTGCAAAAGTTTGGGAATCTTGGATGGACATTATCATTCCAAAGCGCTGCCGCAAGATTCTTTCGATACGTTCTGCACCCATTTCGCTCGCATCACCTGTATATGGGTCAAGCATTGCTAGTGGTTTACCAGTATGGAGGGCGAGGCCGATAGGGTGGAAATCACCGCTTCCAAGGAATAAGTAGTGTCCGATTTCATCATCATCTCCCGAGTAATTGCAGCCAAGTACCTGACCGGGGAAAGTTAGTCGGGCTCCGCCAACGGGAACTTCAACCTCAAATCCAGCCGCTTCAAACCGTTCTTTGTAGTCGAATATTAAGTGAAGGTGCTGGATAGAACCGACCAAGCCTAATTTTGAGCCTTTAAGAGGCGCAACACGACCTACTGCGTCCAAGAATCGCTCTTTGGCTTCCTCTTCTGAAAGATCTATATCACCTTCGCCAAGACGAGCTTCTGCGATTGCTCGATGTTGAGCAAGAAGGGGTAGAACGGGGTCGATCACAGGGTCGCCATCATAGGTTACATCAATGAATTGAGTCGGCATTCCCGACTCAATATTCATCTGAGAATGTCCCATGTGAGCTACAAGTTCTACTCCCATCATTTTCATCTTGTCATGTACGAGGTCACATGCGCCATAGCAAGGGTCTGCAGCGAGAACGACTTTTGCTGAAGTCTCATCCTCGATTTCATCCATCATTTCAAGGGCTTGCATTTTCAGTCCTTCGGGAACTTGTAATGCGATTAAACGATGGTCACTGGTGCGAATTCGTTCAATCAACTCCTCGAGTTGAAAATCGTGACGGTCGAGGTCCATCTCATCGCTCCAAGTAAACGTTGAATCTCTAACTCAAGAGTCTGCCGCCTCATTCTGCGAGGAAATCGACATACTCATCTGGCTCGAGGAGGTTTTCCATGTCGATTTCGTGAGGTGCAAGAATGATGATCCAACCTAGGTCATATGGTGATTCGTTTACCAAATCAGGATTGATTTCAACTTCACCGTTAACTTCGGATACCTCTCCACTGAATGGAGAAGGGAATGTGAGTTTTTCACTTGCAGTCCAGATAGAGAAGAGGCTCTGTTCTTCATCAACTTCAGTTTCAGCATGTGGTAGGATGACTCGAAGAACTTCCCCAATATCCTTTGCCATGAAATCGGATAGCCCAATTACTAACCTATCATCCTTTTCTTGATACCAAAGATGGTCTCTAGAGTACTTTCTACTGTGTGCAATTCCAAATTCCATGATTTCCTCGTCCATGGTCATCTCCACCGCGCCGTCAAATAAGTGGTATTTTAACACAATGTTTGTGAGAGTATTTTCAGATATCCAAAATATGGACAAGTGTCATGTGCTTGAACCACTTCGGAGTTAGCATGCAGTTCCACGAAACTGATGAGCAACAGATGATAAGAGAACTAGTGCGCGATTTCGCAGAAACGGTTCTACCCCCAACTATTGAGCATCGTGACAACAATCAAATTCCTCCAGCCGCGGAGTGGCAGGAATTTCTCGATTTTGGACTTCAAGGTATTACAATTCCCGAAGAATACGGTGGAAATCCTGTCGATGATATCTCTGAAGCGATTATCATCGAGGAATTAGCTAGGGTCGACCCGTCCTTTGCAGTGATGTATTGCGTGCATGTTGGTTTGTGTTCCAAGACAATTACTCTTCATGGTAATGATGATCAAAAATCACGGTATTTGCCCCGCCTTGCTGCGGGTGAGGTCGGAGCTTATTCTCTGTCTGAAGCTGGAGCAGGAACCGATGCGGCTGCAATGACCTGTAAGGCAAAACTATCCGATGATGGGAGCCATTGGGTCCTCAACGGTGAGAAAATGTGGGTTACAAATGGAGCACAGGCCCAAATCTATGTATTATTCGCTAAGGATGTCGACCATCCTGATTATGGTGTAAAGAAGCATGGAGGTTCTACTGCTTTCATCGTAGAGCAATCATATGAGGGATTTACTGTTGGAAAGAAGGAAGACAAATTGGGAATTAGGTCTTCTGATACCTGTACGCTAATTCTGGAGAATTGTAAGGTGCCAGCGGAGAATGTTCTCAAGGCACCTGGTAAGGGTTTTGGAATAGCAATGAATGCTTTAGACAACTCGCGAATTGGTATTGCAGCTCAAGGACTTGGAATCGCTCAGGGTGCATTCGAAGCAGCCCTCAAGTTTGCTCATGAGAGAGAGACTTTCGGCAAGCCGATCGCTCATCATCAGATGATTACAGCCTATTTGGCCGATATGGCAACAAGGATTGATGCAGCACGTCTCCTAGTCTACAAGGCCTCATGGGCTAAGCAGAATCATTACGAGAATGGAGGCCCTCGTCATTCCAAAGAAGCAAGTATGGCCAAATTATTCGCAGGTGATACCGCAATGTGGGTTGCTGAGCGTGCAGTACAGGTCCTAGGAGGATATGGATATACCAAGGAATTCCCAGTTGAACGTTTCTTCCGCGATGCTAAGATAACACAGATCTATGAAGGAACTCAAGAAGTACAGCGTATCGTAATTGGTCGTGCAATACAACCTTGATTAAGCAAATTCAGTTGCTTCCAGAACCGGTCTGCGTCGACTCGGTGAGAAATCAACAATTCGAGCATAGAGTGTGATAGTATCACCATCTTTGCACGCCATAATCTCTTCATCGAGTTCAACAGGGATTTTGACAAGACCTTCGTACGGCCCTCCATCAATGAGGCCACTGACACTTTGTCCTCCACGGTAGGTTGCATCACCAAGCAACGTCTTTTCAAACTTAGAAATCTTGAGAGTGACCATGTGTACTGAGTTCTCCGCAGCCATAATCGCTCTCCTTTCAGAGGATAAACGTGCATTTTCCATCGTTTCAATCGCCATCTCTAGTGGCGTATTGATACCTTCATCCAATTCAATTGCTTCGATGATAATTGCTGGAGGAGATTGCGGTTCATCAGTGGAGGCAACTTCCTCTTCAATTACAACCATCTCTTCTGCAATTTCTTCCACTTCAGCCTCTTCTTCAACGACATCATCCTCAATGATATCTTCGTTTTCTACCTCGGTAATATCATCAGAAAGCTCTTCTTCAACAATTTCCTCTTCGAGGTATTGCTCGGCACCTTCGACCTTATTTTCGATTTCGGCAACGACCTCATCTAGTTTCGAATCAAAATCATCAATGACCGCTTCTTTCTTTTCAGCAATTGCTTCTTTTGCGTCTTCAATTGCTTGGCGAGCTTTACCAGTGAGGTCCTTTTTGTCGTTAACATGGCGGGCTACCTTTGCAGCCCCTGCAACAGTAGTAAGAGTTCCAATTCCAGCAAGAGTAGCACCAGTGATTTTGAGGGCCTTGGAAGCATTAGGAGAGAGTACCAAATTCTTGATTACCTCTCCTTTGGAACTACTAGTTTGGACTCCGAACGTCGAAGCGATGGAATTGACATCTTTGAGTTCGAGGTCTTTGATGTCAATGTTACCTCGGCTAACTTCAGAAATGAGGAGTTTCATTCTTTGGTTATCGGGTTGTAAATTAGCCATTTGGGGTTGCATTTTGGTTACTTGTTGTTGCACCAACATTCCCATGTTACTATTTTGTGCCGAATTTGCTGGGCCGCCAGTTTGTGTCCATCCCCACTGCCCTGACTCATCTTGTTTCAGTACCATTTTACCTTGGGCTGCACCAAATCCCTCTGCAGTAGCCTGAGAAAGCCCTGCAATAATCATCATGATAATTCCGATGACAAATCCACAAATTCCAAGGGGTTCCCATCCAAACATGAAAGCCATCATTCCAATAGCAAATGGGACAAATGATGATTTCATCAAAGGATTGGGGGGAACTTCCTGTCCGCTCATCATTATCCCCCAGATGATGAATAGACATCAATGTGTAGGTTCAAGGCCACTCAACCCGAGGCCACTCGTCCTCATTCCCGTGTTGCCACGATAAGGTACAGAGAACTCTTTCCATCTCATCTTTGGTTTTGAGGTCCCGCTCTATCTGGATTCGATGTAACCAATCCTTGAGACGCCCCAGCCTCTTGCCGGGTATGAGTGCAGTCCGCTCGCAGATCCAAATCCCATCGACTAGGCATTTAACTTCTGAAGGAAGAGAGAGTGAACTCTCGATGACACTAGGGTCCCATCCACGGGCGCGAATCATCATTGCATGAGCCTTAACTTCATCGGCAACTACTGCTCTATATATTCTAGACTCATCAGGATGGGGGGTATTTTCCAATAGGAAATGTAGGTGTTTACTCCGCTTGATAACCTTCTTTGGAGCCTTTAGTGAACGCAGGCTATCTTCCACTTCATTACTCGACATCGAGTTCATCAGGATTGCAAGCCTAACTTCGAGATCATTATCGCATGCCATTATCCATTCAAATTCATCAGGCATTGGGTCGCAACCAAGTATTCTTTGAATAATACCATCATTTGTCATTTTCAGAAGAACACTGCTCGCATTTTCTCCGATGACAATTCGAGAGAGTTCTTGCCATATCCTTTCTACAGAGACATGAGATAACATGTGTTTACAGTCTAGCAATGCAGCACTTAACTCATGATCAGGCATCCAAATCCCTGCACTTCCTCTATCCATGAAACGATAGGCACGCATTATTCGCAAGCCATCCTCCGAAAGTCTGCGCGAAGCTTCCCCTACAGCTCTAAGAATACCTCTATCGAGGTCATTTCTTCCATCGAATGGGTCGTGGAGAATTTCTCTCGCAACATCATATGCCATTGCATTCATGGTAAAATCACGGCGAGATAGGTCAACAGCAAGGCTGTCGCCCCATTCTACTTCATCTGGTCTACGACCATCGCCATAGGAACTCTCGGTTCTCAAGGTAGTTATCTCAAAGAAATCCTCTCCATTCCTGACGGTGATTGTACCAAACTTTTCACCTGTTGGAATGTTATCTTCGAAAATTGCCATTACCTCATCCGGTCGTGCATTTGTAGTTAGATCAAATTCGTGTGGATTGATGCCAATTATCGCATCTCTAACCGCTCCACCTACGACCCAAACGCCAAACCCTTCGTTGGCAAGAGCATTGAGTACAGTAGAGAGATTTACACTCGGCTCAATCAATCCAGGCATGCTTATTGCGGGAGAATCTGCAATCAGGCCAGCGTCTAGCATCCTTCTCCCCCCTATCGCCCTCGCGCCCATCCTTTCCAAAGCATTATCCCAATCCTTCACTCGCCAGAGGACTATGTCGTGGGAAGAATCCGATGTCGAACTGGTGCCTTTGGCTTGGTTGAAACCCCATGAAGAGATCAAAATACGAAATCGCAACAAATTACTAGATATGACAAAACGATGGGGAGGATATACCAAACCACTACTTGTCGATAGGGCCACCGGTTCGATTCTTGATGGGCATCACCGTTGGTCAATCGCTATTGAACTCGAACTTGCTAGAGTTCCTGCAATTCTAATCGATTATCTTGAGGATGAGAGCATCTCAGTAGGTGTATGGCCGGGTTCTGGGAGGGAGAGTTTATCCAAGCAAGAGGTAATCGAGATGAGTCTATCTGATTCAACATTTCCAGCAAAGACAAGCAAGCACACGATTTCTAATCACTTGCCACCAATTCATGTACTCCTAGAGGAATTGGAGAAGTCAGAGTAATAATTCTCTTCTTCGCGTAGAGCATTTGATCGCCTTCCAAATTCGATTACCTCCTCCCTTTACCTTTACAGTATGTTCCGGATGAGAAATAGGTATGACTTCAACCTCCAGTAGAACTCCTTCTCTCGATAGTGTTAGGCTGATTGGATTATTGGCAGAACCATGTATAGCAGCATTAATTTCTTTGTAAGAAGTCACACGTAGTCCGTCGATTGCAATGATTTCATCTCCTGTGTGGACCATCTCTCTACATGGTGAACCGGTTAGATGTGTTCTAACCTTTGTGCGGCCTGGAGAATTAGACATTTTCAACCCAAGCCACGCACCTTTGCGCTCTTTCTCACTAACCAATTCCATCCCTAGGGTTGCAAATGCTGCAAGTACATCAGGAGCTTTTCTTTCGCTGACTAAAGAATCGAGCATTTTACCGAGGTTTCGCCCTCCAGAAGTATTGACCAAAGCCTTCCTAATATCGGCATATTTCACCCCTTCTTTCGTCGAACCCAGTCGGAATTCATTGTATAGAGAGACCATGACATCATCAAGCCCACTCATTCCTTTAGAGCGCTTTCGCAATTCGACATCTAGGCAGAAAATTGCCATTTCGCCTTCTAAATAATATGAAATTTGCACCTCGCGGCTGTACGAATTTGGACGATATAGGTGAATCCATGAATCATGGCTTGATTCCATTAACGATTCATGTTCCATTCCATTGCGATCGAAATGGCGATTCATTTTTCTCATCCAATCTTTATTCCAGTCATCGTCTGACCAAACACCACTTCTGAGGCAAATGATGTCACCAAGCCATGAGGTAAGTCCTTCAAACCACCACAGGAGGTCGGTGTGAACCTCTTTTTGAAGATCGTAGTCGAGGAAGTTATGCGGACGTAATTGCTTGACATTCCATTGGTGAAGGAATTCATGGCTGAACAAACTCACGAGGTCTCGCCATTCATCTTCATTCCCTTCTTGCATACACTTTCTTGGCATCATAGATGTTTGACTGCGAAGATGTTCCAGACCTCCTCTACCAGAGTCGGTCAGTTGTAAAACAGTCCAGTATTCCTTCCAATCGGGAACTCCAAACAGCCCAAAGTGTTCTTCGATGATTAGAGTGGCGGCTTCTATGAATCGGTCAATAGAACTCTGAGGAGTTTTGAATCCACCTGAATCCCAGAGTTTTAGATGCTGGGTTGTACCCATGACATTCCAAGAAATCATTTCGTTTGCATTTGATTCCATTATGCCGTCAAGAAGTTCATCTCTCCCGTTTGCGGTCCAACTACCTTCCTTCCCAGGGTGTTGAGTTGCCGTGGTCCAATCATCAGGGCAATCAAGGGTAATTGAGTGTGTTAAATCCAACCGGTCAGCCTCTATTCCGCGAGTTGGTAACACCCATGTATAAGGTGGCATCAAGTGCAGATGTGAGGCATCAAGGTGATTAGATCTACATGTCATTTCCGCAGCTAGTAATCTGTAAGTAAGCACTACCTTGTTAGCATCGCTAATACCTCTAACTCGAATTCCATCTACTCCGAAACGCTCTGCCTTTATGTCTTCGCCATCCGCTGTACAAGAGAGGTCTGTAAGATGTTGCATAGGCTCTCTGATAAGATATGAACCAGGGATCCATCTAGGGAATTTACATTCGAGAATATTTTCGGTAAATGGGCCCTCAATTATGACGCTAACACCGAGCCTTCTGCTCTCTCCCGCGGTCGCATCAGCGTGAAAAATCAGTCCCGAATTCATACTCGCTCGCCTGACATCTCAGATACGGCGGCTGATAGGTTGTTCGCTGCAAGCCTTACTAGCGCCGAATCATCTTCGGTAAGAATTGCGAGTTTATTTACATCGATTTTTGGCCTTCCACTCATCTGCTCAAGTAATTTGGACCTTATTCGTGCATCTACATCGGAATCAGCAATTAAACGCCAGCGTAGTTTAGTTGAACGGGGGTCATGACGAGAGCGAAGCCAGCGAATGATAATCTCAGGAGATGTTGCAGCGACCAATTCAACACGCTCATCAACATCTTTGGTCACGATTCTCAACTGGTCTGCAATCGCTTTTCGCACCTTGGGGCTTGTATCCTTACATGCTTTAGCAAGTAATTCTCCTCCTTGTTCAACCGTCATTGCGGCTGCGAGAGATCGTAATGATGGGTCACTGGTCCCGAGAGCCTTTGTCAGAGTACTCTCATTCACAGTGATTTCTTCCCTAGAAGCAGTCGCCAGTGCTGTTCTGCGAACCGATGAGTGGCCATCTTCAATAAGCATGGAAATAATGTCTGAATCCTTGCTAAACTCACCTGCAATCATTCGGACTGAATGATGACTATCTCCTGCCATCTCTTCAATCATTTTGTTGTCATCAGTTAGAGCTCGTGCTGCAAAACTCCGAGTGGTCCAATCTTCGGACTGGAATAGTGTAGTTGCAATTCCAACATCTCCAATCTCTGAACATAGTTCAGCAGCGAGTCTTCGGCATTCTTTGTCGCCTTCTACTAAGGCTTCAAGATCAGAGGAATTTTTTGCCCATTTTCTATGGGCATCAAGAGCCTTAGTTCTAAACCAGGGGTCCGTATCTTCTAAGAGTGGAATAAATGCTGGTAATGCCAAAGGGGAATCGATGTCGAATAAGGCTCTAAGTGCACGCCTTCTTGTACGTACATCCTTGTGCTTTAGTCTTGATATTTCGCTATTGATACTCGACATAGAATCACCTCAAGGAATAAAATCAGAATGACCGGTACTATCCTCTTCAGAATCAGGTGCTCCCGGCGATGCAAGGCGTGCTTCAGCCATCATCTGTACCATTGGCCAGATCCTCAAGAACCACGCCCCTTCTTCCATCATCAGGCGTACCATAGGGTGTTCACGCGGGTCATCTAATTCCTCAGGAGGAGGAAGGTCGTCCGGTAGATGGCGTAATTCAGCAATCAAGTCACCAAGGCGATCGGTTTCTTCCGCATCCACCATGCCGAGTTCTTCAAGCAATAGAGTTGCATTTTCAATTAATTCAGCCATCTCTTCAGGCGAGGGTGTTCCAAATACGGTATCCTCGATATTTACAGGTCCGAAAATCACACCTCCAAGGTCTGTTTCGAGATTCATTTCACCCTGTTTTTCGATCTTGATCAATCGTTGTCCATCCCTATCTCCTATTGGAGCAATTGCAAAACCTCCATCACAGAGACCTTCGGATAGCCATGTAGGTAATTCGCCTATTTGTCCAGTGACCAGTACACGATTGAGTGAAGGTAAAGCGCAATCCGGAGTATCTTCAATTACGTGGCAAGAGACAGTTGGGTAACCTCGTAAAGTGTTAGAGAGATGCGTAATTACATCAATAGATGGGTCTAGAACGGTCACATGACCTTCTTCACCAATCACGTGGGCGATTAATGCACAGATGTATCCGCCCTTTGCACCATAAACAACAACCTCTTGCCCAGAATCTAATTCCAAATGATGGAGTAATGTAGCAATCATATGTGGTGCTGATATGGTTTTCACACCGCCATTTTCGATTTCGAGGAATACAACAGGTCTGTCGTGGTAGAATCCATCACAATCAAAATCAGTAAAATCGCAAATATCAACGGACTTCATTGCATTTGCGACTTCAGGGGGAACGTGAATCCCGGCTCCGATGAGGCGCCCAATGAGTTCGTCTACCTCACCCATGCGCAGACACAGTGGCTCGCCATTTGTAAAGGTGGGCTATTCGATATCAATATCGAGCCAACATCGGTTTCTCTGAGGTGATGCCGACATCGAAACGAGCTTATTTCTTGCATACTGAGAATATTTTACCTTGGTTTTTTATGATCTACCGGTATGCATCAAGACCCCTTGTTTGTGATGACCAGTATCCCCAACAATAACCCTGCAATTGCCCCAGCTACAGCAAGAATATAATCCCCGTTTCCGATTGAAGAAAAACCAATTGCTCCTAGCGCCATTAATGGGGGGCAAATCATCATCGTTCTTGTGATTATAACCCCTCTATCCAATAATTGAGGTGTTAAAATGGTGATAGTTTTGGTTTTACGTTGAATACGTGTTCGGGAAATCCTTTCCTCAATTATAGATAAAATGCGTTCTCTTAGACTAGATTCACTTTTTGAAAATCTGAAAATTACACGGATAGAATCGGCCATTTGCAAAGACTTCTCCATAATCAATAATGGATTTTCAGAATCGGATAAAGAAACTGAGACCCCGTGCCCACCTTCTCTGATATGAGAAAGGGTTCTCCATCCGCCAACTCCCTCATTGTATGGTTCCAAAGCCGCTCTCATAGCCGCAACTTCCTCATCGGCACCTGATTTGCCTCGTTTCCTGCCTTTTGCGAGGAGGGGCGTCAGAAATATCGCACTGACTACAATAGTAAGAGCCCAAAGCATGGTAGCCATAATCAGTCCATCATTTCCGTAGGTCATAGCAATTCCAACTGCTAACATGAATCCAGCGTATAGTCCAAGAACACTAGCGGCAGAAAGGCCGCGACGAAAGCCAACCTTCTCCTCCATGTTACCATGCAAGATAGCCCATCCCAAAACATATGCCCTGTGCCCGTCACAGTTGTTTCATGGAGCGCAACGGACTTGAGAGTCGGAGTCGCGATTCAAAGGTTGGCAACTGGGTAGGCGGTATTGCGACCTTCTTTCTCGTATCCTTCTTCTTGGTACCTTTTTACCTTCCAGCAGGTACGGTTCCAGAACTTTCAGGCCGTGCAAATTCATTCGATTATGCTAATGAAAATTCGTGGGGCAATATTCAACATGATGAGAGCAAAGGAGTTGGACATAATCAATCCGAGTACGGCACTTTTGCGTGGAGCGATTTAGATTTTTATGCTGGATTTGTTTATGCATTTGGAGACTTAAATTGCCATAATAAACACGAGAGATCATGGTTCATCAATGATAATCAGATGCCGGTTTGCGTGAGAGATATCGGTATTTTCCTTGGATTCGCAGTTGGTGGTTTCGTCTTTTCAAGGCGCGGAGTGAACCGGTGGACAATCCGAGATTCTATGCTCTCCATTTTTCCCGATGAATGGCTTACTGAAATCTATAGGAAGAACCACAGGACCCGGGCGACCCTTGGAATGGTAGTTTTAGCTGCCGTGCCAATGGCAATAGATGGGTTCACACAAATGTTCACCTCATACGAATCTACAGCGATAATGAGGTTAATCACAGGTACACCATTCGGCATATTAGTGGGGCTATACCTTTCCGCTGCATTTGCAGCAAAACCAAAGAAATTCGATATCGATGCCTCTAGAGTGATCTTACCAGGCGGGTCACGTTTTTCTCTCACAAATACTTCCGAAGAGGAATAATCACTTTGGCGGTCTCATCGACCACCAGATGATCAATTCGGATTCATTCTGCGGGACAGGGCAATTCGCATGACCACTCGATATTAGCTTTAGGCGTTCAATGACATGAGTTGTTGCTTTTCTAATCGCAGGTGAGGGGCGAGTTTTCTGTGAAGAGTGAAGAATTGCAGGAAGTGCATCAGCCCAGTCCCCATCAGGCTCACTTCTTCTCCAACTTGCAAGTGCGGTTCGAAACGGCCACATTGCTAAGCAAAGTCGGCCATATCCAAGATATGTATTGCGTAATTTGAACATTTGTGCCTCTGCAAAAGGAACATGGTTTTGTTGCCTGTGAAGCCAACGTTCCTGTTCTAGCCACTTTACCATACGTTGAGTATGGCGTTTTGTTACTGTCCGAACCGGTCCCAATTGACGATGTAGGCTTGGGACGTCGGTGGTGTCTGTAAGTGAGAGTGTACCAAGGATCGACCATGAAGCATGGGCAATAGGGCGGCTTGGGACGTCGGCTTTTCTTGCGCTTTTTTCCTCCCAATCATCTTCTGCTTTCTTCATCCAATCGGCTGGAGAAATACCTTCAAGCCAATCCTCGAGTAACGAACTATGCTTTGCCGGGGCTCCAGGGAGCCTTTGTTGAGTTTGAACTCCTGCCGTCAATCTCTGGAGCAGGTGTCTGTCAACTTGGTCCAAGTCGACATTTAGTGGTTCAGTTTTCTTGTTGAAAAAGGATCGAAGCGCCTCTGAAAGATTTCGTTCTAATTCATCAAGTCCACCTTCATTGAGGATTGGTCCAACGATTTTGGTTTTGTTGAATGGAGCTGGAGTCTCAAGTTCACCAGATAGAATTGATTTGAATCCTGCACGGATTTTTGTTTGAATCTCAGTGGTTTCAAAGTATTCTTGCTTATTTGAACCAGCCATCCTGAGAGTACCAGAAGTTATCCGTTTCATTGCCTTTGCAGGGTCGCAGTCAATCCAAATTACAAGGTCTGGAATCATTGCAGCAGCATTCATTTTTGCAACCTGCTCTAGCCCTAATTCTCCAACAACTCCTTGATAGATCAATGAGGAGTGAATATTTCGATCTGAAATCACAAGATCTCCATTGAGCAACCTTGGCCGAATCCATGTATGGGAATGGTCGACTCTGTCTGCTGCAAATAATCCAGCTTCTTCCAAGGGGGAATGGTCGCCCTTACTAACGGCCCTAAGGGCCAGTTTTCCAAGTTCGCTATGTCTACGCGGTTCATGGGTGACATGGACATTGGGAAATGCAAATTTTTTGGCAAGGTTGGCCAGAATTCGAACGGCTTCGCCTTTACCGGAGCCGTCACCTCCCTCTACTGTGATGAGGTACATCCTCAATCCTCCTCAGTATCAAAGTCCTCGAAGTCTTCCCGGTCAAGCATTGTGAGAATCATTGCAATCAGGATTAGGCTTGGTCCGAAGATAATCAATCCTCTACTGAAAAGCGCAATCCAGCAAAACATTTGAGTTCGGCGATAGCGTTTTGCTTTCTTTATTTCGTATGAAGCGTGAACTCCAACCAGTGCTGTAGCAATAGTGAGTAGTCCAATTGCTGAGGATAATGCAACTGCATTCTGCATAGACCAACCTTCGGTTTTGGACCTTTCATCTTCAATTCTTTCCCCTTCGCCTTCCAACATTGTCACAGGTGTAATTCCAATTGGTTCTGGCGTGAAATGACGAAGAACTGTAACATGATCATCTAGAGTGAATTTCAGAATCGAATATTTTACAGCGGTCCCCGTGAGGCTATATCTCCCATTTTCATCCGTCGTATTCGACATCAACACGACATCATCGACTGGATCTATCAATTCAATAGTAACATTTCCAATAGGGTCTCCTTCACTATCGAGAACCATCCCATGAATATCAAGAGCATCTGTGGTGTCGAATAGGTTTGATTCCAATAGATCTGATGGATTGCCTTGCAGAATCAATATTCCGGAAAGAATCCCCATTAGTGAGCCGATTAATACCATGGTTGATGCAAGACTTCTACGTCTCTCGCCTTGGCTCAATACTCCATCTTCTAGGTCAATCTCGTCATTTTGAACTGCGACTTGGACTACGAGTTCATCCTCGGCATCTTTTTCACGACGACGAGATTCTATTCGGGAACCAGTGACCTTCTCCTGAACTCTTCGACGGAGTGCAGCAAGTCGATTCTCCCTTTCTTCAGCCATCGATTATCCCTCCGTCCTAAGTAAGCGGAGGGCGTGCGCGGATTTCACCCCTCCCCTGACCTATCCGCGAGATATACCCATGCAATGATGGTCCAGATGAGCAATAAGCAAGCCATTATTATGACTCCAATCGCAATTTCATTATTATCAGAAATCACCTCAGTATCTTCGTTTTCTTCTGGAATAGGTATCTCATTGTCTACAGAAGGGCTAACTCGTACATCGAGAAATGAACCAGAGCGTAAGCCCAATTCGACCATTCGACCTACCATTTCCAGGCTTTCAGCACTAACTTTGTCTGGAGTGTCTTGATGTGTGTGCCAATGTCCTTTCCAGTTTGAGGCATTTTCTCCGTAGGCGATATCTATGATATCGATTGACGGAATCCCTTTTGATATCGGCCATACATGGTCGTCCCATACTCCGTAAGACGTATTGGTAGAGAAAATACCTACACCTTGAGTCCCAGTGCATGAATTTGAACTCGAGTACCCTAAAGCATCATTGATTTCGCTCATTCGTAACCATAGAGTTTCATTTCCTGGATAAGAAGGTGCAAGGTTGAGGAATGCATCTCCTATCATATCTATCAAAATGAATGAATCGATAGCATCTGCCTCTTCGTCACTCAGATTTTCTGCCCATGCTCTCGCACCGAGAAGAGATGCGGATTCCCCGAAATCTTCTGCATCGGTGAAGAATAGCGTAATCTCATGGTCGAGTTCCATGCTTGGTATCAAGCGAGCAAGATCCAACAAAACCGCAACACCACTTGCTCCATCGTTCGCTCCTGGAATTGGTTGGTCTCGCATGCTTTCATTGGAATCTCTTTCTGCTACGGGGCGAGTATCGTAGTGTGCTGCGAGGTAGACGGTGTTACCTGCCCCCGGATTCCATGTTGCGAAGAGATTGGTAAGGGTAATTCCATCCATATGATGAATGGATTCGCTAATTGCCCATCCGCTCAAATTTTCTTTGATTGATTGGCGCAAAGCTGAACTTGCAGCACTACCCGGGACTCTTGGGCCCAATGAAACTTGATGAGAAACGCTTTCATTTGCATTAGTTCCATTGAAAGACAATTGTTCAACAAGGGCGCAGTCTATCGTTTCAGTTTCACTAATTTCTTCGGATGATGCGGTTGCACTGGCCATTGTCAATAGTAGTACAAGGCAGACCGTTCGAAGGCGCATTAATGACGCCACACCCACCCACTCTTAAATACCTCATTTCAAGTCGGATATCTGGAACGCAGTACCGCATTTCCGAGGTTGAGCAAAAATGTCCGAACCACGCTCCAATAGTGCCATTGTCATACTTCTGACACTTCTGCTCTCCAGCATCGCTCCTATGGCCTCAGCCGACTCCTCCGAGGAAGCCATTGAAGACTCTCAATCCTTCGAGCCGGTTTTCGGAAATATCGATGACATAGTATTATCCGAATCACACCCGTATATGATGCCTGATACAGATGAGAGTGTGTATAGCGCGACTCGTTTGATGAAAAATGCATGGATGGATGAGGGAATGCCAGGAGTTGGCGTAAGTTCTTCAGCAACTAGCGGCCGGTCTTGTACTCCTTACAACTTGGGAGATTCGGTGACAGTTCCTTCTTCAGGTGGAAGCATAGATGTCACTGTCGAGAAAACCACAAGCACTGCAGCCTTTATGGTTCAAGATGGTAGAACTCTATCCTCGACTGTCCTAAACAACTGGGCTAGTACATGGGATCAAACTGTGTACCCCACGTTGATGACATATTTCGGTAAGGATTACGGAGATGGAAGAGGAATTGCATCCCCTGATGTCGACGGAAACTGTCAGATTGAGGTTATCATCTACGCTATTGATGGTGCATACAATGTCGGAGGCTACTTTTCCCCCGGTATGTCCTCGTCAAGAGAAGCGATTTTCATCGACATCGATGACGCACCATTAACATGGTCAAAAGTCATCCTTGCTCACGAATTGCAACACTTGTTACACAATGCTCTCGACCCATATGAAAACCTCTGGATAGACGAGGGTGCAGCGGATATGGCTGCATTCCTGTGTTTCGGCGGCTCTTCTACACTGTATGGGCACGTCAACGCTTGGACAGAAGGAGCTGAAATTTCGGTCCGTTGGTGGAACCAGAGAATTGCTGATTATGGAGGCGGTTTCATTTTCCTCCTCTATATCGCTGACCATTTGGGTGGAGGTCCAGCAATTCGTAATCTTGCTGCTGATAGTTCAACTGGGGCCAGAGGAATTGAGAATATTGCTCGTAATCCAATCGATGCACTCCCTGGAGTAATTGGTCGAGATTTCGTAGATATTTGGACCAATTTCACAATAGCCGCAACTCTAGATAGCGACCAAGGTATCTACGGTTTATCCAACCTATACATGTCCCCTGCATGTGGTTCGAGTGATTTCTGTAGAATACAACCGACAGAGACCAACAGTGATTGGGTTGGGCCTTGGACTTCAACTGGCAATCAGTTAGAGGGATGGGGCGTTAGAGTCTTCAAATTCACACCAGGCAGTGCTTCACCCGCACCTCTTACCATGAGATTTACCGGTGATCAACCCGGAATGGATGGAGTAATCATGAGTCGCTCTACGGCTGATGGAACTTTTTCGAGAACCGATATCAATTGGAATGGGCAAGTCGGAACGGGTTTGATTCCAGGGTTCGGAAACCTGACTGATGAAATATGGGCAATCACTTGGTTTGCAAGCACTCAAGGTGATTGTGACTACACCTCGTGCGGTTCATCTTATCCCCAAGGCGAAATAGATATAGAAGCAGCAAGAATTACCTCTCCAGCGACAATTTCGCTAAACTCTAGCATGACGACAGATCGTGATGGAGATGGCCTTGCAGATACTGCTGAGGTTGAATTTGAGGTTCTTTCAAATGCATTCTTTGAAGATTTAGATATGAACATCGAGGTGCGAAATAGCACTGGAATGCCAGTAGATTCTCTTGATGTAAGGATTGCAGCAGGTGGTGGAATACCGGTTTCTACCAAGTTCTGGTTCACCTCTCCTAATAGTGAATTATACACTTTCAATCTAACAATGAAAGACATGCTTGGAGATGTTGTAGATAGCACTCAGACCGCACCACTATTCCTTGATAATATGCGTCCGAATGCAATGATTGAGATCGATCCATTGATGGCTCAGACATGGGATAAAATCAGTTTTAATGGCGATGGATTCGATGCATGGGGCACATCGCTTGACAACAATACCCTTCCACATATGGATTCACCAATTGCTTATGCATGGGACTTTAATGACGGTTCTTCTTCAAGCCTGAAGAGCCCTGTACGTTCCTTTGAACTCGTGGGTGAATACAATGTTACTCTGAGGGTCCTTGACCGCGGTAACATCTGGTCCAACGCAGAATCAATGCTGGTGAATATTTCCGATGATTCTGCCCCAATGCCGATTATCACTGTTAATGGCGTAGTTATCGAGAATGAGATTTCTATCTTAACTGGGCAGAGAATATTGTTCAATGCTGAACGTACTTCTGACAATGTACCAATTTCTTTCCTTGATTTTACATGGAACTGGGGTGACTCGACTTCCGAAGGAGGTGTAGGTGTGACTGAAGCTCATCACAAGTGGGCAGATGGTCCAACTGCAAATACGACATATGAACTCAATCTCTCTGTAAGCGATGGAGTCAATATCGGGTTCAAGAGTATCTTAGTGCATGTTAACAACCGTATACCAGTACAGGTCTTCTCTGATGTGATAACTACCGAGACCTATACCCCTGTGCTAATGCCTGATATTTTCAGCGATACCGACGGTACAATTGTAGCATGGAGTTGGCAATTTGCTGAAGCGGTAAATCTAGATGGAGGCACTGTTGACCGTACAGACCTTTTCGTCGACTCAAACTCCGTAGAGTCGAATCCGATGCCAGCATGGAATTCACCAGGAATCAAGACAGTCAATCTAACTGTAACCGATGATGATGGCGCTATTGCTCAAGCACAACTCACGATTCATGTGATCAATCAGATGCCGGTAGCACAATATGTAATTCGTGATACTTCAAGCACAGGCTCTCCTGAGATTGATTTCAGAGAGAGCGATGGGTTAGTCGATATCCCATATCAATTTGATGGACGTACAAGCTATGACCCCGATGGAACTACTGGTGACTCCAGTGTTCTCAGTTTCAATTGGACATTCTCAGATGGTATGGCTTCTGACATTCCCCTTGTAACCCACAATTTCTCTACACCCGGTGAACACTGGGTGAGTTTGATAGTCACCGATGAGTATGGGGATGTTAGTGAAGAGAGATTGATGACAATTCGAATAGAGAACCCTCGACCAGTTATACAGGTTAGAATTCTCGATGCATGGCTTGATGGCATGATTATCACCGATACAACACCACTTCCGGATGGTATTCAACCATCAGCATGGTCGCATACATTCGATGAAGATGGCAATACTGTCACAGCACCAGGACAATTGCTATTCTTCGACTCAGGGGGAACTAGAGATGGAGACCAACGCTTTGATGGACGCTCTGTTCCCCTAGAATCAAATCATTCAGAGTGGAATGGCTTGGTGGAATATTCGTGGGACTTTGGTGACGCATCACCGATTTCTCATGAGCCGATGCCTTGGCATTCCTATGAGCGTCCTGGCACTTACAAGGTCACATTAACAGTCAGAGATGCCTATTTGACCGGAGATGTTAGTCGTGCAACCTTTACCATTGAGGTAGATTCATTACCTGAAATTCACGATATCAGCATTCCTGTTGATATCTATGTCAATTCTTCAGTGGCTATTTCTGCCAATATTTCAGATGCTGAATTGAATTCGGGAACAGTGATTTGGAGAGATCTGGATCCCAATGATGGTTTGGACACCGATCACGATGAAAGAATCTCATCTGAGTTAACTGTACTTTGGGAATTTGACATTGAAGATGATGCCGACGGTAATGGTGATACTGCTGATGATTGGGTCACTCCATCCGGCTCCGATGGCATCAAGGTAGCAAATGACTGGGATAAGGCGGGAGAGCATACATTGCGCTTGTCCGTATGTGATGGAATGGGAATGTGTACCTCATCTGATTTTGTTATTGATGTTCTAGCTGAAGATGATGCTCCACCAAGTCTATCCGACTTTTCAATTCAGGATTGGAAGGATTGGCTTGTCGATGCAAGTGGCGAGTCGATGGTCGTACTTGCATTAATCATCGCTGTACTAGTTCTTGGCTGGGCGGTAATGAGAAGTCCAACCGAGGTCGAAGAAGAAGCAGCAGAGGCCGCTCAGACATATGAGGTCGAGGAAGTTCAATCATATGGTGGTGTACTTGGTATGGACCAACATGCTCCACCGCCTGCGCCATCCATCCTTTCGAAGGATGAACGTCGTAGCGATTCGAGTGGATATATTCGACCACTTCGCCGTCGTCGCTGAAGGTAAAGCCGATTAACCCCCGATAATGGTCTCACCCCCGTAAGGGGGTGCTCCATTGAGACAACGAATGGTCTGGGCCGTACTCATTGTGATGATGACCCCACTCCTCCTCCCTACCAATATTTCTCCAATCGGAGAGGCTAGTGCTGCTGAACGTTGTGAGGGTGATATCATCCCAGCACAGTGGAATAAGAGCATAGAGCGCTTTGCAAAAGTGCCAATGACCAATCCATGGGATGACATGTGGTCCGAAAGTGACGGACCTGGTGATGAACCATCGAATGAAGATGTGGAGCCAGTGCCATATGATGGCCCTGAAGAGGAATGGATGTACCAATGGGATGGAGGAAATGAACTCGTTCGACTTTCACAGGATGTTCAAACTACGATGCTAATCGGAAATGATTCTGTAGGGATATTGCGAATAAATTTGCATGAGGATCGCAGAACTACCTTTTGCATTAATATTCAAGCAGTTGAAGATGGAACTTATGGTCCCAAAAGAGGGGACGTATACCTCATGACATCGAGTCAATGGGACCGATATTCTTGGTCATATGATTCAAGGCATGGCTATTATGATTGGGATTTTGTTCAAAATTCAGAGAGCGATGCATCTGATGTTTCTCCCGAATGGAGGAGTTTCGATATTACTGGGTGGAGGACTTATCGCGATACTCATCAATATGAAGATGTAGAAGAAGTCTCATTTTCAGTTTCTTTAGATGGCCCGGAAGAGTATTCAGGAATATTTTCAGAATCTACTCGTGAGTATTTTTACATTGTAATAGATAATACTGATAATTCACATAGTGGCGATGCAATGAATGATGGTGCAATAATAATTGCAGATGTGAGTATTGTAAGTGAGGCACGGTCAACCATACTTCCTCAATGGAGCGTTTCGATATGTTGTATGGTACTGATGGTTGGAACACTTGCAATCCCTGTGGTGATGAATAAGAGATACATGTCCGCCGGACTTGATGTCCAGCCTATTGCTCCAACTGCAGATGGTTTGGTGCCATCACTTGAACAGGGCCCAAGTACCTGATCAGTACTCCAGTAGTGTCCAAGCATCCCTGAGGTCGCGAACATTTACCAATCCTTTATCGGAAAGGCGGAATTCATTTTTCAGTGTAGCGAATACCAAACTCTGGTCCATAATTGGAGCATGGATTCGTGCCCAATCTCCGCCGCTATTTATCGACATCAGACTGTGGGGCAAATCTTCGCCTTTCAGTGCGTGTGCTGCTTCTACAATTTGCAGTGCATCTCCGTGAGTATGCGAGGTTCCACAGAACTTTACAATATCTCCAGCACCGGTATTTTCTCTGACTAAATTCGCAATAGTTTCGCTGTCTGGCATGCCGTTAATGTCATGTCGTGATGCAATAATTTTGCAGCCTTTTGCTGTAGCTGTTTTCTGCAACTTCTTTCGTGTTGCATCAGCAATTGATAATTCAAGGTCAATCCATGAGACTTCAGATTCTATGGCTTCTTTGAGAACACTAATTCTCTCTTCTTCGACACCTGGGAAGAATCCGCCTTCAGATACTGGACGAACAGTGAAAATCACTGGTAGGGGGAGCGCTTCTTTCAGAGCAGAAATAGATGCTGAAACATCTACTGTATCGAAGTTATTGGTCTCCCAATCGGTTTCTTCTGGAATCTTATGTCTCTCGCCTTCTTCCTCTTCAGAAATTACTGGATCTGGACGGACAAGGAATAATCTGTCGAATCTGACTTCGACCATGTCTGCGCCAGCGAGATTTGCACGGGCAGCTTCATCTGTCAATTCCTCGACAGTAGTGCCATCGAGAGATACGCACACCTTTGGGTCAGCCATGATTCCGGCGACCTGCCCTTCATCATTAACGGTTGCGATTTTATTCATCTCTCCATACTTTGGAAAAAGTAGTGTTTTGACAGTTCCTATAAGGAAAAAATCACTTAAAACTTTCACTTTTAGGACCCCCTCTCAGAGAGGTTGATATACCCCCTATTCACACCTAGTAAACAGGTGCGGGAGGCACTCATGTAACCGCCGGACTGAGCGCCAAATTATACATTATTTTTTCACCGAAATCAGCGAAAAAATTCGAAACGCTAAATCCGAGCATTAATGATAGATTACATGAGACTTTCTTAACTTGAAATTAACCCGATAACGAGGCGATAAGATGTCAGATGAATACAGTGCCCAGAGCATTCAGGTCCTAGAGGGACTTGAAGCGGTGCGAAAACGTCCTGGAATGTACTTGGGTGACCCACACGACGGGTCTGCACTGCACCATTGCATCTGGGAGGTTGTGGACAACGCTGTCGATGAGCACTTGGCCGGCCACAATGATGTAATCGACGTAATAATTCACGCCGATGGTTCACTTTCAGTTATCGATTATGGGCGTGGTATTCCCGTTGGCATCCATGAGGAATTTGGAATTTCAGCTGCAGAAGTGATCATGACCAAACTCCACGCAGGGGGTAAGTTCGACAATAGTTCCTACAAAGTATCTGGTGGTTTACACGGTGTTGGAGTCTCTGCAGTAAATGCAGTTTCTGAAACGCTTGAGATGACAATCAAGCGTGATGGCATCATTTACACGCAGTTATACGAAATTGGAGTTCCGCTTTCCCCACTAGCAGAAAGCGGTAAGGCAGATGCTACCGGCACTACAATTAGGTTCAAACCGGATCTATCGGTGTTTACAACAATTACCGAATTCGATTATGAAATGATCAACACTCGTTTGAAAGAGACTGCCTTCCTCAATGCAGGATTGACCATCAATGTCATCGATGAAAGAGGAGAAGAAACTCTTGTTTCTGAGCATTCATACGAGGGAGGAATTAGCGAATTCGTTGCTCAAATCAATGCAAAGCGAAACCCCTTACATAGTGATGTAGTACACCTTGCAGGCGAAAGAGAAATCGAGTTAGGCCCCATTACTGTGGAGATTGCCCTCCAGTGGTCTGATGCTTTTAGCGAATCAATTCAATGCTACACCAACATTATTCGAAATAGAGATGGAGGGACTCACCTTTCCGGGCTAAGGGGCGCCTTGACTAGAACTCTCAACTCTTATGCACAATCGAGAAAATTGCTCAAAAATCTGAACAGTCTTTCGGGCGACGACGTACGCGAAGGCCTTGCAGCAATCATTTCGGTCAAGCACCCCGACCCCTCATTCTCTAGCCAAACCAAGGACAAACTTGTTTCAAACGAGGTTCAAGGAATCGTTGAAAGCGTCGTCAATGAAAAATTAGGGGAGTACTTTGAGGAAAACCCATCGGTTGCAAAAGCCATTGTCGATAAGGCAGTACTTGCATCAAAAGCACGCGAGGCTGCACGTAAGGCTCGTGACTTGACACGTAGAAAGGGAGTTCTTGAGGGCGGCGGCCTTCCAGGGAAATTAGCTGATTGTCAATCCAGAGACCCATCTGAGTGCGAGATTTATGTCGTGGAAGGTGATTCTGCAGGAGGTTCAGCAAAGACTGGCAGAGACCGTCGTACGCAAGCGATTTTGCCACTTAGAGGTAAGATCCTCAACGTAGAACGCCAGCAACGTAATATGGCTAAGGTCTTCCAAAATAATGAGATTCAAACAATGATCAGGGCATTTGGAGCAGGCGTTGGAAATAATGAGGAAGATGAAGGAGCCTTCGATCCAGCCAAACTGCGTTATTCCAAAATCATCATCATGACAGATGCTGATGTAGACGGCGCTCACATTAGAACATTGATTCTGACTTTCTTTTGGCGATTCATGAAGAGAGCTGTAATGGAAGGACATGTTTACATCGCGCAGCCGCCACTCTTCCAAGTATCACGTGGTCGTAAATCTCATTATGCATATTCCGAAGAGGAAAGAGACCTCTACATCGAGGAATTGCGTAAAGACAATCCAACTGCAAAGGTAGGGATTCAACGTTACAAGGGTCTTGGAGAGATGAATCCAGACCAATTATGGTCCACTACAATGGACCCTGAATATAGGACACTGCTAAAGGTCACAGTCAACGATGCAGAGGAATCTGATCGATTATTTGAAATCCTTATGGGTGAAGATGTAGGTGATCGTAGGGCCTTCATCGAACGCTTTGCAAAGGAGGTGACTAACCTTGACGTCTGAGGAGGAAAATAATATGGAAGCCGATGATACTTCAGCACCAGGTGGAGAATTACTACCTCGTCGCCTTAACGAAGAGATGAAAACCAGTTACATCAATTATGCAATGTCAGTAATTATTGGACGTGCTCTACCTGATGCGAGAGATGGTCTAAAGCCGGTCCATCGGCGCGTCCTATATGGAATGCATGAAGCTGGACATACCCCTGAGAAAAGTCACTCAAAGTCAGCACGTTCTGTTGGAGAGGTAATGGGTAAATTCCATCCTCACGGAGACCAATCGATCTACGATACAATGGTGCGAATGGCTCAGGAGTTTTCATTGAGATATCCACTTGTTGATGGACAGGGTAACTTCGGTTCAATCGATGGTGACCCACCTGCTGCTATGCGATATACAGAGAGTAGACTTGACCGTATTGCTAAGCATATGCTGGAAGATATAGACAAAGACACAGTTCTGTTCCAACCTAATTTCGATGATTCGGAAATGGAACCAACCGTTTTACCTTCACGCTTACCGAACCTGCTCTTGAATGGGAGCGATGGAATTGCGGTCGGAATGGCCACGAAAATCCCTCCACACAATCTCAATGAAGTTGCTGATGCACTCAGGCTTCATGTAGATCGTATCATCGAAGAGGGTGAAGATTCTGGTGATGCAGACGAATTACCAAATATCGCAATCGATGAATATACACAGAAAATCACAGGTCCAGATTTCCCTACCGGTGCTACTGTCTATGGAATTGATGGAATCTATGATATGTATTCAACGGGACATGGTAGATTCCATATTCGCTCTACATGTGAGGTTCTCGATGATAGCGAGGGCAAGAGAATTATCATCACAGAAATCCCATATCAGGTAAAGAAAGCAGCAATGCTCGAACATATTGCTGAACTGGTTACTAAAGAGATGGTGAAGGGTATTCGTGATATCAGAGACGAATCTTCAAAGGAAGGAATTCGCGTTGTTATTGAAGTTAAGAATAATGCCGACCCTCACGCCGTACTAAACCAGTTATTCAAATCGAGTCGACTTCAAGAATCATATTCGGCCAACATGATGGGAATTATCGATGGAAGGCCAGTTCTTCTCACATTACCAGTAATGCTTCACACACATGTTCGCCACCGAGAGAGTGTAATCGAGCGTAGAACTCAATTCAATCTCAACAAGGCTGAGGCTAGAGCGCATATCCTCGAAGGATTAGTCAAGGCACAGGATCGTATTGATGATGTAATCAAAGTCGGTCGTGCGAGTTCTAGCAGAGAGCAATTTGAGAATGTGCTAAAGGGCGATGAGAAGATGTCCGGAATTTCTCCGTTCGATTTCACTGAACCCCAAGCGAAAGCGATTGCTGAGCGCCGACTTTACCAGTTATCACGCCTCGATGTCAAGAAGGTTCAGGATGAATATGATGAACTCATGATTGTCATCACCGACCTCAAGGACATTCTAGGTTCACGGCGCCGTCGCCTCGACATCATGATGGAGGAATTATCAGAACTCGTCGAAAAGCATGGCGATGAACGCCGAACACATGTTGACCCGATGCCATTATCGATGGACCGTGAGGACCTTATCGCTGAGCGAGCAATTGTCATTACCCTAACAAATGATAACTACATTCGTCACTTGCCAGCTGAAGCATTCCGCATGCAAAACCGTGGCGGTAAGGGCATGAAGGGAGTTTCAACCAAGAACGAGGATTTCCCAACAAGCCTGATTACTTGTTTCTCAAAGGATCGCCTACTAATCTTCACCAATAGGCCAGCGACAAAGATGGTCAACGATGAAGAGAAGCCATACATCGAAGGTCGTGTATATGGCCTCAAGGCTTGGGAGACCCCCCAGGGTTCACGAACCTCAAGAGGTAGCCATATCAGAAATATTCTAGGCCTCAAAGATGATGAAACAGTAGTTTCAATCATTCCTCTTAAACGCTCTTTAGCCGATGAATTAGAAAGTCAAGAAAAGGAACACTACCTTGCATTTGCTACCCGGAAGGGAGTAATCAAGAAGAGTAAGCTTTCCGAATACATCAAGATAAATCGAAATGGAAAGAAGGCGATAAACCTAGCAGCAGAAGATGAACTTGTTTCCGTGAGAGTGGGAACCGATAATCACGATGTGGTATTGGTGTCCAATAATGGACGAGCCTGCCGTTTCGACCTCGGTTCAGTGAGATCACAAGGCCGTGTATCAAGCGGTGTTCGAGGAATTAGACTCGATGATGATTGCATTCTTTCTGGTATGATAATGGCAGAGGAGGAAGAATTCAACGAGACGCACGTTTTGACCTTGACTAAGCAAGGAATGGGTAAGCGTACGATACTAGGTAGTGGTATGATGTTCGATTCCGAAGGGAACGAAGTAGAACCTGGAACCGAAGGCGCCAAGCGTGATGGTTACCGCCGTGTCAAACGCGGTGGAAAGGGAGTTAGAACAATGAACTTCAATGATGGAGATGAAATCTCCAGAGTCCATCAAGTTCCAAATCTCGAGGACCAGTTATTCTTGCTCTCGGGCAAGGGCGTGGTCATTCGCATCAATGCTGGACAGACCAAGGAAACCGCTGGACGTGTCTCAAAGGGAACACGGCTGATGGAATTACGAGCCAAGGATAAATCATCATTTGTTGATGAATTGATTTACAGTGCTCGAATGCCTGCGGAATTGGCAGAACAGATCATGACAGAGAAGTCATCCTCTTCAGAAGAGGAGTGAATTTCAGCCAAGGGTTCAAACGCTGTAGGCTCATCTGGGCAAACGGGGAGCGTGTTTTCGCGCTTTCCTGTCTGGTGATTCAGAATGGATGAACGGAGTCTAATACACGATTGGAATCTTGTCGATTATGAGTATTCACGTGATGCTAATAATCATCCACATGGCGTCTGGTTTGACGATGAGACCTTGAGAGATGGGCTTCAGAGTCCAAGCGCTTTGAATCCAAGTATCGAGCAGAAGATCGAACTTCTTTCTTACATGGAAAGACTCGGAATCCAAAAGGTCGATTTAGGTCTTCCAGGTGCTGGACCATTTCATCGTTCACATATCGATGCAATGATATCTCACATTATAGAAAATGACTACCAAATAAGACCTGGTGCAGCGGTTCGTACTCTAATGGGAGATATTGAACCACTTGTGGAAATGCAAGAAAAACACGGTGTTCCGATTCAGGCAAGCGCATTCCTTGGAACTTCGCCGATTCGTCAATTCACCGAAGGATGGACTATGGAAAAACTTGTTTCAACTATGGAAAAAGCTGTATCATATGCGGTTGAAAATGACGTTCCTGTAATGTTCGTTACCGAAGATACAACACGCTCAAAGCCTGAAGATGTGAAATTAATCTATCAAAGAGCGATGGATCTAGGTGTTCGCCGCCTTTGCGTTTGCGATACTTGTGGCCATGTAACACCAAATGGAGTGAAGCAATTACTGTCCTATATCGATGAAGAAGTCATCAAAGATGGTGGATACCAGCGCAGAGACATCGAAGTAAATTGGCACGGACATCAGGACCGTGGATTAGGAGTTGCAAACAATATTGCTGCAGTGGAGGCCGGTGCTGATGTGCTTCATGGCACAGCATTAGGTGTAGGTGAGCGTGCTGGAAATGCTCCACTCGACCAAACTCTAGTCAACCTCTCACTAATGGGTATCATCGAAAATGACCTAACTCTTCTCAATGAATACGTTCACAAAGCGAATGAGTACATCAAAGTCCCTCTACCTCGAAACTACCCTGTTTTCGGTGAAGATGCATTTGAGACTGGAACTGGTGTACACGCAAGTGCGGTAATCAAGGCTATGCGAAAAGGCGACCATTGGCTTGCAGACAGAGTTTATTCTGGAGTTCCAGCCGCTGATTTTGGTTTACAGCAGGTGATTCGAGTCGGACATATGTCAGGGCGTTCCAATATCCTTTGGTGGTTGGAACAGAATGGCATTGAGGCTACAGATGAACTTGTAGCTCATCTTTTCGAGGTGGCAAAAAGCCAGCCAAGAAATATGGAAAACTTTGAGATTGAGCAAGCGATTGCAGAATTCAACGAAAGTGCTTGATCAAGAATCTTCTTGTTCGGTTTCCTCGGCATTGACTTCACGCCATTCAGCGTCTACAGAGCCTCCCGACCATTCACCTTCAACATCGATTTCGACCATTTCTTCATCGTCCTCTTCGCGCCAAATTGGCTCCCCTTGACTTCCATTTACGATTAGGCGTCCGCGGTCATCCAATTGCGTTCTAAGCAACTCCATATGTTTGGAAATTGGTAGGAAGTGCCCCACTGGCATTCCTGCATTTACGAAAGGATTTGTCGCTGTGCAAATCATCAAACCATCTTCAGGTGCAACGATATCTACGCTTAGCCCTGGAGTTCCAGGGTCTGAAATTGTGGCAACGACATCACCACGGGAGACAACGCTTCCGGGAACTACGAACATATCGAGTAATCCTCCTTCGCCCGCTCGCAACCAGGTGGAGCCGCCCGCATTCAAACGGAACCTAGGTCTCACCGGAATTCCAGAGATTACTTTCAGGGCTTTGAGGACATTCAAACAACCGTGTACTGCAACCTTTACTGCAGATTGGTCGAGCCAATTAGCCCCACCACCCTCGTAGGTAATCGAAGCAATATCCATCTTGTTGGCAATTTTTCTCATACTACCTTTTGGTGCCCTACTATCGAGAATCAATTCTATTCCGAAAGCCTTAGCGAGAAGATTTGATGCAGGATGTGATAAATCTCCGCGAACTTGAGGCATATTAGAACGACCTTGCGCAGCGCTATGCAGATCGATGATTACATCTGAACCTTCGATAAGGTTCCTTGCGACGGTATCGGCTACCCTAGACGTAGTCGTTCCCTTTGGTTTGCCAGGGAAGTTTCTATTGAGGTCTCGGCCATCAGGGAAATAACGTGATTTCATTCTATAACCCGGGAGGTTGAGGACTGGAACTACACGTACAGTACCTGCCATTGTAGAAGGATCTAATGCACCATCAGGTCCTGTAAATGTCTGTGAAAGAAGGTTGGTACAAGCACTAGGTCCTGTGAGTTCATCACCATGCGTTCCACCAATAATGGTGACGACTGGTCCGGGGCGAACTCCATGGAACACCGTTACGGGGATGGGCCATCTATCGCCAAGATCAACATCGAGTAGAGGCATCATGACAGTTCTCATTTCACCAGGTTTTACGCGTTTGCGAAAAAATCTGATTTCCTTCCACTCCATGCCTCTATCCCAATCAGGCCTGCCACCCGATTCGTGCTCCTCCAAGGCCTTTTTGATAGCCAGACGACGCGGTTTAGGGAGTTCATGAGCAACCCTAACTCGCCTCTTCTTTCCGGCCATGCCCATACCAATAGTATCGAGGCCATCAAGATGATGGCCATCGGAATCGAAATCAACCTTCGACTACAGGGTGTATGCATGGAAGATGGTGTTCAGCGAATGTATGCTCCCACTTCGATTTGCTTCGGGTGTGGACCAGCAAATGAAAAGGGTCTTCGAATTGACTCACACCGGTGTGAAGAAGGACTTGAACTCAGATTTACTCCAGATGAAGAACATCAAGCCTTCCCTGGGATGATAAATGGTGGAATAATCGGTACATTGCTAGACTGCCATGGCAATTGGACAGCAGCTGTTGCATTGATGGATGAGAATGATTTAGACGAGCCACCATGCACTGTTACTGCAAAATACACGGTGAAATTACGACGCCCAACTCCACTAGGAGAAGAACTCCATATCATTGGCCGGGTCGAAGAGATATCTGAAGACCGGGCTACAATTTCTATGACAATGACTGCTGCAGGAAAAGTCTGTGCTACGGGTAGCGGTCTTTTCGTTGCGGTAAAGGAAGGACATCCTGCATATCATCGGTGGTCGTGAATGGCGCGACCCGATAGTACACAACTCATCGCTCTTGAGGATCTTAGAGTATTTGTGATTGAGGTAATGTCAGCGATGAATGAATGGAGTGAGGAATTACTTACTCAATTAACTAGTCTTGATTTAGGCGTTCTTAGGAGCAATGCGACACAGCGTCATGGCGTGACTAGATGGAAGCGTGGAATCGCCGATCCTTCAGGGCCAGAAGATGTCGATGTCATCGATATTCATCCAATGTTACTGAATGGCGAATGGAAGCCATATGGCGCCTGGGTAATGCATCATGAGTTCATTCATGCACTCGGACACCTGCCACATGATTCTGAATTTAGAAGGCTTGAACATCTATGGCCATCAACTGAAGCTGGAGAGATGGGGCGCAAATTCACAGAATATTTACGCCATCTAAAAGCGAAATATCTCTGGGTATGCCCCAGTTGCTCAAAGGAGCATCCACGGCAGAAAGCAGGCAGGGGAAAATACCTCTGTAGGGAGTGCAGGAAGCCTTTGATTGATGTACGCATTGAGCCGACAAAGTGAATACTGCAGAACCTACGGTTCTGGATATGAAGGGGCAGATGCCACTGTTCCTCCTCTTTTTGTTGGTTGCACCAATCGCTAGTGCATCGATTGACGTCGGCGAGGATGGCGGAGACCTTTGGCTATCGTGCCACTCCCTTGAAAATTGTGAGTTAACCGAAGTTCCAATTGGTGAAGAGTCGATTGGAGATCAGGTTTCAACTGCCACACCATTCTCGCCAACTCAAGTAATTCTCGAATTTCCGATGTATCCAGCACAAAATAAAGTTGCTTTGATTCCTGATGTTATTAGGGAAATTGAAATCGATTTGCGTTATCAAGATGACATTGTAGGTGTGTCGAGGCCTGATTTGCGCCTGACTCTAATCATTGATGACAAAATAAAGGTCATAGATTTCGAAGGAGATTCTAATCCAACGGATGGTCTTGACGGACCACACCGAATCGAAAACGAGCCACTCAATCTCGATGGAGAGAGATTGTTATGGCCTGGAGAAGTGGTCAAGGTTTTACTAGAATTTGAATTGGAAAGGCCAGGGAATTGGGAACTTCATCTCAGGGGCTCTTCATTGGTTGGACTCGATATCATTTGGGCGGAAGACATGGCTGAACGAGATGTTGACGAACCTTCTACCGATGCATCACCTCGCAGTACTGAGTTTGAAGCAAACCACTATGGGGCATTGGTAGAGGACGACCGCGATTGCTGGTCATTTGAAATCGATGAGCATGAGATTATGAGAGTAATTTTCGATTGGGAAGGAGTTCCTGAAGAAATTTCTCAATCACATGGACAGCCTGACTTGATACTTCCAGATCGTAGAATGGCCCCAAGTCCAGCAGTCCAAACCACTCAAGATGACGATGGAACTCGAATAATATGGCAATGGAGAGCTCTCCCTACGGGAACCCACACGATGTGTATTGGAGGTAGATTAGATGCTTTCCAGCCATATAATTGGGCTGGAATGATTGCATTCGAAGGGATTGGGCCAATCACTCCAGATGATTTCACCGGTGAAGCAGTACATGTCTCTACTCTCTCTGTAGTTGGTTCAGAATCTAATTCTGAAGCACTTGAAGCCTCTTCTGGGGTAATGATTCTAATTCTTTCAATGGCGATGCTATTGGGCCTATTTTTCGAGATGAGACTCGATACAACATCTTCTTCGATTAGATATGGGCTATTCATTCCTGGAGTTCTTGTATTATTAGCAGGCGGAATCATATCTCCAATGTGGGCAATGAGTGGGCAAACGCAGGATTCTGATGAAATGAATCTCGATGAATTACTCGATAATAGATTGAATCAATTATGGCATGCATCACATCCAAGCACGCCTGCATCGACTAGAGCATTGCATGTTGGTACAACAATGGGGATGTTAGATGGTGAAACTCTGCAATTGCGGATAGAGGTCGATTATGCCTTGCCGCTAGATGACGGACGATGGCAACTTCATGTTCCTGCCATCAATGAGATTGAACTCGACCGTTTGATATTCTCAAAATTGGCGGGAAAATGGGACGGCTCAACATCTGGGACAAATTTAGATGAGCATTCAAAGTCGTTCATTTTGACATCCGGTAGAAGTTTAATGCTCGATATGATCATGCTACAGGCATTATTGGTCGTCGATGAATTACCAGAGTCAAATGTCGTTCATTTAGATATCGAAATGGTTGCAACTCCAGCCCTTGGAGGGGTACAGAACCCCGCTTGGGCAACACGTCCTGCAAGCATAACTGAAAATCAATGGCGAGTAATGCAAGACATTCTCACTCCAGAGAAAATGGCTGTGACGATTTTGGATGATGATATAGACGCACTTCACATTCTCGTGGAGCATGAAACTTTCATCCCCCATTCAAATCTCGTTACGGCAGAAGGAGTAAATCCAGTTGCAACATTGGTTCCTAACCAGTACCTATGGGTGATATGTGGGCTAGGATTAGCCGTTGGCGCCATCATTCTCGAAAGTAAAAGGCGCCGCAGAGCAAAGGATTTGCTCACCAATTGGTTTGGCGAAAATAATTGGATTGATTAGAGAGATTCAAGGATTTTCTTTGCATCAGTTCCAATTTCACCACTGTCGAGTGCCTTGGCGAGTTTGGTCTTCTTTGCTTTTGATAGACCAGCAGTATCTGCAGCCTTCTCAATCATTTCTCGCTCATCGTCGCTGACTTTTCCGTCTGCCAGTGCAGACTTGATCGCTCCTTCTAGTGCGAGTTTAGCCGCTTCTTCATCCGAGATTCCTAGGGCGGCTTGAATCGCCTTTAGTTCAGATAACTCTTCATCGCTGAGATATCCATCTTCAAATGCGGCTTCGTATTCCTTGACAAGGAAGTCAGTATAAGCTTCAGGATTTAGTAAAACATCTCTAATCAGGCCGTGGTCAACACTACCTTGGCGGCCACTCATCTCAAGGAGTACGATAGATTTGCGAACTTCTTTGATTGCCATGTCCTTGAGTCCATGCGCAGCCCACATTATACCCGCTACCATTACCGCGGCAGCAAACCAACGCATCACATCAACATCGACAAGGTCACCAGGTGAAATCAGTTGGAAAAGGCCAATAACAGCGAGCAGTGAGCCACATATGACCTCGAACCAATCGTTCAAATCGGGCTCGTCTTCGAATACCGATAGGCGCTCGTCGATGGCTTGGTCGTCGTCTGACATCGGAACCTTACGGTTGGACACACTCCTTGAGGGTGTCGATTCATCTTAGGATGAACTTTTGGACTGTTGGCCACCACTATCGGAGCATGGGTGAGCCGGAGCGTCGTATCAGTGGCCTTGACTTACCCGAAAAATTAGTCCGTTTCGTCAGTGAAGATTGGGGAATTGAGAAATTATACCCTCCTCAAGCCGAAGCGATGACTTCGGTCCTATCTGGTCGAAATACCATGGTTTGTATTCCTACAGCGAGTGGCAAGAGCCTTGTGGCATTCCTAGGAATTGCAAAGAGACTACTGGTCGATGAAATTGGTAGTCGAGCTGTATACATCGTTCCATTGAAGGCGTTAGCTAGTGAGAAGCAGGCGGAATTGAGTGAATTAGGGGCGGCATTGGGCCTCAAAGTCGGCCTTGGAATTGGCGATGCCCCAGGAGAAGCAAGGAAAATCGATGACTGCGATATCCTTGTGTGCACCAGTGAGAAACTCGATTCATTAATGCGTAGTAAGCCCGAGATACTCGGCAAAGTATCCATTGTTGTTGCTGATGAGTTTCATTTGCTCAATGACTACCACAGAGGGCCAACTATGGAAGTAAACTTGACCCGAGTGCGGCATTTACGACCCGAGGCTCAGATTATTGCTCTATCCGCAACAGTTGGCAATAGCCAGGATTTAGCAGATTGGTTAGAAGCGGATTTGATAGTTTCATCTTGGAGGCCGGTGAGTCTTGAATATTCGACTCTTGCAGAACTTGATTTGGAACCACGCGCCCTTCAGAAGTCCGAAATGATAACCGATGGCAGTGCATTGAATCCCCCTCGGACTCTCAGTGGT